>JAYPDB010000001.1:0-34094 GCA_038125045.1 Bacteroidota bacterium
TTAGAGGTCGTCGTAGGTAAACGGATTTCGCAATCCTATGGAGTTACTCTAGATGTAGATACAAAACATATTCGGGTTGAAGATGGTCAAGGCTCAGAACTATCTAAAATATCCTATGCCTATCTAGGTGAGGAAGATCAATCGCTAGAGGTATATGCCAATGCATTTGGTTCCGTGATTCGTGAAAACATCTCTAATTTTTTGTGGTTTAATGCCCAAGGTAGCTTACTTCATTCGGCATCCAACAGTTCCCAAGCGCAGGGAGGAGAATCGGTATCGGAATGGGTATCCGATCCCAACCAAAGAACCCATGTATTGTTTGTACCTAAGATAAATTTTGAGGGTTCTGTTGGATCATCGGCACAAATTATGAGCAAATCATTCCGCACGATTTCGCTTTATTTTAGTACTGATCGAATGATCAGAGATGTTAGGGTTTCTTCCGACGGGGCCTTTGTTGGACTTATAACTGCTAGGGAGAATACAGAAGATGAAGTGATAATCTTTGATCGCTATGGCAATCAGCTCACAACATGGTCGTTCAACCAGGCGGTTGAAGGCATTCAGTTTAGTGAAAATGGTCGGTATCATACCCTCTATTCGGGAGGTCGAGTAGCCGTATTTGATATGAAAACAGGTGAGCGTTTAGGTAGTTCATCGATTCGAGGAAATACCATTGTTGTTGCCAATTACCTGCCCTTACAGTCCTCAATAGCGATCATAACGGCCAATAAACCAAGCAACACAAAGGTTGATCAAGGTCTTATAAATGAAAACACTCTTCGGCTTACGGATTTGGAATTGCACACGATCGACTTAAAAGCCAGAAAGGTATCCCGTTCATCCATGAGATTAGATTTTGCCACACAACTTGAGCCACTTTATCTGATCTCATCTGGTTCACAGGCAAACCTTCATGGCCTAGACGTAGCATTAACGATACGTTAATACTACCTGGCTAAGACCTAAACTTTTTTGGTTTCTTCTGCCGATGTAGGCGTCGCTGGATTGTCTTCAGGATGAGAATTGGTTGGGTTCTGATTGGTATCCTTACTGGAAGAGTCAGCAGCTCCAGACTTCTTTTTAACCTTTGGTTTAACCCAACTAAAGCTTAAATCATCCCTAGACTTGTTTAGCTTGATTTTGATGACCGAGCCTTCTGGTTTTTTATCCTCTAACAGGGTTTCAGCTAATGGATCTTCAATGTAGCGTTGTATAGCTCTCTTCAGAGGTCGAGCGCCATACTTAGGATCGAAGCCTTTCTCTGAAATAAAATCTTTGGCACCTTTAGTAAGTACGATAATATATCCCACTTCTTGAATACGCTTGAAGAGTTCTTGACTCAGTACATCTATAATTTGATAGATATCTTCTTTCTCTAGCGGTTTGAAGGTGATTACATCGTCTATACGATTTAAAAACTCTGGATTAAATACTTTTTTAAGCGCATCTTGGATGGTGGTTTTCATTTTGGCGTAATCAAAAGAACTCTCACCTTGGCCACTAAAGCCAATTCCTTTACCCATATTTTTAATATCACGTGCTCCAATGTTAGAGGTCATGATGATGATGGTATTTCTAAAATCCACTCTGCGACCCAAGCTGTCGGTCAAGATTCCATCATCCAATACCTGAAGTAAGATGTTAAACACATCGGGATGCGCTTTTTCAATTTCATCAAGCAAAACCACGCTGTAGGGTTTGCGTCTCACTTTTTCGGTGAGCACTCCACCTTCCTCATATCCAACATAACCTGGAGGAGCCCCAATGAGACGTGATACACTGAATTTTTCCATGTATTCACTCATGTCTATGCGAATTAAGGACTCGTCCTTATCGAACAGATATTTGGCTAATACTTTTGCCAATTCGGTTTTACCCACGCCAGTTGGGCCTAAGAATACAAAAGAACCAATAGGGCGTGAAGGGTCTTTCAATCCAGCACGGGTGCGTTGAATGGCTTTGGTCAGCTTTATAATGGCCTCATCTTGTCCAATGACCTTACCCTTTAATTCCTCTTTCATGTTTAGGAGTTTGTGGCCTTCATTCTGACTGATCTTGTTCACAGGAACACCACTCATCATGGCAATCACGGAAGCCACATCTTCATCTTTAACATCGAATACTATTTGCTCAGATTCTTTCTCCCAATCTCTCTGGGCAACCTCTAAGTCTTCTATAAGTCGCTTTTCCTTATCCCGAAGTCTAGCAGCTTCTTCAAAGCGTTGCTTTTTCACCATTGAGTTTTTCTCAGTAGTTGTTTTTTCAATGGTTTCTTCGAGTTCAATGATATGTTGAGGTACATTGATATTTGCCAAGTGCACCCGTGCACCTGCCTCATCTAGTGCGTCAATAGCCTTGTCGGGCAGAAAGTGATCTGGAACATATCGATCGGTCAATTTAACACAAGCCTCTAAAGCTTCGTCTGAGTAGCGAACACTATGATGTTTTTCGTACTTAGGTTTAATTTGATTTAAAATCTCGAGCGTTTCTTCTGGAGTAGTGGGGTCCACCATTATTTTTTGAAACCTACGCTCCAAAGCTCCATCTTTTTCAATAAACTGTCGATACTCGTTTAAGGTAGTTGCACCTATCGCCTGAACTTCACCTCTGGCAAGTGCTGGTTTGAGCATATTAGAAGCGTCTAAGGACCCGCTGGCTCCACCGGCGCCAACAATGGTGTGGAGTTCATCAATAAACAGAATCACATTATCTGTTTTCTCAAGCTCGGTCATTACGGCTTTCATCCGTTCTTCAAATTGTCCTCGGTATTTGGTACCTGCCACTAAGGCTGCCAAATCTAGGGCGATCACCCGTTTGTCGAAGAGAATTCGAGAAACTTTACGTTCATGTATACGAGAGGCTAATCCTTCTGCAATGGCCGTTTTACCCACTCCAGGCTCTCCAATGAGTACCGGATTGTTTTTCTTTCGACGACTTAGTACTTGTGCGACTCGTTCGATTTCCTTGTCGCGTCCAATAATAGGGTCCAATTTTCCTTCTTCGGCAAGTTGGGTTAAATCCCGACCAAAATTGTCAAGAACGGGAGTTTTGGACTTATCGTTTTTCTTTTCTCGGGTTGAACCTGTATTGGGGGCCGAAGAAGAACCTTCACCCGAGGCAACCGCCGAAGGAGCGTCATAATCTTCTCGTGTTTTTCCTGAGATAATAAGATCTAATTCTTCACGTACCGCATCGTAGGAAATGTTGAATTGCTGCAAAATTTGAGCCGCGATATTTTCATCATCGCGTAGAAGGGAAAGCAGAAGATGTTCCGTGCCTATGGTATCACTTTTGTAGAGTTTGGCTTCTAAATAGGTAATGCGTAGTACTTTTTCGGCTTGTTTGGTCAGAGGGATGTTACCAATGGTGACCGATCCACCTGTACCACGTACGGTATCTTCTATGGTTTTTTTCAGTTTGAATAGGTCACAATCCAGGTTTTTGAGTATTCGAACGGCTACCCCATCTCCCAAACGAACAATGCCCAAAATAAGGTGCTCCGTGCCTATGTAATCATGACCTAGTCGTAATGCTTCTTCGCGACTAAATTGAATAACATCTCTAACCTTGCTTGAAAAATTACCCTCCATGTGAATATCCTTTGATGCTGTGAGTTTCTAAAAATAGTGTAATTAACATGATAGCTGCTAATAAAGCCTATGCTTTACATCTACCTACCATAAGATTGCTAAACAACAACGATAGATACGTTGAAATCGTTCTAAACGAATGTAGCAGGGGTGCTATCGAAATGCAAACTAAAAGCACTCAAAATTGAACTTTCTTTTACTAAAAGGGCACGAAAGAACATTCAAATAATTTAGCGGTCAATACAGTGATTTACCCGTCATTTCTTCGGGTGTTTCCATACCCATCATTTTTAGAAGGGTTGGAGCAACGTCGGCTAATTTACCTGGCTCAGGTGTGCAGGAATCTAAGCCTACAAATATGGCGGGAACAAGAGCGGTGGTATGGGCGGTATGAGGGCTGCCATCGGGTTTAATCATTTGATCGGCATTTCCATGATCGGCAATAATAAGTGATCGATATCCCACTTCATTAGCGGCTTCAATTACCTGTTGTAACGCTTTTTCAACGGCCTCTACGGCTTTAATGGCAGCTTCCATGTCCCCGGTATGTCCAACCATATCTGGATTGGCAAAGTTTAGAATGACCAAATCGTAGCGATTTTCTTTGAGGGCGTCTACTAGGGTACTTGCCACCTCGGGTGCACTCATTTCGGGTTGAAGATCATAGGTCGCCACTTTTGGGCTGGGAATGACATGCCGCACCTCCCCGGGATTGGGTTCTTCGATTCCCCCGTTAAAGAAGTAGGTAACATGAGGGTATTTTTCCGTCTCAGCAATTCGAAACTGTTGCCCACCCTGTTTACTTACCCATTCACCTAAGGTGTTTTTTAAATCCTGAGGCGGATAGGCCACGTGAACCTGCTCAAATGTAGCATCGTATGAGGTGAAGCAGGTGTAATGAAGATTTTCGACATTGGTAGGGAATTCACTAAAGTGATCTTCTGTGAGAGCTCGTGTAATTTCACGGGCTCGGTCTCCTCGGATATTATAGAATATTACCGTATCCCCAGATTGGATCCTAGTTTCCGCTCTGGTATCCAACAGAGTAGCATCTATAAACTCATCGGTTATCCCCTTGGCATAACTGTTCTCCAGTGCCATAGAAGCCGAATCTGAGAAGGGAGCTTTACCATGGCATAAGAGCTCATAGGCTTTTTGAACCCTTTCCCAACGATTATCTCGGTCCATAGCATAGTACCGACCGATGATACTCACTAATTTTCCAACCCCAATTTCAGCAGCTTTATGTTCAAATTGTTGAACGTAATTTAGTCCCGAATGAGGAGCGGTATCTCGACCATCGGTAAAGGCATGAACATATACCTCTGAGATTCCTACTGATTTAGCGAGTTCTAACAATGCAAAGAGATGATTGTTATGTGAATGAACACCGCCATCAGAGAAAAGACCCATAATGTGTAGGCGGCCTGTTTTCTTGGCATGCTCGACGCTTAGCAAAAGAGCAGTGTTTGAAAAGAAACTTCGGTCTCTAATGTCTTTATTGATACGTGAGAGAGCCTGCCAAACAATTCTTCCAGCCCCAATATTAAGATGGCCAACTTCGGAATTACCGAATTGGCCTTCTGGAAGTCCTACATCTTCTCCACTAGCCGATAAATGCGTGTGGGGCATACGAGCCAGAAGAGAATCATAAAAGGGGGTAGATGCTAAATCTACAGCACTAACTTTCTTGTCCTCAGCAATTCCAAAACCATCCAATATCACCAGAAGAGCCTTGGAGCTAGGTTTGGTCATGCCAGTTTCTTTAAAGTGCGTTAATGTGACGAGTCAATTGCGACTTCTTGCGCGCAGCGTTGTTAGCATGAATAACACCCTTGGTGCTCATTCTGTCTAAGTAGGCTACCGCTTCTTTGTACGCTTTTAGTGCTTCATCTTTATTTGAAGACTCGAATACGTTCTTTGTAAGCGTACGCATTTTAGAGCGTCTTGCACGGTTGTGCGCATTACGCTTTTGATTCTGACGATCGCGTTTGATTGCTGATTTGTTTTGAGCCATTCCTAATTATGGAGTTTAGAATAGATTTAAGATAGAAACCAAAATTACGGGATAGTTTTCTTCTAATCAATAAAAGATTGAATAATTACTCAAATTGGTGTAATTTAGCTATTCTGTTATGATAGTGGTAATTGACGGCCCCGCTGGATCGGGAAAAAGTTCTACTGCTCGTGCAGTTGCTCAGAAACTAAAGATACAATATTTAGATTCAGGAGCACTCTATAGAGCAGCAACCTACCTTTTTCTGAAAAGTGAGCAATCAGTTCCTTTGTTCTTTGAAACTCTGCATACATCCCAGTTTTCGTTTTACTTCGATGATGAATTCAAGGTATTTGTGAATAATCATGAACTTACTCAGATTATTCGTACCCCTGAAGTCTCTGCAAAAGTAAGCACGGTGGCTGCAATGGCTGAAGTTCGAGACTATGTAAATAAACTCATGGACGAAGTGATTTCGTCCGATGTTTATATCGCGGATGGGAGAGATTTGGGCACAGCAGTATTTCCGAATGCTGATCTAAAGTTTTTTATGATTGCCCACCCTTCAACCCGAGCGCAAAGACGTCATCAAGAACTTTTGGCCAAGGGAATCAAGATTTCATACCAAGAAGTCTACGACGATTTACAGCACCGAGACAAAACCGATTCAACCCGAGAAAAAGATCCTTTGAAACAGGCAGATGATGCCATAGTGATCGACACCTCGAATTACAGTTTTCACGAACAAGTGGATGTCATTGCAGAACGAGTAACAGCAACTATCCAACAGAATAAACTATAACCTTATCCCAGAGTCGAAAGTCGACTTTGAGGTATGAACATTAACACATATTTCCATGTCAGAAGACAACAAAACATCAGTTGAAGAAACTGAATTAAATGAAACGCCTACCTCCATTGAAGAAACTACAGAAGTAGTTGAAGAAACCAGCACAGAAGCCGTAGAAGAAGTAGCTGAGGCGACCGTTGAGGAAACCGACGAAGAAGAAACGATTGAAAATCCGCTAGCTGGTGAAACCGAATCTGTTCTAGCACACGTATTTAGTGGTGAAGTAGAGGGTGAAGTATATACCCTAGATCAACTAGCGAAGCCATCCGATGAGTATACCGAAGATGAGTATAATCAACTCATGGGGATGTACGAAAACACCCTAAATGAAATTGAGGAAAAAGAAATTGTAACCGGACGAATTATTTCCATTGATGATAAGTATGTAGTCATCGATATTGGATTCAAATCGGAAGGTATTGTTGCTGTGAATGAATTCAACAGCAAGCAATTGGAGAACATGGCACCTGGTGATGAAGTTGATGTTTTCTTAGATCGTGTCGAAGATAAAGAAGGTCAACTTATCCTTTCTCGTCGCAAAGCCGACATTCTTCAGGCCTGGGAAAAAATCGAAGCTTCTCACAGCAGTGGAGAAGTGGTTGAAGGACTTATCAAGCGTCGCATCAAAGGCGGTATGGTTGTAGATTTGTTCGGAATCGATGCTTTCTTACCCGGTTCTCAAATTGATGTTCGCCCAGTGCGCGATTTTGATGCCTATGTAAACAAAACCATGGAGTTTCAGGTCGTGAAACTGAACATGGTTGCGGAAAACGTAGTAGTTTCTCACCGAGCACTTATCGAGAATGATCTAGAAGAACAGCGCGAGCAAATTCTTGAAACCATTGAGTCTGGTCAGGTTCTTGAAGGTGCGGTTAAAAACATCACCGACTTTGGGGTGTTCATCGATCTTGGTGGGGTAGATGGTCTACTTCATATCACGGATCTTTCGTGGGGTCGTGTAGACAATCCAAGTGAAATTGTTCAACTAGATCAGCGCTTAAATGTGGCTGTAATCGACTTTGACGAGCGCAGCAAGCGTGTTTCTCTCGGGTTGAAACAACTCCAGCCCCATCCGTGGGAAGGAATTCAGGAAAAATATCCTGAAGGTATGAAAGTACAAGGTCGTGTGGTTTCCATAGCTGATTATGGTGCCTTCATCGAATTAGAAAAAGGTGTTGAAGGTCTTATTCACATCTCTGAAATGTCTTGGACTCAGCACATCAAACATCCATCTCAACTAGTCGAGAAAGATGATGTTGTAGAATGTATTGTATTGAACATCAACGAAGATGAGAAGAAAATTTCGCTTGGTGTCAAACAACTGACTACTGATCCTTGGGCGGATATACTTGAGCGATTCCCCATTGGATCGAAACATCAAGGTACCGTTAGAAACCTCACCAACTTTGGTGTATTTGTGGAGCTAGAGCCAGGTATTGATGGATTAATTCACGTTTCTGATTTGAGTTGGGAAGACAAAATTGAGCACCCCAACGAGGTAGTGAAAAAAGATCAGGAGATTGAAGTGGCTATTTTAGGGGTCGACTTCGATAACCGAAGAATTACTTTAGGACACAAACAAGTAACTGAAAATCCTTGGGAAAGCTATGCAAAAGAGTACACCCCTGGAACCGAGGTGAAAGGGAAGGTTGTAAAAGTCACGGATCGAGGAGTGTTTGTTGCTCTTGAAAAAGGAGCCGATGCTTTCTTGAATATGACAAAGTCAGTAGTTGCTGAATTCAAAGAAGGGGATGAGGTGGAAGCTTTCATCTTCAAATTTGACGAGCAAGCTAAAAACATTGAACTTAGTCAGTTAGATGGTGACCAAAAGAAAGCAAAAGCTGCGAAGAAAAAAGCAGATGAGTCAGCTAATTTAGAAACAGGTGCACCCACTCTTGGTGAGATGTCAGGTTTAGCTGAACTAAAAGAGAAAATGGAAGTGGAAGAAAAAGCTCAGGCAGAGGAGACTTCTGAAGAGGAGTAATTCCGCTGGTTTCTTTATAAGTAAAAAGCCCCATGCATAAGCTGGGGCTTTTTTTTTTGAATAGAAAATTGAGTAGAAGGCTAGGGTACTTGTATATTGTTCATCACCATTTCTACAAGTTGTTCGGCACCTATCTCCTCCGCTTCAGCCTCAAAGGTAGGAATTAAGCGATGTCTAAAAACATCCATGGCTATGGTTCGCACATCTTCTGGTGTAACGTAGGCGCGATGTTCCATGAATGCTTGTGCCCGTGCCGCTAAATTCAGATTGATGGTCGCTCGAGGTGATGCACCAAAACTTATGAGTTCCTCTAATTCCTGTATGCCATAATCGGCTGGTTTTCGGGTAGCAAATACCAGGTCAACAATGTATTTTTCGACCTTTTCATCCATATAAATTTGATTCACTACTTCTCTGGCTTGTAAAATGGTTTGCGGACTTACGACCTTTTCTAGGGTAGTTTTTGGTCCTGTTTTTGCCATTCTTCTCATGATTTCAAGTTCCTCTGAAGGGCTAGGATAATCCACCTTCAGTTTAAGCATGAACCGATCGACCTGAGCCTCTGGCAAAGGGTAGGTCCCTTCTTGTTCAACAGGATTCTGAGTAGCTAGAACTAAAAAGGGTTCCTGAAGTTTAAAACTCTCTTCCCCAATAGTTACCTGCTTTTCTTGCATGGCTTCTAGTAGCGCGCTTTGGACTTTTGCGGGAGAACGATTTATTTCATCGGCTAGAATAATATTTGCAAAAATGGGACCTTTCTTTACAAAGAAATCACCTTCTTTTTGATTGTATATCAGCGTCCCGATTAAATCGGCTGGTAAAAGATCTGGGGTGAATTGTATTCGTTGAAAATCCGTATCAATGACCGTTGCAAGCGAAGAGATGGTTAGCGTTTTAGCTAAACCTGGGACTCCTTCTAGCAATACGTGTCCATTTGTGAGGAGTCCAACCATGAGGCGGTCGATCATATACTTTTGACCAATGACTACCTTGTCTAATTCTGCGCGGATATCGTCAATAAATGCCGAATGCTCTTTAATTTTTTCCCCAAGGGCAGCCATATCAATCGCGTATTCACTCATGCTAATTTCTTTTTAGGTTTTATTCTTTTAAGCGTAATTTAACACACTTTCAAATTCTAAACATAAGTAATGGATTTAATAGAAGCATTTATTTTAGGAGTCTTACAAGGTATCACGGAATTTTTACCCATAAGTAGTTCTGGTCATTTAGCCCTAGCCAAACAGTTTTTAGGTTCCAATGTAGAAACTGGAATTACCTTTGAAGTGGTGGTTCATTTTGGAACCCTAGTGAGTATTATGTACTACTATCGAGGCGAGCTTTCTGAACTCATCAAAGAAGGGGTTAATTTTTTAGCGCAACCATCGGTTAACAAGGATCGCCCACAGGTCCAGTTTCTAGGATATGTTCTGGTAAGTATGATACCCGCCTTTTTAGTTGGATTTACTTTAAAGGATCAAGTTGAATCCATATTTAGTAATCCTGTGCTAGTAAGCGCAATGTTGCTCGTTACGGGGGTACTCTTATTTTCCACCAAGTTCACCCAAACCAACGTGATGACTGTGGATGGAATTGACCATCAAAATGCAAATTTCGGAAACTTAGGCGTAAAAAAGAGCTTCTTCATTGGACTTGCCCAAGCCTTTGCAATGATCCCGGGTATTAGTCGCTCAGGTTCAACCATAACCACCGCATTATGGTTAGGTGTTGATCGTGATACGGCAGCGAATTTCTCTTTCATTATGGTTATTCCTGTGATAGGGGGGGCTATGTTACTACAAATGATTGAACTCTTTGAATTAGGGGTTGCTGATGCTCAAATACAGTTACTTTTGATGGGTTTTATTAGTTCAGCTATTTCCGGTTTTTTTGCCCTGAAATACTTGATCTTGATACTTAAGAAGAGTGGCTTTTATCTATTTGCCTTCTATTGCTGGGCGCTTGGCTTATTGGGCTTCGTACTTTTTTGGTAGATTCGTCAATGGGTTAACTAGCTGACGGTAAGGTGAATGGCTTTCGTTCATTAGTATCTAGTATGGATTGTTCCGTTTAAAACAGAATACCTGTTGAAAAGTAGATGCCAAATCCTTCCTCCGAAAATCCCATATCTGCCCTCAATATGAAATCCGGTGAGAAAAACGATGCTAAACCTCCAAGGCCAAAAGTATATCTTAGGTTGTCCTCCCATTCATTAGACGAAAATGATGAATGAGAAAACGAGCCAATATCGGCAAATAAGGTACCTCCTAGTCGTATTCCTGAGTCACGGAAATCAAACAACCAGGTCCTTAGCTCAGTATTGCTAGCCATGACTTGATTCGAAAGAAAGCGATAGGTTGCAAACCCCCGAAGATAATCTTCTCCTCCTAATTCAGGATAGGCCCAATAGGGTAGTTCATCGTGACTAGAGCTCCATTCATAATACAATCGTTGTGCAAAGACAACGTCCCAAAACAGATGAAATGAACGGTAGAATCTCCACTCACTAGTTAGTAATTGTTGGGTGTAATTGGGTGAGCTGATAATGGGAGTAGTTGATTTCAATAGGAGTTTACTATACCAACCTCGAGTTGGGTAGAATTCATGATTACGTGCATCTACTATACCTCCAAGCCCCAACCATAATCCTTCCGAGCCTTGAATACCTACTGGTTTATCTCTCATAAGATAGCTCGTAGTATCATTGCCCCACGGTGTTTTATAGTGATAGTCTATACTCTGTATCCACTGGACATTAGCTTGGTTTGAATCATGACTTTTTATCTGTGTCGGACTTCGTTTAAATGTATGCCGACTACCTGACGGGCTAAGCCATTCTTTTAGAGAGAAGAGGTATTCAATATTTATTTTAAAGGTAAAGGATTGATATAAGTATTGGCGATTCTGTTGACTCAAGTCCAAAACAGCCCGATTGTAGATACCATAATATTGATCTTCAAGAAAGCGGTTGGTAACAAAATTAAGCGTTAAGCGGTCGTCTTCACGAAAGATGGTAGGTTGATCAAGGAATAGATTAAATCCTACCAAACCTTTTGTGGACAAAAGAGCAGTTAACGCTATGTTTTGTTCGAATGGGATAGTGGTTCCATAGGTGATACGATTAAAGATACCACCGATGGCAAAACCAACGTCAGTGGTATAAGAAGCGGCAGGTAGAAAGGCAACGGAGCTTGAATCACTTACAGGTTTTGACTCTTGCCCACTGGCTTGTTTAAAAGGCATGATGACCATAAAAAATGCCATGCATGCCTTAAAAAATAAATCTGTTAACCACCTTAGGATAAGGTGTTTTTTTGATCTGGTATGATTAAATGAATAAGAAGGTGACAAGTAAATATATGGGTAATAAAATAACAGATGCCCAAACTAAGTAACCACCGAAACTCGGCATTTTTACGCCGCTTTGTTCTGCAATTGACTTAACCATGAAATTAGGGGCATTACCAATATAACTTAAAGCACCAAAAAATACGGCGCCCGATGATATGGCCATTAAGGTATGACTCATTTCGGTCATCAGAATCTGAGCATCGCCACCAGCAGCATTAAAGAAAACCAAGTAGGTAGGGGCGTTGTCTAAGAAGGCAGATAGCAAACCAGTAATCCAGAAAAACATGTGATTAATAGGTTCTCCGTTGCTATCAAATACGGCATTATTAATGAATGTTAGTGCGCCTTCTCCTACATTGGCAGCTTTGAGCATTGATATCGGAGCTATGATGGTAATAAAAATACCCGCAAATAATTTCCCAACTTCTTCGATCGGAAACCAGTTAAAACCATTTGCCTTACGATTTTCCTGAGTGGTGATTTTAAGGCTCAGATAGGTCAGCAAAAGTATTGTGATATCTCGAATTAGGTTTTCATAATCAACAGTAACGTGATAGATATCAAGAGTGCCTAACGAAACAACACCAGAAAACAAGACAGCTCCTACCACGCCTAGTATGAGTACTAAGTTGATACCTCCTTCGATTCCAAACGCTTCTTTTTCATCATTTGTTGGCGTGTTGGTTTCTTTTTTGTAATAGTGACTATCTAAGAAGTAGAACAGTATTAAAAGTACAACGACTACAAAAAGCATTTCAAAGAATAAATGAGTGGTCGTCCAGAAGAAGCCAACACCTTGTAAAAATCCTAAAAATAGTGGAGGATCACCTAGTGGGGTTAATGAACCGCCAACATTTGCAACTAAAAATATGAAAAATATGACCACATGCTTTTTAGTACTTCTCCATTCATTAGCGCGTAAAAGTGGTCGAATCAAAAGCATAGCAGCACCCGTTGTCCCCATCCAACTCGCTAATAATGTTCCTATGACTAAAATAAGGGTGTTTACCATAGGGCTCCCTTGGAAGGAGCCTTTTATTCGAACACCACCAGAGATGGTGAACAGTGCCAGAAGTAATATGATAAAGGGTATGTATTCAAGCAAATAGGCATGTAAAACTTCATAAAGTGTGGCAGAAAACCCAAAACTTATAATCATGGGTATGAGTAATAGTAAGGCCCAAAATGCTGAAACTTTCCCAAAATTATAGTGCCACCAATGTTCATTAATTAGGGGTAAAATGGCTATAGAAAGTAAAATTCCTGCAAATGGAAGTGTCCACAATAGTCCAAGTCCTCCACCATTAATACCATGGCTACTATCTGCAGCAAACAGACTAATAGTAGGTGCAAAAAACAACAATATGCCTAAGAAGAATCCTCTTGTAATTAGCGGCGTAAATAACTTCATGGGTTTAGTACCTTTATGTTTGGGGTTTAACATGTCATTTGTACAACGTCATCGTTAAAACGAAACAACGTCTTATGAATAAGCTCTGCTAACTTATTTCATAAGACCTATTTCTCTCTGAAAGATGAATAAAAAAAATTTATTTTCTATTACCCTATAGTAAACAATTGATCTGAAAATATTATCGGTAAAACATTTAATTACTTAAAAAATGTTAAAAATATGTACACAAGAAGAGATAAAAAAAGTGCAAAAGCGGTTTCCGAGGTGGGAAATAAATGCTCATTCGATGCAAAGAACATGGGAATTTGAAAAATTTTCTCAGGCAATGGCGTTTATTGTACAGGTTGGTTTTTGTGCCGAACATGTGCAGCATCATCCCAGGATTACCAATTCCTATTGTTTGGTCCAGATCCAATTGACGACCCATGATGTGGGAAACCAATTAACTCAGCTTGATGTAAAATTAGCCGAGTTAATAGAAGGTATTGTAATAGCGAGCGAGGAAGGTTAGAAAATGGAATTAGATGAAATTATGAATGGGTTTTAGTTTTAAAAAAGTTTATATTTACTGTTCTGTTATCTAAATCACTTTACGTATTTAAGATGACTGTTTTCCAAATTGAAAACATCCAAAGTAAACCTTATGAATTCATCCTACGAATTAACCTACATAATACGTCCTACTTTAGAGGACGATCAATACCCAGCGGTTGTTGAAAAAATCAACAACTTGATAACTTCTAATGGTGGAACCATAGAAGAAGTTGAAGAGTGGGGACTCCGCAAATTTGCCTACGAAATGGACAAAAAGCAGAGTGGATATTACGTTAACATGTACTTTACGGCACCGGCAACTACCATTAGTCCCGTTGAGCGTAACATGCGTATTGATGACGATATCATGCGTTATCTAACCTTGAAATATGATGCAAAGATGTTGCGTCATAGAGACTTGATTAAAAAGAACGCGGTACCTGAAGTCTTCCCTATTGTGGATGAAGATGATGATAGTGACGACGAATAACCACAAAGTTTAAAAGGAATTGAGATATGATTAAGAATCCATCCCACCCCAAAAAAAGTGTCCGTAAGGTTAAGCAGTGTAAATTCACAGAAGCCGGACTAGAATACATCGATTACAAAGATGTAGAGACCTTGCAAAGATTTACTAATGATCAAGGTAAAATTTTACCTAGACGCGTTACTGGAACTAGTGCAAAGCATCAACGACAATTAACAACAGCAATCAAAAGAGCCCGATTTTTAGGACTCATGCCATACGTTGCTGAAAACCTACGATAATAAAACACGATTGATATGAAAGTTATATTAACGCAAGATGTTGAAAAGCTTGGTGAATCAGGTGAACTAGTAACAGTTAAGGACGGTTACGGAAGAAATTTTTTAATACCGCAAGGGAAAGCCGTTCTTGCAACTAAAGGAACAATTGCCGAGTTAGAATTAATGCAAAAACGTGCCGCTAAAAAAGCGGAATTGAACGTTAAAGAAGCAAAAGAACTGGCTCAGAAAATTGAATCAAATCCTGTTACCATTGCCGTTACTACAGGTGAAGATGATAAAATACACGGTACAGTTACCAACGTACAGATTGCAGAAGCACTTGAAGATAAAGGAATTCAGTTAGATCGCAGAACAATTACAATCGACACCGATGTGAAAGTTTTAGGTGAATATACTGCAACAGTGCATTTGGTTGGGGAGTTAAAACCACAACTTAAATTTTGGGTGGTAAAGGCCGATTAATTGGAACGGTTTTTAATTACTTATTAGTTATTTTGTTATTGCCACATTCTATTATGAATGTGGCTTTTTTTTTGGTGTCTTTTGGTACTTCTATGGTTTTGACATCATCTTTTATTAGGCCTTTAAAACGTTTCAAGTCAATGATTCGAAATATCCTATTACTGTTAGTAAGCATACTTGCTTCATTGTGTACCGTTTCATCAGTTACGGCTCAAATACCCGACCCTGTTGAATTTAGAGTTACCTCATCCCCAGACACCGTATTGGCAGGTGATGAATTTATTATTGAGATTAGTGCAGTTATAGAAGGAGATTGGCATTTATATTCGGTTTTAAATGCTCCAGATGCAGGACCTTTTCCAACAAAATTTTCAGCGAATTCGACCAATTTCCTTCTATCATCAGACGTACGCGAGAGTGCTGCGGAGATTGAATTTGATCCAAATTTTGAAACGGAATTGGGATGGCATAGTAGCTTTGCTGAATTTGAGGTTCCTGTTTCCATTTATACGTCAAAAAGTGGCACACAAATACTTGATATTGAAGCGTTTTATCAAGTTTGTGATGACCGTGTTTGTTTACCACCTACATCCAAATCCATAATAGTAACTGTTTTTGTGGATGGGGTATCTAAAAATCCTATACCCGAAACCACACGTAACCCTGCTAGTGCCGATGGAAGTACGCTGTCTACTAAAACCACTAATTTTTCCGATTCAGGTATTTTTTCATTTTTGTGGATAGCTTTATTGGCGGGTTTTGCCGCTTTACTTACCCCTTGTGTTTTCCCCATGATTCCGCTTACGGTTTCTTATTTCGCTAAACAAGAGGGGGCGAAGGCGGGTGTTGGTAGTGCCTTACTATTTGGTGTTGCCATAGTACTTACTTTCACACTTATTGGAATGGTACTTGCTGCTGTGGTTGGCGTTTCTGGAGCACAAAATTTTGCGTCCAATCCTTTTGTGAACTTTTTTATTGCCGGGGTGTTGATTGCTTTTGCGCTTAGTTTACTGGGTATGTATGAACTACAGTTGCCCTATCAGCTAACTAATTTTTTGAATCAGAAAAGTAATGAGAGTTCAGGTTTGCTTGGCATCTTTTTTATGGCCATGACGATAAGTGCAGTTTCTTTTTCTTGTACCGCACCTTTTGTAGGTGCTGTTTTTGCAGCAACTACAGGTGGTGATTGGTTTTACCCAATCATTGGAATGCTTGGGTTTTCAGCTGCTTTTGCCAGCCCTTTTGTATTGTTTGCCATGTTCCCCAACCTTTTAAATTCATTGCCAAAAAGTGGTAGTTGGATGAATATGGTTAAGGTATTACTCGGCTTTATTGAATTAGCGGCTGCCATCAAATTTCTGTCAAATGTTGATTTGGTTTTAGGTTGGGCTTGGATTAGTCGGCCATTTGCCATTGCATTTTGGATAGCCCTATTTATGATAGCTGCATTCTATATTTTGGGATTCATTACATTGAAAAATGAACAAAAACCCGAATACATAGGAACAGGCAGATTACTTCTAAGTATTCCGTTTTTAATGTTTAGTATCTACTTGTTACCTGGTTTAATGGGTTCATCTCTAGGCATATGGGACGCATGGTTACCTCCTAAACAAGCCACCGATGTGAGTATTGTTAGCACATTATCAGCAATTCAAGGCACTACTTCGAATGTTGATGCGGATGCTGGATGGCTTGATGATTATGAACAAGCTTTAGATGAAGCCCGTTTAGAAAGCGTACCTATTTTTATTGATTTTACCGGTTATACCTGTACAAACTGTCGGGCAATGGAATCAAATGTATTTCCATTGGCTACCGTTCAACAAAGGTTTAATCAGATGAAAAAATTAAAACTTTATACGGATGGAGGCACAGACGCCCAAAAAAATCAACAACTACAGTTCCGACTCACAGGCAATGTAGCACTTCCAACTTATGTAATTCTAGATCCCTCATCTGAGATGGTAATCACCCAAGAACTTGGTTTTATTAGTGAAGAAAAATTTGTCCAATTTTTGGATTATGGTTTGAATAGCTTTAGAGGAGTTAATTAGGGAATACAACGCTACTGTTTATATTGATCTATTGCGTATTAAGTAGCGGATATGAAAAAACTGTTTAGCGGTTATTTATTACTAAGCATTCTGATGGGTGTCTTCTTTCACGTGTCTTTAGCATGGGGTAATACTCCTGATGACATCGGCGCAGATACTAGTTATCCTACTATATATTCCGATACCCTTTTGGTATATGATTTCATCGTATCCGATACCATAAGCATTACCTTAGGCCGTGTAGTGAGTCGCTTGAATGTTGCTGTTTTGGATCAAAATGAGTGGCGAGCTATTAGTTCGGATCACTGGTTATGGAATCCTAATTCAGGCGCTTGGCGGATTCGTAATGAGTATCATAACGAATATGAAGATTCCATTGATGTCCGATTTATCTATGTGCAAGGTGTATTTGAACCAAGCTTTAATGATTCTGTTATTACCAAAGGTATATCTCTTTCAGAACGTGAATTTGAGCTCAATCAATCGGGTCGAATAACAAGGGGGATTATTTCGGGTACCAACCAGGAGGCAAGTTTAGAAAGCGGCTTAGATATTAGATTGCGAGGGAATATCAGTGAGTATACTACCTTAAGTGCAGTCCTTACCGACCGAAACATTCCCTTTCAACCCGATGGATCTACTCAAACCATACGTGAATTTGATCAGGTACTTATACAAGTCCAAAACCCAAAATATACTCTTGAAATGGGAGATGTAGATGTACTATTTGAAAATCATGAATTTCATCGATTGGAAAGGAGAATCAGAGGGGGATATTTTGAAAGGCAGATGAACAATTCCGATGAGGTGAAAGGCACGCTAAAAGGAATGTTATCTACCACCAGAGGAGAGTATGTTAATGAACAACTTGTTGCTCTTGAGGGGGTTCAGGGTCCGTATCGGTTGGGTGGAGAAAATAGGAGCATGTATTCGGTTATTTTGGCCGGGACTGAAAAAGTGTATCTAAATGGTCAACTACTCAAAAGAGGTGCCGATTTTGATTATGTAATTGATTATTCCTTAGGTGAAATAACCTTCACCAAACAACAATTAATACGGCAGGAAACCCGCCTATTTGTTGAATTTGAATTTATAGAACAAGCCTACAACAGAAGTTTGGTTGCATCTGAGGGTGGCATTGTATCCAAAGATAAAAAGTTTTCATTCCACACTATGTATAGTCGGGAAGCGGATAACGATGGGTTAGTAGCCCAGCAACTATTATCCGATGAAGCAATTCAGTTGCTACAAAACACCAATAATCCTACAGATTTATATTCTGATTCTGGAAGGTTATGGGAAGATATTTCAGATGTTGCTTTGGCTTATACAAAAAAAGATACTCTGGTTGCAGGTATCGAGTTTACTATATACGAGCACAGTAGTAACTCAAATACACCTGATGGACAACTTTACAGAGTTAATTTTAATTACCTCGGACCCAAACTAGGGGATTATGAACTTGTTGAAGGCAGTCTCAATCAACCCATTTATCGTTGGGTGGGGCCTAACAATGGAGCTTACACATCAAAAGAGCCCTTGAAAGCTCCTATTCAACATCAAATTTTATCTGCCAGGGGCTCTTATCATTGGTCACCTGATTTGAAAATCATGACCGATTGGTCGGTGAGTGATTATCAATACAATCGGTTTTCAAAAGCCAATAATGGATCAAAGATAGGGATGGCCTATGAAGCTGCCATTCAATGGGATTATGCTCTAGGAAATGCAGATCAGTCGACCATGCGTGCTAGTATACGTACTATTGATGAGAGCTATGAACCTTCTGAGCGAATTCAAGAGGTTGAGTATGTGCGGGATTATGATTTGGATCTTATAAGTAATGAACAACGTTTATTGAATGGAGATTGGCGATGGAAGAAAAGTGATCATTTATTTGAGTTAGGGGTGTCTACTTTAGAGGCTGGAACTGAAGGTCGATTAAGGCAGTTCTTTGCCTATCAATCGAAGGAAAGTACTCCCTTGGAGTTTCGGTATAATCAGGATTTTGTACGAAGAACAACATCTTTAACCACTCAGGGATATTGGTTGCGTCAACATGCTAATCTGAAGCTTGGGTTAAGGGAAACATCGGTCGCTTCAACATTTAAAAATTATTCGTTTGGACTATATTTTGAACAAGAGGAAAAGCTAAGGAAACCAACCGGTACAGATAGCTTAGATCAGACAAGTCTCCGCTTTTGGAGTTTAGGTCCTGGGCTTAATGCCGATTATGATCATTGGAGCTGGGGTATGACCCTAATGCTGAGGCAGGAAGAGCAAGCCTTTGAGGGAAGTTGGGCGCCTAGCTACAGCATACTTGAACAAAGATATCAATTATCTTGGATGACCGATCATGGTTTTACGGGTAATCAATGGTTTCACATTAGGAATAGGAAGATTAACGAAATCTCAGGACAAGAGACGGGTACATTAGAAGAGCAGTCCCTTTTATTGGACTCACGAATTTCATGGGGAGCTGTTGATCGTCTAGGTCGAGTGAATTGGGATTATGAGGCGTTTTCGAAGCAGCGTAGTTCTTTTAGAGAAGTTTTTGTTTATGTAGGCCCTGAGCTTGGACAGTTTGTTTGGATCGATGATAATGAGGATCGCATTCAACAAGTCATTGAATTTTATCCTGAACTAAGTCCAAATGAGGGAAGCTACATCAGAAGATTATTGCCTGGGAATAACTATGAGCCTATGGTTCAACTAAGGACTTCATTTGATTATGAATGGGAGCCATTTGAACGTATAAAAAAAATGAGACCTTTATTGGGAGCGCTTAAAGTACAGTTAAACGTATTACTTCGTGATGAAAACAAAAGTAACTCCTTGAAAAATATCTTGGCATTAGATAAATCAACCCTGTTTGAGCAGGGGCTAAGTGTTAATGGAGGTAAGGATGTACGCTATCATTTACGATTTATGCCAAATTTAACAGGTTTTGAAGGGGGTGTTGAGTGGATTAAGATGCAAACAAACCATGAGCGAAATATTGAATACCTGATCCATGCACAACAATCATTACAGTCGAGTATGTCTTATCGATGGAATAGTCAACTGAAAAGTCAAATGGTGATGATAAACACACATAGTCTAGAGTACTCTGATAAGCTTGTTGATAAAAATTATGCATGGTCCATGAGGCAATTTCAACCAAGTCTAGATTATCGTTACAGTAGATCTTGGAATATTGAGATAAGTGGCTTCATTAAAACGTTAGATAGTGATTCTGATTATGCCTCTGAGTATTTGGGTCCTGACAAAACATCAGAGGGGTTTTCTGATTTTTCATTAGATCAATGGCAATTGAGTATGAATCACAAACTTTTTATTCCTAATGGCATTCAGGCAAATCTACAAGTAGCCATTCAGGAAGTAATCAGTAATGATTTGCTGAGTCCATATACAGAGTATCGATTAACCGACGGTATGGGTTTTGGTAGAACAGCTAAATGGCAAATTAACAGTACCTACAGATGGAATGATTGGTTAGAGTTACAATTCGATTACTATGGCCGGACCTCACACATTGGGTCTGGTATTCACACATTGCAACTTAAAGTGAGTGCATTGTTTTAATTTTATTCACCATTTTATCCCAAATAACGAGTTGGTCTCTAAATTTTTTAATGACTTAAGAGTAATGATTTTTAAACATCTAAAGCTTTGACATTTAATCGAATTTGGGTTATTCTTTTGACTCAATTTTACTGTTAAACAATAAACTATAATCGGAGTGAACATGACATCGTCGATTGCTCTCTTTTTACTTCAAGCCCCAGTAGAGGAGGGCTTCTTCAATCTCATCGTTGAAAAATTTAACGAAGGTAATGATGGAGGATGGATGTGGCCAGTACTCATTACGCTAATTGCGGGTCTAGCCATTTTTCTCGAGCGAATTATTACCCTTAACCTAGCAGATATTAACACCCGCAAATTCATCGTGAGTGTACAAGAAGCATTGCAAGAAGGGGGCATTGAAGCTGCCGAAGAGCTATGCTCTCAAACTCGTGGTCCCGTTGCTTCAGTTTTTCAAGCAGGACTTATGCGCTCTCATGAGGGTATCGATGCTGCTGAAAAAGCAATAGCTGCCTATGGTTCAATCGAAATGAGCTTCTTAGAAAGAGGTTTGGTTTGGTTGTCCCTATTTATTGCAATTGCCCCATTATTTGGATTCCTTGGAACGGTAGTAGGTATGATCGAAGCATTCGATGATATTGAAGCTGCATCTGATATTTCTCCAAGTATTGTAGCTGGTGGTATTAAAACAGCTCTATTAACTACGGCTGGTGGTCTTATTGCCGGTATTATTCTGCAAATTGGATACAACTATTGTGTGTCTAAAATTGACCGGTTAATTGCTGAAATGGAAGAGAGTTCTATCACTCTAATTGATTCGATCATTCTACTTCAGGAAGGGAAGCCTTTGATTCCTGTTACCGAAACAACTGAATCTGAAGACTAATACCCAATCCAAAACAACAGGAGGTCATTATGACTAGTGGACTTATTGTACAAATAGCTGTAATTGGAACGTTTGTTTTGATGGGTCTGGGTATTTTATCAATGATTGTATCGGGTATTAAAGGT
Source organism: Bacteroidota bacterium (assembly GCA_038125045.1). Taxonomy (GTDB): domain Bacteria; phylum Bacteroidota; class Rhodothermia; order Balneolales; family Balneolaceae; genus UBA1275. The sequence goes on from JAYPDB010000001.1 coordinate 21,606, forward strand.
CTTGTTCAAGGTAAACAAGACTTTAAACGAATTGCATTGATTTCTACACCAATCATCATATTTGCTGTTTCTTTTTTAGCTCTCAATGATGTAACAAAAGCAGGAGTTATGACTACAATGGGAATGATGGCCATCATGGTTGTCTCTATTGCATTCACCGGTTTACGTGGAACATTCAAATTCTAAGGAGTCACGACCATGATGCTTAAAAAGAAAAAAAGAGAAGGAGCCGAGATCAATGGATCATCCATGGCTGATATTGCCTTCCTTCTGCTCATTTTCTTCTTGGTTACGACTACTATCAACGTAGATACGGGTATAGGTATGGTGTTACCACCACCTTTGGATCCTGAGCAGGAACCACCACCCATTCGCGAACGTAACCTGATGAAGATACTTGTAAATGCACAGGGTCTGGTGTTGATGGATGAAGAGCCCGTACCTATTACAGAGGTACGAACAAAGCTTATCGAGTTCATCGACAATCCTGAGGATAATGAAGAACTAGCGGTATCACCCGATGCAGCAATTGTCTCATTGAAAACTCAGAGAGAAACTCCATACTCTATTTATATTGATATGTTGGATGAGGTAATGGGTGCCTACAAAGATCTAAGAGATGCTGCTTCTAGATCTAACTATGGGGTGCCTTATGATGCTCTCGCTGATGACAGCCCCCAACAAAATCAAATACAAGATATGTATCCTAAGAAAATTTCAATCGCTGAACCGGATAGTTAACTATGGCACATTTTAAGAAAAAGCAAGCAGGTAGTAAGCAAGAAATTCCGACATCTGCCATGCCTGATGTGGTATTCATGTTGCTCTTTTTCTTCATGGTAACTACGGTACTTCGTGAAGTCACCTTGAAAGTAAAACTAGACTTGACGCAGGCCAGTAACATTGAAAAAATTGAGCAAAAACGATTAGTTTCATACATCTATATGGGTCCAGAGCGACTCCCTGGTAATCAACTAGGTGACGACAAGGTCCAGATTGATGACGCGATAGTTGATGATATTGGTGCTATCCGTAACATTATGTATGATAAATTAATTGAAGAGCCAAAATTAATTGTTTCATTACGTGTAGATCAAAACTCCGAGTTTGGACTTTTGACCGATGTTCAGAAAGAATTACAACAGGCTGGTACCTTTAGGATAAATTACTCAACCAAGCGTGAGGCTGATTAATCCTTAAAGCATAGATTAGTTATAAGGCATCCATGCTAGGCGTGGTTGCCTTTTTTTATATTCAAACAATACGATGGAATTCACTCCAATCTCTGAAATAGGCACTAAAAAACTTAATGAAAGGCTTGCAACCTATATAGGTGATCCCTCTGTGTATGGGGAGAACTCTCATTCAATTGAGTCACTACATGCACATTTTGACTCAAATCACCGGCTTTTTCAGCATAGCATTACCTTAGTTGAAGGGATTCATTTCGACATAACCTACACACCATTTGAGCATCTTGGGTTTAAAGCTATTAGCCTATTATGTAATGAATTTTACACACAAATGGGACAAGTGCTAAGTATTGGTTGTAACCTATCTATTCCCAACAGAGTATCCGTTGAAATGGTGGAGTCTTTGGTGGCAGGTTTAGATCAAGGTTGTAAAGATAATGGATGTGGGTTGGCGGAAAAAAATGTTCAGAGTAATGCTCAACGAATAATCATAAGTGCGTATGGTCTTTGTGCCACTGATAAACCAATCACAAAAAAAACTGAACAGGTTAAATCAGGTGACGCAATTTGTATATCAGGAGACGTTGGTGCAGCAATAGCAGGTTTACGAATATTGATGAGAGAAAAAAAATACTGGCAAGAGCAGGGCGAAGGCAACTTTCAGCCAGATTTAGGTGATTACAGCTATGTAGTACAGCGTCAATTATTGCCAAAATCTCGCAAAGATATCGTTGAGTTGTTTAAAAAAGAGAATATAATTCCATCCGTTATTAGGCATCTCAATGGCGGTGTTTTAAATGAGATAGCTAGTTTGTGTGATGATTGTGGTTTAGGTGCACATATCTACCAGGCTACTTTACCTATTGCAGTAGAAACACGTCAAGTAGCTGATGAGATGGAAGAAGATGTAGATAAGTATGCCTATTTTGGAGGTGAAGACGCCGAACTACTTTTTACACTAACAGAACAAGATGCCGATCGACTATTTCACATTTTTAAAGATTTTACGGTCATTGGTCGAATGACTGATTCAGAAACTTCGTTAGTAATACAAACTGCTGAAGGCGATGTCTTAAGTTTTGATGACATGAAGGCATAGTATACCTTTTGTCAGGTATTACCTATTGGCACATTTTTTGCCAATAATGTTAAAGAATGATTAGTAATGTTCATTTTATTTAAATAATCCAATTAATGGCCGAGAAGAAGCCCTCATCAAAAAACCCACTGAAGTCACCCCTGAATAATAAAAATGGTGCAAACCCAAAATTTCCAACTTGGGGGTTCCTAGTTATCATCATGTTCTTGATTGTGATTCAGTTTTTATTCCTGAATCCTGAACCCAGTAATGGTATAAAATACAGCGAGTTTTTAGACCAAGTAAAGAAGGGGTATGTAGAAGAAATTGTCATAAAGAATCAGGTAAATGTGTATGGTAGATACAGTGAAAGCGCAATAACAGATGGTGTAGTCAGTCCACCAGAACAGGATAATAGCCCACTTAATTTACCAACAACCCTCACAGAAGAATACAAGACCTTTGTAACGACTATTTTTCCTAACGACGAAATTAGGCCCATTCTAGATGAATACGGAGTTGAATATGAAGTGCGTATAGAAGAAGAATGGTTTAGTGGTGTATTCATGTGGCTTGTTATGATTGGTCTAGCGGTAGGGTTTTGGGTCTTCATTTTCCGGAGAATGAATCCAGGACAACAGGTTTTGAATATTGGTAAAAATAAAGCTTCGTTATACGATCAACAGACGGAGACAAAAGTTACGTTTAAAGATGTTGCTGGACTCGATGAGGCAAAAGCAGAAGTAGAAGAGGTTGTAGATTTTCTTAAAAATCCACAAAGATTCACCAAACTTGGAGGAGTTTTACCAAAAGGTGTCTTGCTGGTAGGCCCTCCCGGTACGGGTAAAACCCTGTTAGCAAAAGCCACGGCAGGAGAGGCAAGCGTTCCATTTTTTAGTCTTAGTGGCTCTGATTTTGTCGAAATGTTTGTTGGTGTTGGGGCCGCACGGGTCAGAGACTTATTCAAACAGGCCAAAGAAAAAGCTCCATGTATAGTATTTATTGATGAGATTGATTCGATAGGTCGTTCTAGAGGTAAAGGAATGGCAATGGGTTCTAATGATGAACGAGAGAATACCCTCAATCAGTTATTAAGTGAAATGGATGGCTTTAATTCTGATAAAGGTGTCATATTAATGGCCGCCACCAATCGTCCTGATATTTTGGATTCCGCACTTTTAAGGCCAGGAAGATTTGATCGCCAAATATTAATTGATAAGCCAGATTTAAATGGGCGAGTGGAAGTTTTGAAAGTTCATGTTAAGAAACTAAAACTCTCCAGCAGTATTGATTTGAGGGTACTTGCTTCTCAAACCCCAGGTTTTGCAGGCGCCGAATTGGCTAATTTATGTAATGAAGCTGCTTTGATTGCTGCTAGAAGGGGGAAAAAAGCGGTTGAAATGGTTGATTTTCAAGATTCCATTGAAAAGGTAATTGCAGGCTTAGAGCGAAAGAATAAACTTATTAGCCCTGAAGAGCGTAAAATTGTAGCCTATCACGAAGCTGGTCATGCCGTAGTTGGATGGTTCTTGGAGTATACGGACCCAGTGTTGAAAGTAAGTATCGTGCCTAGAGGGCTGGCGGCTTTAGGTTACACGCTTCAGACCCCTTTAGAGGATCGCTTCCTTATGACAACCGAAGAATTGAATGACAAGATTTGTGCATTGTTAGGCGGTAGAATTGCAGAACATATTGTTTTCGGAAAAATATCTACTGGAGCACAGAATGATTTGGAGCGGATTACTAATATGGCCTATGCCATGGTGGCAGAATATGGAATGAGTGAAGAATTAGGATATATTTCTTTACGAGATTCAAGTAATCCTGAAAATAGCTATGGGTTCAATCGTAAGTATTCTCCTGACACGTCCAATCGAATTGATGATGCTGTTCAGGCCATTATTAAAAAGAACTTTGATCGAACAATTGATTTGCTCAACAAGCATCGAGAGCAGCTTGAAACACTTGCTACAACGCTTTTGGACAGAGAAGTACTTAATCACCAAGAGTTGCGAGAATTGTTGGGGGATCGCCCAAAAGGAAAGCATGCCGATGGTTTATTTACTGAGGCGAAGGTGGTAGATGAAGTGATGACTGATGAAGAATCCAGCACTGATACTGTTCAAGAAGAAAGTAAGATGAACATTAAAGATGAAATTACGGAGGATCCTGTAGATAAAGAAAATACTGTAGAGTCTGACGCTAATGAAACTGAGGATGAAAAGGAGTCTTCACCTAGTATAAAATCTTCGGATAAACCGTCTCAAGATGATCTTTTTTCTTAAGAATAATTCGTTTTTTCACCAAATTAAGACACGTAACAATTTGGTAATCCTACAGTAACACAATCATAACTCCGCGGTAACAGTTAGTACATGATAGCTGCTTAGTTTTATTACATAAATAGTAATTAAACTATCAGCACACGTGAAACATATAACATATTCAATACTACTAATCAGCTTCTTATTTGGTAGTTCATTGATAGCGCAGGATACCGGAGTGATCACTGGTATCGTAGTTGATACAGAGACAGGTGAGACTCTTATAGGAGTTAATGTTGTCCTTGAAGGTACTATTAAAGGTACAGCTACAGATATCGATGGTAGATACACCATTAGTAACGTTGAATCAGGAACGTATACTTTAGTTGTAAGTTACATTTCTTTTACTACTCAACGTATAACTAATGTAGAAATTAAGGCTGGCGAACAAATACAGCTTGACATCATATTAAATCCGGAAACAGAGTTTTTGGATGAAATAGTTGTTACAGCAGAAGTTGTTCTCGATAATGAAGCAGGACTGTTAAAGCAACGACAGAAATCTATTTCATTTAGTGATGCTATTTCAGCGGAGAGCATTGCACGGACCGGTGCAGGTGATGCTGCTGGTGCCATGAAAAAAGTTGTAGGTGCATCAGTTGTTGGAGGTAAATACGTCTATGTACGTGGTTTAGGTGATCGGTATTCTAGTTCCCATTTGAACGGAGTTGAGTTACCATCGGCTGATCCAGATAAAAAATCGTTTCAGTTCGATATTTTCCCTGCTAACTTACTCGAAAACATCATCACCATAAAAACTTTTACCCCAGATAAACCCGGTAATTTTTCTGGTGGTTTGGTAGATGTATACACCAAAGATTTCCCTGAACAAAGAACGTTTAGTGTATCTTTTTCAAGTGGCTACAATACCCTAAGTAGTGGTAAAAAGGGATACCTTTCAACCTCTGGAAGTACGGATTATTTAGCAAAAGACGATGGTTCCAGATCAGTTCCATCGGGCATCTTAGCTTATTTAGAAGACCCAGATTTCAGTTTGCCTTCAAGTAGTTCAGCAAGATTTCGTTCTGAAGAAGCTTATCTATTGGATGGGTTTTCTACTCATTTCAACAATGAAATGGCACCAAGTATCTCTACACTTCCTTACAACTTAGGGGGTAGCATTGCTTATGGCGATCAACTTCAACTTTTAGGAAATCCATTGGGTTACACGATGAGTTTCAGCTACAATCAATCGGCATCTAATTACACCGATGGTACGATTGGGCGTTGGCAATTAATTGGAGGCTTAGATGAATCAGGGGGGCTAACCAATCTTTTTGATTTACAAGATCAGCGATCCTCCGTTTCTGTTGATATGGGTTTATTAGTGGGTTTATCCTACAAAATAGGGGAAAACCATAAAATTTCGTCCAATCTAATTTCAACTCGTAGTGGTCAACATTCTGCACGATATATTACAGGTACCTGGAATGAAGAAGCTCCTGATGATATCTATCAATCATCCGTTATCCAGTATGTTGAGAGAGGCTTAGATGCATTACAATTGTCTGGAAAGCATTATTTTGAACCGTTAGCCAAATCTACTTTTGAGTGGAAATTCTCACAAGCTAGTAATACTCAATCAGAGCCAGACCTTCGTTTTTTAACTTATTTAGTTAGTGAAGCTCCTGATGGTTCTCCTTTCTTATCGCTTACCTCAGGCCTTCTGCAACGTCCTGCACGTTTTTTCAGAGAACTCGAAGAAACAAGTGATAATCTGGTTTTAGATTGGTCTGTGCCATTTGAATTCTTGGGAAATGCAGGAGGAAAATTTAAAACAGGTTTCTACCAGCAAAATATAAACCGTGATTTTGCTGAAAAACGTTTTGAATATGAAATAGGGTCACGTCCATTTAGTGATTTCTCCGACAATGTAAACGACTTTTTTTCTTACATGGGTATCGTTGATTCTTCTCAAGTTGGAACTCGAATGAGATACACCTTTGGTAATTTAATCGATGATGATACCAACCAAAAGAATCAATATACCGCACAAAAAGAAGTGACGGCATATTATGCCATGGTTGAATTGCCACTTCTATCCACACTTAAAGTTATTGCTGGAGTTCGTCCAGAAATGACTCAAATGAACACCGTATCAGGAGACACCTCAGAAGTGGCTGGTGAATTAGATAATACAGATTTGTTACCTGCTATCAGTGCGGTATACAATGTATCAGATAATATGAACGTACGAGCTTCATATACAAACACAATTGCACGACCAACCTTTAGAGAATTAGCTCCCTATACTACCTTCGATTTTGTTGGCGATTTTATATTTACAGGTAACGCCACTTTAAAGCGTACCTTAATTACCAACATGGACCTTCGTTGGGAATGGTTCCCACAATCAGGTGAGATAATTGCTGTTTCAGGATTTTATAAGGATATAGAAAATCCAATTGAACGTGTGGTTCGAATTGATGTGAATCGTGCCATGACCGTTCAAAATGTTGACCGCGCTCAGGTGTATGGTCTTGAATTTGAATTTCGTAAAAATCTAGCATTTCTGAGTGAGCGGTTAAGCAACTTTCAGTTCTCTAACAATTTCTCCATTGTTCATTCTGAGGTCAGTATACCCGATGCTGAATTGTTCAACATCCGCATTAATGATCCAGATGCTATAAATACTCGAAATCTAGCAGGACAATCCCCATTCTTACTTAACCTAGATGTCGAGTACTTCAACGAAATAAATGGATTGACCGCAAACCTTTCCTTTAACCGATTTGGGGATAGGTTGTATTCGGTAGCTCTTGGTGCTATTCCAGATGTGTTTGAGCGAGCCTACAGCACTTTAGACTTGGTTATGAATAAGTCTTTTTCTAACGGTTTGAAAGCGAAACTTTCGGCTAAAAATATTTTGAATCCTGATGTCAAAATGACTCATGAGTTAAATGGCGTAGAATACATTTATCAATCCTACAAAACAGGACGCAGTTTAAGCCTTGGCATTAGTTATTCATTTTGAGTTTTTATTAACCTTAACTTAATCTAAATCGTATGTATAAACGATCTATACTATTCATAATGTCATTTTTTATAGTGGTTAGTGCATTTGCACAAACCACTGTAAATATATCTAACGCTGATCTGTCAGAAGGTCAAGACTATACTTGGACCAAGGATAAAGTCTATTTACTTCAGGATATGGTATTCGTGAAACCAGGATCACGTCTCTTTATCCAAGAGGGTACAGTCGTAAAAGGTGCTCTAGGAGATGGTAATGAAGCAACTGGATTAGTGGTTACTATGGGTGCTCAGATTTTTGCGGAAGGTACAGCCGACGAGCCCATCATCTTCACCTCTGAAATTGATGATCTAAACGGTTCGTTAACCGAGCTTGATCGTGGTCTTTGGGGTGGTCTTGTTGTATTAGGTGATGCACCTACTAACAATGCGACCGAAGATGGTACGAAGCTTATCGAAGGGGTGAACGAGATTGCCAACCCAGAATCGAATGCAAGCTATGGTGGTGATGACATAGACGATAACTCTGGTGTTATCCGATATGTATCGATTCGTCACACCGGTATTAACGTAGGGGATGTAGCCGGTAACGAAATCCAAGGTCTAACTATGGGTGGCGTTGGTTCAGGAACAACGGTTGAATATGTAGAGTCCTTTGCTTCCAACGATGATGGTTTTGAATTCTTTGGTGGTACGGTAAATACCAAGTACTTGGTGTCGGCCTTTAACACCGATGATGCTTTTGACTGGGACGAGGGATTCCAAGGTTCTCACCAGTTCTGGTTTGCTATCCAAAGTCCAGGTAATGCCAACGATGGCTACGGCCGTGCGGCGGAGCAGGATGGTGCGACCGGTGATGAGAATACGACTCCATTTGCTCATCCAGTAATTTCGAATGCGACCTATTTAGGTGCAGGTCAAGATGCTACTCCTAACGCAGGTGATGGTTCGCAGTTATTGTTATTCCGTGACAATACTGGTGGAGAGTACTACAACTCGATCTTCAGTGATCATGCCGGTCTTGCGGTAACCATTGAGGCTTCTGGTAAAGTAGCTGGATTTGATGCCAAGACTCGATTGGCGGAAGGTGACCTTATTCTTCAGAACAACTTGTGGTATGGATTTGGTGCGGGTAACACCATTGCGGAGTTTGCAGGTGGTGAAGACCAAGCGCATACTCGTGACTACTTATCCGATGCTGCTAATGCCAACCGTGTTGCCGATCCTATGCTAGAAGGAGTTAGTCGTACAGCAGGTTCTAACGGACTAGATCCTCGACCAAAAAGTGGTTCTCCGGCATTGGATGCTTCAGCAGTTAAAACAGTTGATAATGAATTCATGACCACTACCGATTATGTAGGTGCGTTTGCGGATAATTACTTATGGATTCAATCTTGGACCGCATTAGATGCTCATGGATATGTTTCTAACGTATCTGTTTCTAATGAAGAGGAGTTTGTTGCTTCTATGGATGTACCAACGACAGTACAATTACATCAGAACTATCCAAACCCATTCAATCCGAGCACTCAAATCAGTTTCTCGCTACCGTCTGCACAACAAGTGACATTGGTGGTATATGATATGCTGGGTAGAGAAGTAGCCGTACTTGCAAGACAACAAATGATGTCTGCTGGCACGAACTACCTAAAATTTGATGCTTCTGGCCTATCAAGTGGTATGTATATCTATCGCTTGGTTAGCAACCAGTCGGTAATTACTAAAAAGATGACCTTACTAAAGTAATTTCCTACTCAAAATACGTCTCACATGAACGTGAGGTGTGCTGATCACAAAGGAGGCTCCAAGGAATTGGGGCCTTCTTTTTTTTATGCTTAAATCAGGAACCTGTTACTCTAAATTACCGTTATCTAGAGATATACCATCACCCATTGCAACCCAATAGATAACAGCAACCCAATAGATAACAACATAGAAAAGGAATTATCGATTTGACATTTGTAACCCGAAAAACACACTTTAATGCAGCTCATCGATTGCATAATCCAGATCATTCCGAACAATGGAACAGAAAAACATTTGGGAAATGTAACTATGAACATTGGCATGGACATAATTATATACTAGAGGTCACACTAGCAGGAGAGCCTGATCCAGATACCGGATACGTAATTGATCTAGGGAAACTTAAATCCATCATTCAACACTACATACTTGAACCTTGTGATCATCGAAACCTAAATATTGATGTACCTTTCTTAAAGGGAATTATTCCAACATCAGAGAATCTTGTTAAAGCATTTTTTTACGAGTTAAAAGAACCTGTAGAATCTGAAGCTAGTGAAGGCAGTCACTTATATTCGGTTAAACTGTTTGAAACTGAACGAAATAGCGCGGAATACTGTCCATATAAGACAGTCTAGATACACAGACTACTTATTAGACTCAACGAATAAGTAGTCTGTGTATCTCCTTTGTTTATTATTCTAATATCAAGAAAAACATCCATGTTTTCATCCGTTAAGAGATTTTACGACCCAACATTTACCGTTACAAACGACTACAAAGATAGTTTACCCGACCTTCAAAATGGACCATCATCCCTTATAGAGGGCGCTAATGTACCTATTCAACAAGTGGGTATATCTAACTTTAAACTCCCATTACAGATTAAAAAGAGAGATGGTAAATCAACGACTCTAGAAGTATCCGTGGATGGGTATGTTAGTTTAGAAGCCAATAAAAAAGGAATAAACATGAGTCGCATCATGAGAACGTTTTATAGGTTTCAAGATGAGGTGTTTACACTGGATACTTTGGAAAAGATTCTAAAAGATTACAAAGAAGATTTGGAAGCACAAGAATCATTTTTGTGTCTCAATTTTTCGTTTCCAATGCTTAAAAATAGCCTCCGAAGCGAGATGAAAGGGTACCAATATTATGAAGTATCCTTAGAAGGTCATTTGGATTCCTACGGACGTTTTAATAAGTATATGCACTTAAATTTTGTGTATTCGAGTGCATGTCCTTGTTCTTTTGAATTGGCAGAGCACGCCCGAGAAGTTAGGAATATAGCTGCGATTCCTCATTCCCAGCGTAGTGTTGCTGAAGTAACAGTTGCACTCAGAGACACCTTTTATGTCGAAGATTTAGTGGATATATGTAGAGAAGCTCTTCAAACCGAAACACAGGTGTTGGTGAAAAGAGAAGATGAGCAAGCTTTTGCTGAACTCAATGGGGCTTATCAAAAATTTGTAGAGGATGCCGCTCGGTTACTTTACAAGGAACTAGATAGCTACCATTCTATTCGTGATTTTGTGGTGAGATGTGCTCATTTAGAAAGTTTACACAGCCACGACGCTATTAGCCGGATTTGCAAGGGGTTACCCAACGGATTACGATGATTGTTTAGCAAATCCGTTATGGATAGGTGGTACATTCTGGTTATATTGTCAGTTCTAAAATAGATTTAAGGACAATATGAAAAACCCCACCAACAGCACACCAATAACGCGGTTAAAACTTGCGAAAATAATTCTAAGTGCCCTCTTTCTCATTATATTTTTACCTACTCAAGTATCATCCCAATGGTTTGAGAATTTCGAAGATGGTGAAAAAAAGTCCTATGCCGCAGCGGCTGTTGATTTAGCTACTGGCTCATGGTATTTACAAGATGCCTTGTTGGGTAACTTGAGCAACGACAAATTCAACGGAGCACAGGGTGTTCGAATGGATCGAAGAGATGGTAAACAAGGCTCCATTACGATGCTATTCGACAAGAATGATGGGGCTGATGTACTTCGATTTTTAAGTGCTAATTATGGCTCCAATACCGATAATACCGTGCAGGTTGAATATTCCACCGATCAAGGAAGCTCTTGGACAGCTTTAGGATCGCCTATTAGCCCAGGATCCGACTTGCAAGCCTATGAAATTGATGTGGAGGTTTCTGGCCCCATTCGATTTCGATGGATTCAAGGGGGAGATGGAAGGCTAAACGTCGACGATGTTAGCATAAGTGATTATGTAGAAGCAAGCGATCAGCCCACACTTCAGATCATATCAAATGGTCAGGTTATTCAAAACGGCCAAACGATCGAATTTCAAGCGACTATTGAGGGAGAGTCATCGGTGATTCCACTAGACATCAGCAATCTTGGTAGTCCAACCTTAGAACTTTCGAATATTCAGATAACCGGTGATGCCTATTCGGTTTCTAACCTCGTTGATAGCTCATTAGCCTTTAAACAATCTACAAGCCTCAATTTAGAGTTTAATCCTACTTCGGTTGGTACGTATGAGGGTAGCTTCACCCTCAGCAGTAACGATGAAACGCATCCCACCTTTCAAATTAGCCTACAAGCAGAAGCTTTTGGCGCGGATGATGTCTTGCCTATTGTGGACGCTAGAAAGCGATCCTTAGGTAGTAGAGTCCGCATCGCAGGAAGAGTAACGGTAGCGAATGAATTTGGGGGGCCATTGTACATGCAGGATGCAACCGCTGGTATTGCGGTGTTTTATTCCGAACTTCATGAAGCCACCACCATGGGGGATTCAGTAATTGTGGAGGGTCCCTTGAATGTGTTTCGACCTATTGCAGGGGAAGACAGTGATTTTTTATTGCAAATATCAGTCACCAGTACAGACTCCGATATTTCATTTCAAGTTTTGGATGTTGAACCTCGCATTCCTGAGCCTAAGGTTGCAACCTTAGCAGAGGTTAATGCGGGTAACTTAGAAGCTCAACTTGTAAAAATACCCAATACGACCATCAATTATTCGGGCGCCTTCCAAGCGAATACCAACTATGGAATTAGTGATCTTACGGGGAGTGCCGAAATGCGTGTAGATAACGATACTGATTTGGTTGGGGCCACAAGCCCCACAGAGGCAATAGCCATGATAGGTGTGGTTGGAAAATTTGCAGGTATTTATCAGATGCTACCGCGAACCACCTCTG
>JAYPDB010000001.1:34194-66591 GCA_038125045.1 Bacteroidota bacterium
GGTGTGGTTGGAAAATTTGCAGGTATTTATCAGATGCTACCGCGAACCACCTCTGACTTGAGTGTAGAGGCGGTTAGTTTTCCTAGTGATTCTATCTCAAAAGATCACACCTTGGATGTGGTTACCTGGAATATTGAATGGTTTGGTGATGCTAACAATGGACCTGAAAATGATCAAACACAGCTACAGAATGTGAAAACGGTCATCGAGACCATGGATGCCGACCTTTATGCGTTACAAGAAATTTCAAATAGTATTCTTTTTCAGGATTTAGTGAACAGTTTGGAAGGCTATGATGGTGTACTTGCAAGCTTTGACCAGGCACAACGCACGGCCTACATCTACAAATCAGAGACCATGAAAGTGTACCAAAGTCAGTTAGTTTCAACGGGTATGAATAGCTCGGATTGGGCCGCAGGACGATTCCCTTTTGAATTGTATTTAGACGCCAAAATCAATGGTGAAACTCGTGAGATGTACGTGTACAACATCCACGCCAAAGCCTTTGGTGAGCAAACAGATTATAACCAACGTATCAACGCATCCCGGCAGTTAAAGTTATTTTTAGACAATCAACGTCGCGATGCTCATGTTTTGGTAATGGGGGATTTCAATGATGAGATCCTGCAATCCACTTATAATGACTTAAGCTCTCCCTACGCAAATTTTGATAACGATCCAGAATACACCATTATCACGAAAAGTTTAGAGGAAAAGGGGTATACATCCTATTCCAGATATTCTATGCTCGATCATATTATGATGAGTTCGGAACTGGAAGATGAATTTTTGGAAGGAACCCAGAGAATCGAAAATCCCAACTACATAGGTAGTTTTCTGTCCGAAACGTCCGATCATTACCCTGTTTGGACGCGGTTTCAATACGGGACACCCACGTTTACAGACGATGAGACTAGAGCCTCCAATAACCCTATGGGCTTCACAATAGATCAAAACTATCCCAATCCCTTCAACCCTAGTACCACTATTTCGTATACGCTAGAACGGGCGAGTACAGTTAAGCTGCAGGTTTTTGATATCATGGGACGTAAGATGATCGATGTATCATTGGGCGTTCAATCAGAAGGGAAACAGTCTCACCAAATAGATGCCTCTGGGTGGGCTTCCGGGATGTATATTTACTCAATTGAAGTAGATCAACAACGCCTAACCAAATCGATGATGTTGCTAAAATAATACCTATGAAGATTCGATTAGCGCAACTAAATCCCGTTATTGGCGATATCCAATCGAATACGGTACGCATTCTTCAAGAAATTGAAAAGGCTCGGAATGAACAAGTAGGATTGCTGATATTACCCGAGCTAGCGGTTTGTGGTTATCCACCCATGGATCTTCTGAACGTTCCCTCATTTCGAGAAACGATTTATCGAGCCAATGAAACCATTATCGAACAAAGTCCGGGGATCAGTTTAATTTTTGGTAGCATCACCCCGCATGAGGGGCCAGGCAGACCTTGTTATAATTCAGCAATTGTAGCCAGCAATCGATCTTTGGTCGGCATTCAGCACAAAACTCTGTTGCCAAACTACGATGTGTTTGATGATATGCGTTATTTCGAGCCTGCGGTTAGTTCGGTACCTATTCAGCTTCATGGCATAAAATGGGGGATCAGTGTGTGTGAAGATATCTGGTTGAATGAAAACGATTACATGCAGTACAAGCAGAACCCCTTAGATGAGCTGGTAAAAAAAGGGGCGGATATATTTGTGAACATTTCAGCATCTCCCTTTACTCGATCTAAGATTGAATCTCGTTTCCAGATGCTCCAAAGAAGGGTGAAAACCTACCAGCGCCCATTGTTGTATGTGAATCAAGTGGGGGCCCAAACCGAGCTCATTTTTGATGGTGATTCGCTAGCCATCAATGGTTCGGCAGAACTAATTGGACGATCCCCTAGATTCAAAGAAGATGCTTTAGATGTTTCTTTTACTCTGGTTGAAGGCGAGTCTGAGTTGAACTTTGTTAGCAGCCGATGGCAGGACGCTGGAAAGGAATCCCTTCAACCCGAAGAAAAAAGTGTATTCGAGGCTTTGGTTTTGGGAATTAGAGACTATGTTCATAAAAGTGGTTTGTCACCGAAAGTAGTGATTGGACTCAGTGGAGGTATTGATTCTGCCGTGGTCGCCACTTTAGCCGTGGAAGCATTGGGAAAAGATGCCGTGGTGGGCATTACGATGCCTTCCGAATTTTCGTCGGAAGGAAGTGTATCTGATTCACGTGCATTAGCTCAAAATTTAGACATCAGCTGCCATCAGATTCCCATTCATGAGATGGTGCAATCCTTTGATCACGCCTTTAAAGACTATTACAAAGACACTCCCTTTGGATTAGCCGAGGAGAATATACAGAGTCGAATTCGTGGTTCTATTTTAATGTCTTGGTCGAATAAATTTAATGCCGTTGTGTTGAATACCGGGAACAAGTCCGAATATGCGGTAGGGTATTGTACACTTTACGGGGATATGAATGGGGCATTGGCGGTATTATCCGACCTATACAAAACCGAAGTTTATGCCTTAGCGGAATGGTTGAATTCGAGTCATTACCGCAGAGAGATGATTCCAAATTCAATACTGAAGAAAGCACCTAGTGCGGAATTACGTCCCGATCAAAAAGATTCGGATAGTTTGCCTGAGTACGGTGTACTTGATCAACTATTGAAAGGATACCTTGAAGAAGGACTGGAGTACGAGGAATTAGTACAACGGGGCTTCGAAAAGGGTATGGTTAAACGGATTCTGAAGTTGGTTGATCTCAACGAATTTAAACGATACCAATCGGCACCTGGTTTAAAACTTAGTAAAATCGCCTTTGGAATGGGGCGTCGTAGACCCTTGGTTCAGCAATGGATGCGATATCGTGAGTCGATGAGCTAAAATAAGTGTAAAAGACTCCTATCAACCTCTAATTTTTAATCCAATTTATTATATTGGAATTGTATGTGAAACTACTTTTCCAAATACCTAAGAACAGCTATTACCAAATCATCTGCCATACATGCGTTTTAAAAGCATTTTTATACTCATTAGTTCTTTATCCCTGATACTTCTGACGACTTTTGACGACCTTTTGGCTCAAGACGCACCACCAACGGTGCAATATCAAGAGATAAAAACCAAATACCTTCCATATACCAATCCTATGCAGGCTTGGTCGGATGAGTTGAATCAAGAGGTGGCTGATACCACCGAATTGGACGTTATAAGGCTTCAACTCGATAGTTTTGAACGCGATGTTATGTTGCAAATTGCCAATATTTATATGACGCATGTTCAGGCGCTAAAGGCACAGGTCAACAATGAGCCTGTTGAAGCAGAGCGCTTGATTAATGAATCGGTAGAAGCCTCACAAGATCTATTGGATCAATATCCGGAGTTAAGAAGCAACTCTCGGTTCGCGCAATTGTCCAGAGCGGTGGTTGGTGAGTATCGTGGATTTTATGGAATTACGGAGCAGGAAGATCAGGCGCAGGGTGAGATATTTGCCATACAAGAAGATTTTTTAGAGGATGAGGTTTCCTTGTCCGAAGACTTTAGCTTCCCAACCAATACCGAACTCTTTAAGACAACGGTGCCCTTGGTTCAAAATTCTCAGGTCAACCGACATTTGGTGTATTATACGCTCCGTAGGCCAGATGTTATGGAAAAGTGGCGTGAACGAGCCGAAATCTATAAACCCATGATGCTAAAAATATTTAAAGAAGAGGGTTTACCGGAAGAATTGGTGTATTTGGCGTTCATTGAAAGTGGTTTAAATCCTACGGCACGAAGTTGGGCATCAGCGGTGGGTATGTGGCAATTTATTGCAGCTACTGCACGAGTGTACGGTATAGAAATAAACTGGTGGGTAGATGAGCGAAGAGATCCTGAAAAAGCAACCCGTGCTGCTGCGCGCCATTTAAAGGATTTATATAATGTTTGGGGTGATTGGCACCTCGCGATGGCGAATTACAACATCAGTCCAAGGGGATTGAATCGAGCCATTAGTCGTGCTGGGGGAGTCAAAGACTACTGGGCTGCATATCCATATTTGCCCAGAGAGACGCGGGGCTATGTTCCTGGATTTATCGCCACAACTATGATCAATCTAAGCCCCGAAGAGTTTGGCTTTCAAACCTCATATGGCCAAGAACCCTATGCCTATGAGACGGTGCAAGTCGATGGTTTGATGTCTTTAGAAATACTTGCCGAAGCCATGGGAATAGAAACCGAAGCTCTTAAGGAATACAATCCTGAGTTACTTCGTTGGGCAACACCTCCGGGAGATAGCTACCCATTAAAAGTGCCCGTAGGTAAGTCACAAGAGCTTTTGGCCGTGTATGATAGTTTGCCAAGAGAGAGTCAGAACCAAAGTATAACGATGCATACGGTCCGAAGTGGGGAATCTATCGGTTTAATAGCTCGTAAATACGGGACTACCGTAAGCGGTATCTATGCAAGTAATGATAACCTCTCTAATATTATTTATCCTGGACAAGTGATTGCGGTACCCTTACCAGCGGGTTCAGCCACCCCATTGTCTGTTAATAGACCCACCAATCAGAGAAGTGGAACCGTCACAACTTCGTCCTCTTCGTCGAGTAGCTCATCTATTCCTGCGAATTCTACCAAGCTCCTATATAAAGTCAAAACCGGCGATACCATAGGTCATATTGCTGAATGGTATGATGTAAGAGCATGGGAAATCAGGAGCTGGAATGGGATTGGTAATACCATACGAGTAGGGCAGAATTTGACCATTTATGTTCCCAACCAAAGAGAAGAACACTACAAAGCAATTAATGGGTTGGCCTTTAGTGAAAAACAAAATCTAGAACGCCGTCAAAAAAATGGGGAAAATATTTTCGGAGAATCCGATAGCAGTACTTACGTTGTGAAACGCAACGACACCTTATCAGCTATCGCGCGAAATTTTGGGATATCCACCGGTCAATTACGAGAGTTAAACAATCTATCTGGCTCGACGATTTATGTTGGACAAATTTTAAAAGTTCGCTAATTAGTAATGCTGAATCGGTTTTCTAAATTTCGGCTCAGAAAGCCTCTCTATATAGGAGTTTCTCTTGTTCTTATCGGGTTGATCAGTACTGCATTTCAGCCGAGTGATCTATACTTCAGAATAAAAAAGAATTTCGAAATTTTTTCTGAGGCTTATTCTCTTGTAGTTGTTGAATATGTAGACCAAATAGATCCTGCCGAACTTATGCATGTAGGGATCAAAGCCATGTTTAATTATTTGGATCCCTATACCAATTTTTTTGATGTGGCTAGTAATGAACGAGCCGAAATAATGGGTCGCAGTAATTTTGCTGGAATTGGGTTGAATTTAGACGTCAAGAATGGGAAAACCTTCGTGGTGCAAGTGATAGATGGTAGCCCGGCACAAAGAGCAGGAGTTCGTATCGGCGATGAAATCTCCCATATTGAAGAATTACCAACGGGTGCTTTAGAACTTGAAGAGATGCAGAATTTATTAATGGGGGAGTCAGGTTCCACGATACATTTATCCATAAAAACTGCTCTAGATCAGACTTCTGATGTGGTCATTACCAGAGCTAAGTTAGAACCTAAAAGCCTTAGTTATGGAGCTCTATTACATGCAGAGGCTAAAGTTTCTCTTGAATATGATACGAGAGGCCAGATGATCGACATTGTGGACTCCACTCATCTTCGATCATCTCATGGTTTTGCTTATGTGAAAATTGATGAGTTTGGTCAAGGGGTAAATGACGAGTTTCGGAGTTCTCTCGATGCTATGATACAAGAAGGAAATGTTGATGGATTGATCATCGATTTAAGGGGTAATCCTGGAGGTATATTACAAGAATCTGTTCAAATATTAGACTATCTCTTAGAATCGAACATTACCGTGGTACAGACGAAAGGAAGGTTAAAAGAGTACAATACGAATTATGTGACTAGGGAAGACATAAAGTTTTCAGGTCCTGTAGTGGTGCTCATAAATGAAGGAAGTGCAAGTGCCAGTGAAATTGTATCCGGTGTGATTCAGGATTTAGATCGAGGTGTGATATTGGGTGAAACAAGCTTTGGTAAAGGTTTGGTTCAGATTGTTAAACCATTGCCCTATAATAATTCGATGAAATATACCATTTCCCGTTACTACATTCCTTCTGGGCGAAGCATTCAATCCGTTGATTATCTTCACGATACTATGCAATCGACTCGAAGTAGAAATGGAGAGGAAACGATGTATAAGACCAGTAAAGGGCGTTTGGTACGAGGGGGTAGAGGTGTAGAGCCTGATGTTTCTATGAATCCTAATTTGTTAAACTCCTTTCAATCCGAGCTCCTTCGCTTGGGTTTTGTTAAGGATTATATCCAAACGGCATCCATCAAAGATGCATCAGAGATAAATGTTCAATTTATACAGAATCAAGTTGATGATTTCATGACCACCTTTGACGCTCGTGAACTACAGACATGGAAACGCATGATTCAACAAACAGATTCATTGGCAGAAAAACTGGCGCTTAGTTATGTACTAGATTCAAATATTGAAGAATCACTCCAAGGGATTTATGATCGCATTGACTCACAAGCTCAGCAGTTTTTATTGAGTAAAACAGAGGAAATAGGTACTCTTTTTGAACTTGAATATACTCGATTTTATAAGGGTAATAGAGTTTGGAAAAGAACTTCTTTGGCTCACGATGCATTGGTTATAAAAGCACTAGAACTTTTAGATGATGCGGCTTTGTACTCATCGTATTTAAACTAAAAGGATGGGGTATAAAGCTGATTTACACATCCATACAACCTATTCAGATGGTCGTATTCGCCCGGATGAAATTTTAGATCTGGCCTACTCAAAAGGATTGAAGGCTATCTCTATTACGGATCATGATACGATCAAGGGGTACTTAGCAGGTTTAGATGCTTTGCAACATAAAACTTATGAGCTTGAACTCATACCGGGTGTAGAATTAACCGCTATGTTTAGGGGCAAAGAAATCCATGTTTTAGGATATTTTTTTGATGCTCACAATAAGGCTTTACGAGCCTATTTAACGAAGTGTTCGGTGCAAAGAAGAAATCGTATGAAGGCCATGATCGAATGGCTGAATCAAAAAAATGTAGAGGTGAGTTTTGAGGAAGTAAGAGCCTCAGCAGGGGATGCCACTTTAGCCCGTCCACATCTTGCTAAAATTTTGGTCGAAAAAAATTATGTGCGGAATGCACTTGAAGCCTTTAACAAGTTTCTAATACAAGCACATGAAGCTACATCAGAATTGTATTTTTTGGATGTCACATCACTCATAGCGTTGGTGAAAAAGGCAGGTGGAGCAATCGTTTTGGCTCATCCCGCATCTCACTATAACAAGGAAGAGTTAGAAAGCATTAGGGAAATGGGAATCGATGGAGTTGAGTGTATACACCCCAGTCATAGTTATGAACAGCATATATACTATGTTAAATGGGCGCATAAACATCACCTTCTACAGACGGGCGGTAGTGATTACCATGGTCATCCTGATTATGGATATACTCCCATAGGCACAGTTGCAATTAGCATGAACGAAATAGAGAAAATGAGGGTCATGACTCATAGAAGAAAGCAGATTCAATAATTTCACCTTCCTGCCTATAAGTTGCAACGGATTATTGTTTAGCTTCTTATATTACGTTTAAGTAAATCCACATAAATAGGTCTAATTTGAACGATTTAGAAATAATATCCGAATCAACATCCGTGAAAAGCCAGTATGTAGGGATTGTTGTTTCCCGATGGAATTCCATGATAACAGAAGCCATGTTGAACGGTGCTATTGAGGCATTAACTACTAATGGGGTTTCAAAATCCGAGATTAAAATCGTTCGGTGTCCGGGTAGTTATGAAATCCCGTTAACTACGCAATGGATGCTTGAGAATGATAACATCACTGGCGTTATCGCACTAGGGGTTGTAATACGAGGTGGAACTCCACATTTTGAGTATGTTTGTGATGCTGTTAATCGAGGTGTAATGGATTTAAATTTACGTTATTCTAAACCCGTAGCTTTTGGTGTATTAACCACCGATAATGTTCAACAAGCGCTTGACAGGGTAGGTGAAAAAGGTAATAAAGGTGCTGAGGCAGCTTTAGCTCTACTAGAGATGCTTAATATAAAAGCAAAAATAAGTGAAAAGGGTGGTAAATAAACCCTTCATTTATAGAGCTTTTTCTTGAAATAAGAGCAATAAAGCTCTAATTTACTTGACTATATATAATAAGAAAATTAAACCTCTTGAAAGAGCTGAGTCTCACAAAAACCAAACAGACTGATCTAGATAAAAAAAGGCAAAAAACCTTGATTGAGTCTGGAGTTATTCCCGAGCATATTGCAATCATTATGGATGGGAATGGAAGGTGGGCTCAGAATAAAGGTAATATTAGATTGTTTGGCCACAAAGTTGGTGTCGATTCGGTTCGGGATATTACGGAGGCATGTGCCCAACTTGGAGTTCAATACCTAACACTCTATGCATTTTCCACTGAAAACTGGGGTAGACCAACTGCTGAGGTGAGGGGCCTTATGAGGCTTTTAGTTTCCTCACTCAGAAAAGAAGCTGATAATTTACATAGGAATAACATCCGCTTGGTTACCATAGGTCAAATGGATCGATTTCCGGATGATTGCGTCGAAGAATTGGAAGAGGCTATACGATTAACGGAAAACAATACGGGCTTACAACTGTGTTTAGCCCTTAGTTATTCTGGTCGATGGGATATTACAGAAGCAGTTAAAAAAATTGCAATCCACGTGCAAGAAGGAAGATTAGCCCCGAATCTAATCAATGATCAAATGATTAGTGACCATTTATCAACTGCTGAAATACCAGATCCTGATTTAATCATTCGAACCTCCGGTGAATATCGGATAAGTAACTTTTTACTCTGGCAGTTAGCTTATTCTGAATTATACATAACAGAGCTCTACTGGCCCGATTTTAGAAGAAATGAATTGTATGAAGCTATACATTCCTTCCAAAAAAGAGACCGAAGGTTCGGTAAAGTGCGAAAAAAAAATAAAGACGAAATCTCTTAATAGATTCGTTTAGAGGTAACCATTAAGTTGAAAGCAATTATATCATTTATTACTAGCATGCCACTAAACAAACGATTTTTCGGGAAGGCTTTTCTACCTCTTACCTGTTTATTTCTGTTCCTTTTCATTGTATCCCCTGCTCAACTTTTCGCTCAGCAATTACAGATTACCGATCCAACCCTTCAAAATCCTGAAGAGTACAGAATTGCACAGGTACTGGTGGAAGGAAATGAAACCACTCGTGAGCAATTTATTATAAACACTAGTGGCTTGGTTGAAGGTAAGATGATTACCCATCCAGGAGATGATATTCCTGAAGCCATTAATAGGTTATTTCGCGTTGGTTTATTCTCTGATGTGCAAGTATACATCGAAAATCAAACCTTAACGAGCTTAACCATTCGAATTGTAGTTATAGAGCAACCCAGAATGCTCGATTATAAGATTGAAGGAGTTAAAAAATCAGAATCCAGAGACTTGGAAGATCTCATTAGTCTTGTTCAGGGTGCTGCTATAACCGATGCTTCCTTAGAACAAGCGAAGCGTACCATCAATCGTTTTTTTAGGGAGAAAGGTTTTTGGGGGACCAAGGTTACGACCAGAACTGAAGCCTCAGATGAAATTGAAAATAGATCTATTCTCTATTTTAATGTAGAGAAAGGTGAAAAATTAGAGATAAAAGATATTCGGTTTGATGGGGCTGAGTTATTTACTGAAAAGCAACTCCTCAAGGTTATTAAGCCTGTTAAGGAAGACGCATGGTGGAAATTTCTCTCAAAAAAATTATACAAAAAAGAAGATTTTGATGAAGGTGTCACTAATCTCATGACCCATTTTCAAGAACAAGGTCATGTTGATGCGCGAATTATTTCGGATAGTCTTTGGGTTGAATCCTTCGAGGACGGAAAGGACGGTCTGATCCTATCATTCTCTATTTATGAAGGACCACAGTACAAAGTCCGTGACATTACTTGGGATGGTAATACCGTGTACACCGATGAGCAACTTTCTCAATCCCTAGGGTTTTCAAAAGGCGATATCTTCAATCAAACCCTCTACGATGAGAATTTAAATTTTAATAAAACATCCACCGATATCAATAGCTTGTACCAGAATATTGGCTATTTGTTCTTTCAGGCTATACCGACCATTAAAAAAGTAGGTGAAGATTCACTTGATATACATTTTGATATTTATGAAGACGAAATTGCTACCATACGGCGAGTCACCTTTTCCGGAAATACTCAAACACATGATGATGTAGTTCGTAGAACCTTGCGTACCATTCCAGGAGCTACCTATAGCAGGGATGCTATCGTGCGTTCGGTTCGAGAACTTAGTACCCTCGGATTTTTTGATCCTCAAAACATTACCCCTGATGTTCAACCTATTCCACAGAATAAAGAAGTTGATGTATCATTTGTGGTCGATGAGTCGGCTAGTACCAGCAATTTTGAATTTTCAGGTGGGTATGGTGGACGTGCCATTGGTGCACTTATTTCTGCTCGTTTAAATTTCAACAATTTCTCACTTCAAAGAGCCCTTGCTGGTGATTTTACCCCTTTTCCGTCAGGTGATGGACAAAATTTATCATTGGGGGTTCAGGTGACGGGAACAGGATTTCAAAGTTATAGTTTTGGCTTTGTAGAACCATGGTTGAATGGAAAACCAACTTCACTAGGAGTGAATCTATCATATAATTTCATCCAATATCGCGGGTTTTCTGAGAAGAATCGACTCTTTTCATCCTCTGTCTCTATAGGAAAAAGACTACGGTGGCCAGATGATTATTTCTCAAGCCGTTCTGCCATTGGGTATCAACTCTATGACGTGCAGGGATCCACGTCTTTTTTAGCCGCTGGAACTTCATCTATTGTTTCGTTGAGTCAAGCATTTGAAAGAAACTCACTTGATAACTTTATTTCTCCTAATACGGGATCAAAACTTGGTTTGTCCATTGAAGTAGCACCACCATTACCTGGATTATCAGAGTACTACAAAATTAAAACAGACTATCAGTATCATATCCCTATCGTTGATAAGTTAGTTTTAACCAGTCAAGTTAATTTTGGGTTTATTGGATTTTTCACTGACGATCGCAGAAGTAATTTTCAAAGATTCTTAGTTGGTGGTACTCAACTTCAACAACGGCAGAGTTTTCTTTATGATAATATAGATCTGCGCGGGTATCCTGGAGGTAATGATGGTAGTATTGCACCTATTATAGATGGAAGACAAGTGGGTGGACGTGTATTTAATAAATACTCTGTAGAACTTCGGTACCCAGCGGTAAGTAATGAGCAATTACAGTTGATACCCTATACATTTTATGATGCAGGAAATGCTTTCAACGATTTCTCGACTTTTGACCCCTTCAATGTGAAAAGAGCGGTAGGGTTTGGTACTCGTTTATATTTACCGGTACTTGGTTTGGTTGACCTAAGCTACGGTTATCGATTAGACAGTATAGAGGGAACAGACACTTTTGCTGGACAATGGGAATTTTTGTTTAATATTGGAGCACCATTTTAATTTCATATGATGAAATCTAAACAGTATTTATCCCTACGAATCAACGTTTTATTACTTAGTCTCTTTAGCACAGTTTTTCTGGTTGAACAGGTATCGGCACAGGATCAAAAAATTGGATACTTCGAATCAGATATGATCTTAGCACAATTGCCTGAGTATGGTGGTATCGAGCAACGTTTGCAACTCTTAAGTAGTGGATGGCAAGAAGAAGCGCAAGAGATGCTTAATGAAATTACTGTTTTGGAAGAAGACTATGAAGCTAAACAGATATTGTTTACCGAAGATATTCGTAAGCA
Organism: Bacteroidota bacterium; assembly: GCA_038125045.1. Lineage (GTDB taxonomy): Bacteria > Bacteroidota > Rhodothermia > Balneolales > Balneolaceae > UBA1275. The sequence goes on from JAYPDB010000001.1 coordinate 46,094, forward strand.
AAAACAGGAGGAAATCGCTCAAAAGAAGAAGCAACGACAAAGTTTTTTACAACAAAAATTTGGACCAAATGGCGAATACTTTCAGCAACAAAGTGACCTGTTAGAACCCATACAGCGTAAAGTATTTAGTGCCGCTAGAACGGTTGCCATTGAAAAAGGATATGACTTTATTTTCGATAGGAGTGGGGATATTTACATGATATATGCGAGGGCGGAATTTGATATCACCTCCGATATCCTGTTGGAACTAGGGATTGATATCGAAAATTAACTAAGAGTATTGAACAAATAAGGATAGGCAATTAAAATAAAATTGCGGTATTTTCAGTCACATTTAATTCTACTTATGAAAAAATTACCTTTTTATTTCTTTCTGATCGTTTCATTTATCTTTAGTACCGAAGCTTTTGCTCAGGTAAAGATTGGATATATGAATCCTTCGGTTGTACTCGCTCAACTTGAAGAAGTCGCATTTGTGGATCAACAAATAGAAGAACTTGTTCAAACAAGAGACCAAGAACTCATTGCGAAAGCGAATCAATTACAAGCTGATTTTGTAGCCTATGAAGAAGCAAGAAGCATGTTAACTGAGGAGGCTAGAGCAAGCCGGGAGGAAAACTTACTGGCAAGAGATCAGGAATTACAAGAAGAAAGAGAGAATTATTTAAACGAGATCACGCAAAAAAGAGCTCAATTACTTCAACCAATAATTGAGAAAATGGACCGAATCATGTCCGAAGTTGCTCAGGAACGTGGATTAGACTTTGTGCTAAATGAAGCTACTTCTTACGGAGATGCCATCATATTTTTTAGTGCAGAAAATCTGAACATCACAGAGGATGTTCTCAACCGAATGCAATCGGGATCAAGCACAAGCGATAATTAATTCAAATTTTACATCATTTATACCCATGCGAACATTAAGTATAGCACTCATAATTATTTTAACCATTGGTTTTAGTCAGAGCCCTTCTGCTGTAGCTCAAAGTTCTTCTGAACTCAAAATTGGTTATGTGAATCCACAATCAATTCTTGCAAATATGCCAGAAATGCGAGCGGTACAACAGAGACTACAAAATTTCACTGCGCGTAAACAACAAGAACTAACCACACTCGAACAACAGTTCCAATCGGAAGTTGCCGAATATCAACAAAAAATTGGTGTAATTTCCCAAGATGCTCAGCAGCAAGAAGAAATAAGATTGGGTCAACTTCAGCAAGAGTTAATACAAGCGCAAGAAACAGCAGAACAAGAATTAGCACAACGCAGAGATGAACTCATTGGTCCACTATTGGAACAAATAGGTGCTGCCATTGAAGCGGTTGCTCAAAATCAAGGGCTATCTTATGTTCTTAATACGACCACTTCAGCAGGGGATATGATCATTCTCTATGCATCGGAAGATTTTAGAGCAAAATTTGACATCACTCAGTCAGTGATGGAAGAATTAGGGATGTTTAACTAAGGTAGTTAAGGGCTAGAATTAGCCCTTTAATTTACTCTTCGTTTTCTATTTTTAATATAATCTTCAAAGATAAATCCACCTAGGTTATCTAAACTAGCAAAGTATGCTCTCCCTTTATTAGCCTCGGTCATTTCTCTAACAAAATGTTGAAGATAAGGATCTGAGGCAATCATGAAGGTCGTTATAGTAATCTTTTCTCTTCGGCATTTAACCGCTTCATCTAGGACTTTGTTTACAATTTTTCTATCAAGTCCAAAGCTATTTTTATATAACCTACCATTTTCAAGCATACAGGAAGGTTTACCATCTGTAATCATGAATATTTGTTTATTGGCAAATTTTTTGCGTTGTAGTATATGACGTGCAACCTCTAGCCCTTGTTTGGTATTCGTATGGTAGGGGCCAACTTTCAGATAGGGGAGATCCTTTACACTGATCTGCCATGCTTCATTCCCAAAAGCTACAATATCAAGTGTGTCTTTTGAATAACTTCTCATAATAAGCTCGGATAAAGCCATTGCTACTTTTTTTGCAGGTGTTATTCGATCTTCACCATATAAAATCATAGAGTGACTTAGGTCGATAAGAAGTACGGTAGCAACCTGTGTAGAATATTCTGTTTCGTATACCTGTAAATCTTCTTCATTTAGATTAAGAGAATCCAAGCTACTATGTTTAAGCATATTAATCATAGTACCTGTGGCATCTAAGTTGACCAATTCTTCGTTGTCGTTCCAGGGTCTTGTCTCAGGTTGGCGTTCTACACCACTACCTGTAAAATTTGTTTTATGATTACCAGCACCCCCTTTTTTTAGGCTGCTAAAAATTTCATTTAAGGACCGCTCTCGTAAACTTTTTTCGGTTTTAGGAGTAATAATCATCGTTGAGTCTTGATTATCGAGTTCAATGTATCCTTTATCTATAAGATCTTGAATGAATTCTGCTATACTGTAAGGCTTATTAAAATTCTGGGTAATCTCGTACTCTTTGTCCAAGGTTGTAAGCCATTTTAGGGCTTGCGAAACATCCCCACTAGCAATGGTTAATAGTTGTTGAAAGAGATCATTTAAGGTATCGAAAGGACTCTGCCCCTGATTAATAGCTACATCTTTCCATTGTGTATATGTATATTTCATACTTCAATAACCTCTTCCTAAAATGGAGTCGTTCCTTAAGAGAGAGTTAAATTACATTTTTTCTTTTGGTTTCTCTTTAACCAGTGGAAATTAGTGGAAGTAAAAAACTCAGGTAATAAATGAATAAACTACTTAGATATGAGAAGCAATTATGGCAGGAAGGGTTTTCACGTGTGATGGGTTTAGATGAGGTTGGTCGTGGTTGTCTTGCAGGCCCCGTAGTTGCCGCTGGCGTGATACTAAAACCCAATACTTTTATTGAAGGAGTTAGAGATAGTAAAAAGTTATCTCCCTCGGAACGTTTACGTTTATCTGAGCTTATCCGAGAACAGTCTGCTTACTGGACCATTCAAGTAGGGGATGTATCTCTAATTGATCGTATAAATATTCTATGGGCAAGTCTAGAAACCATGCACGAATGCGCACTTCAGCCCGATGCTAATCCCGATTATTTGTTAATAGATGGAAATAAATTTGTAACAACCTTATTGCCTCATCAATGCATCGTTAAAGGCGACGATAACAGCTTAAGTATAGCAGCAGCATCTATTTTGGCAAAAGTTTACAGGGATCAAATAATGGAAGATTTGAATGGTTTTTATCCAGAATTCGGATGGTCAAATAATGTAGGATATCCAACCAAAGAACATAAAGAAGCTTTAGCTAGCTATGGGTATACCAAGCATCATAGGAAATCCTTTAATCTTTCTACGAAGAAACGTTATGGTGAGGGTTAATATACAGTTAAGATAAGTCTAACTGTATATACTAAATTCTCTCTTATAGAGATCTAAATTTAGACAGATGGCTAGCATGAGTGTGTTCGCAATAAAAGCGGAGCCACCATAGCTTATGAAAGGTAAGGGAATTCCAATCACCGGAAGTAGAGCTGTTGCGCTTCCAACATTGATAAAGAAATGCATAAAGTACACTGAGGCCACACTTAGGGTTACTAATTGCGCAAAGGGGTGTTTGTGGTTTATGGATAAATGTAGTAATCGCAATAAAAAGAGCATAAACACTATAATTAGAATGGATGCTCCTAAAAATCCAAATTCCTCACCAACGACACAAAATATGAAATCTGTCCACTGTTCAGGTAAAAAACGAAGCTGGGTTTGGGTACCTTCTAAAAATCCCTTTCCTAGCCACCCACCAGACCCTATAGCTGTTTTTGCTTGGATGACATTCCAACCTGCTCCTGTTGGGTCATAAGATGGATTGGTGAATGCGATGATTCGTGCTACTTGGTGTGGTTGTAATACATTGGTTAATGCAAAATGAACCGCGGCTATGGTTCCAGTTCCCATAACCAAAGAAACCAAAGTTAGCCATTTTGACTTCTGTATGAAAAATACGGCGATGGTTAACACTCCTAGAGCCATAGCCCCATACGTCCAATCAAAAACAGAAAGATACAGTATAATTGCCGGGCTAATCATCAATAGTGCCACCCCATAGGGCAAGCCAGACCAGAACAGAATTACAGGTATTAAGGCGATAAAAATAATGGCCGTTCCGAAGTCGTTTTGAGCGATGACCAATCCGGTAGGTACCAATATTATGATAAAACTGACGAGGGCATATCGGATTTTTTCTGCGGACAAATTGCGGCGTGAGGTTAAGTAATTGGCAGCAGCTAAAATCGTCGTTATCTTCATGAATTCACTACTTTGTAATCCAAATCCTCCAAATCGTAGCCAACTTTTTGCCCCATTAATTTCTTGACCAAAGAATAGCGTATATATCATAAGAAGTAGAGATACGCCATATGCTAAATAGGAGAAATTTTTAAAAATACTCGGATTTATAAATTGAAGAGAAAAAAGCAGGCCAATTGAGAGGCCTACAAAGAACAATTGTTTCCAAAAATTATTTTGAATAACAGTGGGTAAAAACTCAGATACAGGACCTTGAGTGGCACTATATATGGCAATTAATCCTATCAAACTAAGTCCTAACCAGAGGAATAGGGTCAACCAATCGAGTTCTTTCTTAAGTGATACCATAATTATTCTGTGGTTTGACCAGAGTCGTCTTCTCTAGGTTCCCATGTTTTTACATAATTATAAACATAGCTACTGTGGGAACCCGTTAGATATTCTTCGATAAGTAGCCTAGCTATAGGAGCTGCTGAGATAGAAGCAAAGCCAGCATTTTCAAGAAATACCGTAACAACAATTTCTGGTGATTCAAATGGAGCGAATGAGGTAAACCATCCGTGAGAGAATCCATGTGGATTTTGGGCCGTACCTGTCTTTCCTGCTATATCAATTACATCGTTTTTCACGTAAAAGCGACCGCTTCCTTCCTGCACAACCCCCCTCATTCCTTCTTTTACAATATCCAGATGCTCCTGTTTAACCCACTCTATTTTTTTTGGTGATTTGATGTACGGTGAAGAAGAGCCAAAAGTAGTTTCAACCCGTTCAACAAGGTGTGGATAGATTCGGTAACCATCATTAGCAATAGCACTTGTCATGGTTGCCACTTGAAGAGGGGATACCGAAAGAATTCCCTGTCCAATTCCAAGGTTAATAAGATCTCCTAAACCCCAACGTGATTTGCCAAACCATCGGTCTAGGAAGGCACTATCTGGGACAATTCCAGTAGTTGCACTAGGTAAATCAATTTCTAATGGACTACCCAATCCAAATTCTTTTACCCGTTCACTCCAAATGTTCAAACGCCCACTGGTGGCAATGTCGTCCATAAGTTTATAAAAATAGGTATTCGAAGAGTAGGTTATTGCCTTTGCTAAATCATAATCACCTTTAGGCGCAATATCTCTATAGAGTCTTCCCCTTTGGTATCCACCCGTATTTTTGATAATTGTTTTTGGGGTAATGAGTCCCTCTTCTAATCCTATGATACCCATAAGGGGTTTAAAGGTCGAGCCTGGTGGTTGCCGACTAGAAATAGCTCGATTGTATAACGGACGGGTGGTATCACTATTGATTTCGGCCCAATAGGCTTGATCTAAACGTCCAGCTAGCCTATCAACATCGTAGTTAGGTGAACTAGCCATTGTTAAAATAGCACCATTATTAGGATTCATCACGATGATGGCACCAGTTTTGTTAATCAATAAATCTTCGGCAAAGGCTTGAAGGTCCGAATTAATCGTAGAAATAAGATTGGCACCTTCTATTGCATTTTTTCGTTCACTTGATAGATCAAAAGAACCTAAGGTTTGGCCATAGGCATTCACTCGTTTAAACTCTACCCCTGATTCTCCTCGTAATTCCTCTTGATATATAAGTTCAAGTCCACTTTTTCCAATTTTGTCGCCGAGATGGATGTTCTTGTTAGAGTTAAAATCTTCTCGATCAGCTTCTCTTAGATATCCAAGTATATGAGAAGCATTTACCTTTTGAGTATAGTTTCGCTTACTCTCTAATTGATGACCAATTCCCGGGAGCCTCCAAAGATTTTGTTGAATAACAGAAAAATGCTCAAAATCGACGTCTGAGATGAGTGGTGAACTTCTATACCATGAGTAATTCCGAGCTTTAGAAACTTGATCCCGTATTATGGATACGTCAATTTCCAATAAATCGGCTACGAGTGAATTATTGGATGTGTCATAATTAGCGGGGTTAATGGTTAAGGTAAAGATGGGTACATTATCTACGAGTAATTCACCTTTGTTGTCGTAAATTAATCCACGTGGGGGTGGTATAATCTCTTGACGGATCGAATTTCGCTCTCCTTGTAATGAATACTGTTCATATTCAACAACTTGGAGAAAAAAGACTCTCCCAAGCACCACAAGACATAACATACCAAAAAGTATCTGCATAACTCTTATGGAGATGCGAGTCCTTTGTATGTTGTGTTGTTCACTCATCGCTATTTGTAATAAATCAAATAGGTTAAAAATGAAATAAGAGAGGTATATAAAGAGCTAATTAGCAAAAGTAAAAATGCCCACCAGTCCGTTGCATAATCACCAGTTAAGCTTGCAAATACATAAAATATAAGATTGTGGGTCAAGGCAATGACTAAACTATGATAAAAAAACTGTCCTCCGAATATCTTGGTTTCAAATTTATCGCGTAAATAGCGATGAAAAAAAAGTACGATTAATGATTTTGAAAATAGATACAAACCCCAGGAATCAAAAAATACATCTTGAACGAAGGCTAGAAATGCTACAGTATAAATACTCGGTATTCGGTCTTGTTTAGGTAGCATCCAAATGATATAGATCAGCAATGGATCAAATGAAATCCCCCACAAGTTCAAATGGCTAAAGATGATTTTGTCTAAAAAAAGCACAAATAATCCAACGGCTGAATATTTAATCCATTCTAAATTCATTCAAATAGCATATTAAATTCGTCGTTGATTGCTTGAACGGTACTATCTGCTCTAAATATGACCACGTAAGCTTCCGTGAGATCAGCAAGAGTGGCATAGGGTTCTATTCTTAGTTGCTGGGTGTTCGAGCCCTCTTGGATTCGATAATCAACAACCCTTCCTATGGGAATACCTCTAGGAAACTCATTACCTAATCCTGAGGTTTGAATAACCATACCGGTATCTATGGAAACTGTCTTGGGAATAAAGTCCATGAGTAAGTAATTAGGATTGGAAGCATCCCAGGTAATTATGCCATTTGCTCTATTGCTTTGTACTTGTGCACTTACTCGAAATAGTGGGTGAGAGTACGGCATTACTTGTGAGTATTTGGGTGCTACAAGAATTACTTTTCCAATAAGCCCATCAGAATTCATCAATGGCATACCTACATCGATTCCATCATTAGCACCTTTATCAATGGTAAAGCTGTTATTAATGGTATTTAGTTGCTTGGCAACAATTTCAGTTATCTGTAGCTCTAAAGGTGTTTTATCCTTTAATTTTAATAAAGCACGCAGTTCCATATTCTCTTTCGCTATGGAACGTAGTCTACTTAATTCGTCTTGGAGTAGGATGTTTTGCTCTTGTAAGTAGGAGTTTGTTTGAAGAGCATTTCTATAAAGACGAAAATTAGAGACGGGTTCTTCTAATATACTCGCAATGGTAACACTGTAGAGACGAAGTTGTTGAACACTTTCTTGATTTCTAGTAAAACCTAATACTAGAGCAAGAAATAAGACAAGTAAGGTGTGTATGTAATGAGATATACCATCGGTGTCGAACTGTAAGAATCTCATTCAAATACAATACTTAGGAAATGACAGGTCGATAGTACTCTAAATTTTCAAGAATCATCCCTGTTCCACGAACAACAGCCGTTAAGGGATCTTCAGCAATATGCACAGGTAAATCGGTTGTTTCCATGATTAACTTGTCCAAATTTTTGAGCAGTGCACCACCGCCTGTAAGCATGATGCCTCGATCTAATATGTCGGCTGATAACTCTGGTGGTGTTTGTTCTAAAGACTTGGTAACAGCTTCAACAATGGTATTAATAGATTCAGCCATAGCCTCTCGAGCATCTTTTGATGTGATGTGTCGGGTTCTTGGAACTCCATTAACTAAGTCTCTACCCTTGGTAATCATCTCTAACTCTTCGTCTAATGGGGCTGCAGAGCCAATTTCACATTTAATTTTTTCGGCTGTTCGTTCTCCAATCAATAGGTTGTGATTTCTTCGGAAGTAATTAATGATATCATCATTTAATTCATCACCTCCTAAGCGCACCGATTGAGCATACACAATGCCCGAAAGTGAAATCACGGCAATTTCAGTTGTACCACCACCAATGTCCACGATCATATTGCCTACTGGTTCATGAACGTCTAGTCCAATACCAATGGCCGCTGCCATAGGTTCATCTACTAAGTAGACTTCTTTTGCACCCGCGTGTTCGGCACTATCTCGTACCGCTCTACGTTCAACCTCGGTGATACCGCTGGGTACACAAATAACCATTTGGCGGGTACTAGAGAACCACTTCACTTTTACTTTCTTAATCATGCCCCTAATCATTTGCTCAGCAACCTCAAAATCGGCTATTACACCATCTCGAAGGGGACGTATGGTTCTGATTTTTTTGTGAGTTCGTTCATGCATTAAACGAGCTTCATGCCCGGTGGCCACAGGAATGTCTTGTTGATTTAAGGCAACGATACTAGGTTCATTTAAAACAATGCCCTCATTGCGCGCGTAAATCAAAGTGTTGGCAGTTCCTAAATCAATAGCAATGTCGGTATACAAAAAATCAAAAAAACCCTTTTTGCCTTGTTTTTTCTTGATTTGGGAAGAATTTTCGTTGACTAATTCGTTCATTAAAAATGCAAATAGAGTAGGGATTCAATAGTAGTAAGAATATGACGCATTTTGTGCAATATTGAAACTAATTTCTCAAAAATTGACTAAAAAATTAATGTCTAAAATGCCTCTTTGAAGTAAAGACCATTGTCAATCCCAGTTGGTTAGCTTTTTCAATTACCTCAGAATCTCTAACACTACCTCCAGGCTGTATCACAGCTGTGGCACCCGCTTCAGCAGCGGCTTCCACACCATCTGAAAAAGGGAAAAAAGCGTCAGAGGCTATAGCTGATCCACTTAGGGACAATTGTTCTTTTTTGGCTTTAAAAACAGCTATTTCAGAGGAGTCTACTCGACTAGTCTGTCCCGATCCTATGCCAAGAGTTTGTTCATTTTTTGCAAATACAATGGCATTTGATTTTACATGTCGAACAATTCGCCATGCAAACAGCATATCATTCCATTCTTCATCACTTGGCTTACGCTCACTAACTATTTGGAATGAGTTAGATTCCATTAGGTCGTTGTCATAGTCCTGAACTAGTATACCTCCAAAAATTGATCTTACTTGTTTTGAGTTTTTATCCTTTCCAGCGATGATTCTTATTAATCTTCTGTTCTTTTTTTGGGTTAACAAATCCAACGCCTCTTGGCTAAAGTCGGGAGCGAGAATAATTTCAGTAAAGATTTCATCAATTTTCTTGGCGGTTTCAATATCTAATGCCTTGTTCACCAACACAATGCCACCAAATGGCGATACCGTATCTGTTGAAAATGCTTTTTGATAGGCTTCAACTAAATGTGAGGCACTGGCTACACCACACGGAATAGTGTGTTTTAAAATAGCACAAGTTGGCTGGTCATTTAAAAAATCTTGATACAGACGTAGAGCTGAATCGATATCCAGGTAGTTATTATAGCTAAGAGCTTTGCCATGAAAACAATCGATATGATTGTTTTGATGACCATATACACGTGCATGTTGATGTGGATTTTCACCATATCGGAGTTCATCTTGCAAGGGTAATGAGATGGACAAAGCATCTTGATGATCCCCGGATACTGGGTGGTCCGATTCAAGTGATTGGAAGTAGTTGGTAATGGATCTTTCATACTCTGCAGTATGTTTAAATGCCTCTTTGGCTAGCCGAAGTCTGGTCGAAAAAGCTATTCCATCACCTTTAGCCAATTCATTTTGAAAGTCATGGTATTGAGAAGGGCTGCTTAAAATACATACATGAGCAAAATTCTTAGCCGCGGCTCGGACCATTGTAGGCCCACCGATATCAATGTATTCGGTAGCTTCTGCAAAGGTAACCCCTTCTTTTGATACCTTTTCAGAAAAAGGGTACAAGTTTACTACCACCAACTCAATGGGTTTCATCTCTAATTTTGCCAGTGCTTCAACATCTGGTTTATGCGAGGTTCTGGCAAGGATACCACCATGAATTTTGGGATGAAGGGTCTTAACGCGACCATCCAGGCACTCAGGAAAGTTGGTTACTTCACTCACTTCTTTTACGGGTATTCCAGCATCTGAAATCGTTTTGTAGGTGCCACCAGTAGAAAGTAATTCCACGCCTGACTTAGCTAATTGTGAGGCAAGAGGCACAATATTTGTTTTATCAGAAACAGAAAGAAGTGCTCTTGATATGGTTAAGGAAGTTTCGGGTAAATTATGAAGTGGTTTGAGAGCCATGAGATGAGGAGTATTTGAGTGAAATGAGTTAGTGGTTAGTCGATGAATGTATAAATTGTTGAATGGTTTTAGGGTAAAGTCGGTGTTCTACCATTAATATTTTAACTGCTAAACTTTGAGGGGTATCCTCTGAAGTTACTACGACAGATTCCTGAGCTAAAATGGGACCTTCGTCGTAGTTGCTAGTGACCAAATGGATGGTGCAACCACTTTCTTTTTCACCATTTTCTATTACGCTGGTATGGACGCGTATTCCGTAATATCCTTGCCCCCCATATTTGGGTAACAGAGAAGGATGGATGTTCAAAATTCTATGATGATAGTGCGCTATAAGAAGATCTGGAATTTTACGTAAATAGCCTGCGCAGATCAAATAGTGAGCATCCCATTGTTTGCACTGCGTTATGAGTTTTAACTCATAGTCATCCTGAGTAAGAAAGTCTTTTTGGTTAATGACTTGGTATGGGATGTGGTTACTCTCAGCTATTGAAATAGCACCAATGTTGTCCCTGTTAGTTATGAGGCCCGTTATTTTTGCATCTAGATTACCAGAGTGAATACTCTCCAAAATAGATCTAAAATTGGAGCCTGATCCGGATGCAAATATCACCAAGTGAGTCAAGTAGCAAAGAGTAAATTAGAGGTTATGCTAATATACTCAATTTTGATTCGATTGGTCTAGTCGAAATACCTGATAGTTGTTAAAACTCCAGATAATTTGATTGATGGTAATTCGTATGGTTGTCGCTAATGGAATTGCGATGAGCATACCCAAAATACCTGCCGTTTCAGCACCAATCAAAATGATGAATAAGATGGCCACAGGATGCATGTCTGCAGAACGTGAAAATAAATACGGCTGGAAAATCAAATTATCAATCATCTGTACTATAAAGATAGCGACTACACAATACAGAACTAAGCTGAAATCCCCGGTTTCTACAATGGAAATGATGATGGATAAGACATAACCTATGATAGGTCCAAAGTAGGGGATGGTGTTGGCAATACCCACAGAAATACCCACAGAAAGTGAATTTTCAAGTCCAGCAATACTAAGTGTTGTCCAAGAAACAAACGCGACTAAGGTGCTCTGAACCAAGACACTCCTAAAATATAGGCCTAAACGTTTTTCCACCAAGTCTAAGATGGTAAGGGTTGTTTCAAAATATTTATTTGGGATGAGCTGCAAAACATCTCTGCGAATTTTACTACCATCTTTCAAAAAGAAGAAAGCAGCAAATGGTACCACCAAAACAGCAGAAAATATGTTAGTGAAAATTCCAACGGCATCACTAAGAACCGTTGAAAGTTTACCCAAATCAAACAGTTCTTCACTAATTTTCGTGATGTTGTCTCTTAAAAAACCATCAGGGATGAACGAATATTCCTGGACAAGCCGTGTTTCAATTCTTGCAGCAATTAATTCGATGGTCTCAATATTTAGATTGTTGGTCAATTCTAACATCTCTTCCACGAATATGGGAACCACATTGGTAGAAATAAAAACAATAGAAATGATAATCAATGCAAGTGTCACCGTGACTCCAATGGTTCTTTGAACCCCCATGCGCTGTAGTCGATTCACCGTAGGATCCAAAACATAGCTCAGTATCATGGCTAGTGCTAAAAAAGCAACTAAGGTGATGTAATTATACATGATCACAATGACTACGGCCACGGCTAGAATCACCAATAGGGATCGTATAATTCGTTCTAAGGTAATGTTTCTCATTTAGATGACAGATTGGAACTAATCGGTTGTTTCAATCAACGATAATAGATTATTCATATGACTCCAAATTAAAGTTGGAGAATATCCCTTTCTAGCCAAAAAATCGTAGAGTTTCTTTTTTCTTTTGTCCAACTCAATACGCGTAAATTTCCGGTAATTTTTCTTGACTAAAGCCTGCATTTGGGTTAACCATAAATCAGTTGAGCATTGATTTAGAATCGGTGTGTAAACAGATCTAGAAATCCCTTTTTTTTGTAATTCTGAAGCGATGCGATTCAGGCTCCATTTTTTTAATTCAACCGCATCATGTATATAGCGTTCTGCAAATCGGGTGTTGTCTACATAATTCAGTTCTAATAGGGAGGCTAAAACGGTATCTAATCGGTTTGAGGAATAACCCTTTTTTAAACCTTTAGTTTTGAGTTCTTGTAGAGAATGATCTCTTCGAGCTAATAGACCTAGTAAATAGTCTTTGCAGCGTGATTGTTCTTCTTGGTTCTGAATATCCAATACTAAACCCTCATCCAATATAGTGCCTTTTTTCAGGTTATATGTGATAAGGGTTTGAATGGATACTCCCAAGAGAAAGGTATCTTTATGATAGAGGGAGTAACGTTCCTTGTTTTTCTTTTGTACTTGTATTTGAGTTATTTGAATAGGTAACAAAGCTACAAGTTCATCTAACAAGGAGTTGGTTGAAGCCATTACTTATGGGTTAACTTGCTATCCAATTTCTTCAGAAGTGCCATCATCGGCCTTTGCCTCAGCTACTACACCCTCAACTTCTATGTTTAATCCATTTAGTTGCGCTCGTACTAAAGCTTCAATTTTATCTAACAACTCGGGATCTTCTTCCAAAAATTGCATAGCCGAATCGGAACCTTGGCCAATGGGTTCACCATCGTATCGAAACCAGCTTCCACGTTTTTGAATGATATCATATTCTACTGCAAGGTCTAATATCTCTGCGATTCGGGATACCCCTTTACCATACATGATATTAAATTCAACAACTTTGAAAGGAGGGGCAACTTTATTTTTAGCCACTTTAACCTTTGTACGGTTCCCGATGACCTCATCAGCTTTTTTAATACTCCCAATTCTACGAATGTCTAGTCGAACGGAGGAGTAAAACTTTAATGCTCGCCCACCTGTTGTGGTCTCTGGATTTCCAAACATCACACCAATCTTCTCACGAACCTGATTAATGAATATACATGAGGTCTGAGTTTTGTTTACAATACCAGTGATTTTTCTGAGTGCTTGAGACATCAACCGAGCTTGGAGTCCCATATGAGAATCACCCATTTCACCTTCTAATTCTGCCCTTGGTACTAAAGCCGCCACCGAGTCAACCACAATAACATCCAAGGCGCCTGAACGAATAAGGGTTTCGGTGATTTCTAGCGCTTGCTCACCGCTATCTGGCTGAGAAACCAGGAGTTCTTCTGTATTAATGCCGAGTGCTCTGGCGTAACGCGGGTCAAAGGCATGCTCGGCATCAATAAAGGCAGCATATCCACCTTTTTTTTGGGCCTGTGCAATTACCTGAAGAGCCAATGTGGTTTTACCACTAGCTTCTGGGCCATAAATTTCAGTGATTCTACCCCTTGGTACCCCTTGGACGCCCAGAGCATAGTCCACTAAAATCGAGCCGGTAGAAATCACCTCGACATCTTGTGTGGCATTATCACCCAGTTTCATGATGGTACCTTTACCATGCTGTTTTTCAATTTGTCCAACTGCTATGTCGAGTGCTTTTAATTTTTGATTGTCTGCCATGATTGTTTGTGTTATTAATATGTTGGAAGAAAGCTAGGGGTCAGGGGTGACAAGTGATGTCACTCTGAATTGATATATAATATATGTTCAATATATGTAAATGCAAAGAGTTATTTATGAATCGTCTGACCTCATGTCTCTAAATGTGTTCTAAGACTGTCTTTCAGTAGAGTGAAAATCACCTAAGGCCTTACCTACCTTAGTTGGTTAACTCATAAATAGTTTCAACCAATGCAGCAATAACCTCGTTAATTTGCTGCTCAGTCGTATATGGGGCGGGACCTAGTCGTAAAATAGTATCACGGGAATCGGTAAAAACATTTTTTTCCAACAGTCTAGCTCGTATCGAAACGGCTTGTGGCGAAGTTAGAGATAGAAACCCAGCGTTGTGATGCATTTCTTTTTCATGCGTGCATCGAATGATATTTGGGTCCAGATCCGCGGCAATAAATAAGTTCTTGAGTAATCTCACCTGCTGCTGATACCCTTCGCGAAGTATGTGCGGATGTAATTTCTGTTCCTTGAAAAACTCGACCACTTTAGCTGCCCTAAACTGTGAACTCGGATCATAGGTGCCACTAGCAAATCGCTGGTTACCCGGATCGAAGGCCACGGCTTTACTAAAGTCTTGTTTCTTTTGTAGCGAGCTAAAAGCCGCAAACCAACCCGTAATCACCGGACGGAGGGTGCAGTCTTTTGGGAATCTTAAAAAACAATTGGCTTCACCCCATTGAAGGTATTTGTATCCCCCTATGAGAATGAAAACATCTTCCAATCCTTCTTCTCTAATAGATAATGGTACCACATTTGTTCCGTGATAGTCATCGATCACTAATGGAACCCCATGCCATCTACAGACTTCAGCAATTTCACGTATCAATGGATTGATGAGACTACTTTGGAAGTAGACCCGAGAGATCATAACGGCCGAACAGCTGTGGTCTATATGTTTTTTCAGTGTATCCAGGTATAATTCCTCAGGCTCGGCAGGTATACGGATGATTTCTATACCTTCTTCCGATAACCGAGCTAGTTGACGTGCTAGGGAATAAAATTCACCATCGGTTGTAATGATTTTGGGTTTATTCACTAAGTCCCAAGAACTCATGAGGCTCGTGAATAAAAAATGAGTACTCTCTTCACGGCAGTACCATCCATCAGGGTCATCATAAAAGTTTCGTAAATAGGCGCGTAATTCTTCCGTTTTCTGAAATGCTAAGTCCCATTTTTTGTCGACCAGTTCGGCGCTTGCATAGAAGTATTCAGTTTGTCCATCTAAGGCTACGTCTGGCCATGCTTGATGAGAATGACCGGTGAAAAGTAGTCGTTGATCTACCTTAAAATGTCGATAATGAGGCAGTAATTCTTTTGCTTTTAGATCAAATGAATGAGACATCTCTAAATTCTATGTGATTTGGTTTTCGAAAGTATAAAAAGCTTAAAATAGAAAGGTAAGTCATTTCTGACATTAGTAACTTCAACCCATCACGTAATCGTTCAGTTACTCTTATGATACAGCTTATTGCAGAAAGTGGTTCCACCAAAACATCTTGGTATCTTACACATGATGATCAGGTAATCTGTACTACACAGACGTTGGGGATGAATCCCTACTTCGCACAACAAACGGACCTCATTTCCCAATTGCATGAAGTAGCCACCTATTTGGACGATCGTGTGGGTTCAACCCGAAAAGAAATTACAGCCATCCATTTTTACGGAGCAGGCTACGGCAATCCTGAGACTAAAAAACTACTATATGGGGCTTTTGATGCCGTTTTTAAGGGCGTACCTGTACAAATCGAAACGGACCTATTGGCTGCAGCTCGAGCGTTATTTGGTAGAGATTCTGGTATCGCGTGTATTATGGGTACGGGATCAAATTGTGGCATGTATGATGGGGGGAATGTAATCGACCAAGCGCCTTCACTAGGATTTAGTTTGGGAGATGAAGGGAGTGCTGGTTTTTTTGGGAAGTGGATCGTACGCGATTATTATTTTAAACGATTACCAGCCCACATAGAAGAATATTTGAATGAGCATTTTACGATGGACATTAATGTTACGCTAGACCGGTTGTATCGACAAAAACACGGCAATGCCTATATTGCTTCCTTTGCCCAACTACTAGCCGCCTTCCATGAAGATGACTACATCCTAGATCTCTTAGAACGCGGGATTGAAGATTTTAAAAAATTTCAACTGGGTTATTTTTCGCATTCAGCCCAAAGAAACGTAGGCATGGTAGGCTCTGTTGCATACCATCATCAAGCGCGAATAGGAGAAATTTTAGCTAAGGATGGATGGGAGTTGGTAAAGGTAGTTCAACATCCCATCCATGATTTAGTGTCTTATCATACTCATTTACATGAGTAAATCGTCATCTATTTTATAAGGAGAAGTTTTTTGCTTATAACCCCTTTCGAAGTTTTAAGCTGATAGATGTACGTTCCGCTAGAAAGTCCTTGAGCATCAAAAGTAACCTGATGAACTCCTGCGGGCATTTGGTCATTAATCAATGCTACGACCATTTGACCCGACACATTGTACACGCTTAGCTGAACGAGTTCACTGCTAGGTAATGCAAAACTTATTTGAGTACTCGGGTTGAAGGGGTTCGGATAATTTTGATAGAGTACAATTTCGTTTGGCTCATCTCCAAGCCATTCATTGCTTACTGAAATAACATCAATTTGAACCATCATGGGTATCGCAATCACGCTATCAACGCGAAGGCTTTCTCCGTTATGGGTACGCTCATACCATAGTTCCAGTTCCAGAGTTTCTGAGAGTGTAACACGTTCTTTGATATCTGGGATTTCGAGTTGAACAGGCACAACTAAACTATCGTTGATAACCCCGGTAAGTTTTGGAGCTGTCGTAGGAGTGTTGGGAATTTTAAGTTCCCAGTTAAGGCCTATTTCACCAAGATTTTTAACCAGTAGTGTTTCATCAATCCTCAGGGTATCACCCAAAGTGATTTGCTCAACAATGAGAAGACTATCGGGTGCAATGGCAACCTCAATGTTAGGAAGAGGTTCCACGACTTCTTTAATAATGGATAGTGAGAAGGAGAGTGGAAGACCAACATCAATGGTATCCTGTCCAGGATAATAGAATCGGAAATTAAGTGTGGTGTCCATAACAATAGCGGATTCAATCGCGCTGAATGAAAACGATAGATCGACATTCGTACTTTCATTTAGCTCGCCATTACCAGGATTCGAACTAGCAAAAGAGCTTAATTGGTCTAGGTATTCAAATTGAAGTCCTGGATCGCCTAGATTTGTAATACTTAGACTCTCCTGAGCATTCCAATCTTGACCGCTCTCTACAGAATCTATGAAACTTATTTGAGCCAGATTAAAGCGTACATTAGGTTTTGCAGGTCCCTGTTCTTTAATAATACTAAGATCAATACTCACGGGTATACTGAGCTCAACCATGGGTTGCTGAGGATAAAAAAACCGGTAGGTTACCGAGGTGTCCATAGCGATGGCTTCTTGAATATCTTGGAAGCTAAATTTAAGTTGAACCTTTCCCGCTTGAATAATTTCACCATTGAATGGATTCGATGTTACAAATGAGGTAAAGGTTTGAAGGAATTGAAAATTTACCCCTGGTGTACCTAAATTTGTGATGTCTACCTCAACGACTCCTTCCCAAGAATCGCCGATTTGTACAGAATCTGTAAACGTCAATTCTGTCGGGTTGAAGCTAACATTAGGTAGTTCTTCTTGCCCGCCATCGGTCAGAACCAATCGAACGGGTAAGCTAATCTGGGTTTGTTCTTCTGAACCATCAAAATAAGCGGCTACCGTAACCGTAGCATTTTTAAAGCCGACGGGGTCATTAGCATTCAGTCGGAAGGTAGTCGTTACTTCAACGGAATCCTTTATTTTGCCTCCTGCGGGTTCTAAACCTGTAATCCAAGGCTGATTTTTGAATACCATCCAGTTAATGGAATCCGCACTTTGATTGTACAGGGTGAAGCTAGCCGTACCCGTAGTATTTTCGGTCGGTTTGGTAAAACTGGCTACTAAGGTATCGGTGCTTAATGATAATTCGGGGCTAGCAGCACTGATAAGTATCTGAACAGGTATCTCAACAGTACTTTCTTGTCCACCAGCATAACCCGTGTGCACACTAATGGTCCCGTTTTTTGGCCCTAAAGGGTCTGTTGAATTGATTTGAAACTGAACATCAATATCGGTAGAGCCTTGCTGAATGGTCCCACTAGCTTGGGTGGGCAGGATCCATGGTTGATTTTTTGTAATTCTCCAATTCAAACCAGGGTCTCCTAAATTAGAAATTCGAATCGAACGAGTAATTTGAGTATTGGTACTCGGCTTGCGAACATTCACCACTAACGATTCTGGTTCAATAACCACATTTGCTGCATTTTTTGCCAACATATTTATGGTGAAAGGGATTTCAGTAGCGGTTTCGTTTTCAGGTACGGTACCTGCAAATAACACCAGCATAGCCGATTTAGAACCCTCTGGGTCGTTGGCTTTTAATACATAACGTATTTCTACCTCTGTGGTTGCCCCCGGTTGTACGGTGCCAATATTAGGACTGAGACCCATAATCCAACCCACATTTTTGGTCATTCTCCAATTAACGGCGTCGCTTCCCGAATTGGTTAAACTCAGGGTTTGGGTAACCATGGAATCTTGATTGGGTATTTTATAATTCAAGGAGAAGGATTCATTAGATAAACTAAGCCATTCTTCTGAGCTAGAATCAAAGGTGATCTCTACCGGTAGTTCCGTAAGACTTGGGTTCATTTCATTTGAAACGATTCGAATTGAACCAGTGTGTGAGGCAATTTCCTCGGAAAGTGTTCGAGAATCAAAGGTAATGGTAAGGTCAGTGGATTCACCATTGGATAAGCTTACCGTATTGGGTTCTACACTGATCCATTCTAAGTTTTCCAGTAGACTGAGATTTAGGGTGCTACCTCCGGTATTGCTAATACTTAGAATTTCCTCACTAAACCAATCACCAGTATGATTTTTACTTATACTCGTGGTGCTGTATGAAGCAATAGGACTTTCCGAAGCGGCTAAGAGTTGTACCGTATTGGTATATTCAGAGGTAACCGGACGACTATCGGTCAAAGTCATGGAAAGATACCCTCCAGTAGATCCAGTGTAGGGGATACGAACGCCTCCTCGTTGTAATTGAGTAGAATCCACCAAAACATCCGATGCTAAGACCGTTTCACCCTGAGGTAGGGAGGGTTCAGTGGTGTTTGAAAATACATCAATTCGGTAGGGAGCCGTATCCATGTCTTCGATACCTCCATGTCGAATGGTAAGCGAATCATTATTGGAGTCAAGGTACGCAGATAATAGGGTAGGGACGCCTAGAGGGATGATATTGGTGTAGTTTGCAATAGACCCCTGTCCATTGCTGTAAATACGATTGCTTTTTACTGGGTTTCCTATCTCAGTATTCACTAAGAAGTTCACCCCAACACCTGTGTTGTCATGGATGATATTCCCTTTAGAAGGTGCTCCAATAATGTTTCCAGTACTACTTCCAGATAGGTGAATACCATGACCTGTATTGTTCGAAATCGTATTAGAATAGAATACATTTTCATTTGCATCCAAGACAAATACTGCGGCTTCTCCATCCGAAGTGTTTGAATGCTGAATGGTATTCCCTTCGAAATGATTGGCTTGTGCTTCTACTATTTTAATAGCGGCACTTGAAGATCCTAGGGCAGTATTATTCCATGGTAACGATCCAAAATAATTGTTTTTAACGGTATTACCACTGGCGTCAGAGGACCCAAAGTTCATCAGGATATTTGATTGTGATGCAATCACATTTCCTTCCAATCGGTTATTGGCATTCATCTCAACAACGGTTTCATCACTGGGAACCATCGAATTACTTCCATCATGACCGATATGATTTCCTAGTATGATGTTATTACCACCAGTAAAGACGAGTTGTCCAATAATGTTGGCCGAGTCAGCCGACATCCCACCAACTACCACTCCATCACTGTGAGCGGTAGTAAGAGTGAGTTCATGTATTTTACTACCTGAAATATGAATGGAAGCCTGTTGATCGCCTTCTTCTCCGCCACCAATGAACACTGATGCGATGTCGATACCCTTTAATTCATGTCCCGTACCCCGTTCAAACAAGATGCCTGGCTCTAAATGCACACCATAGCTACCATTCCATCCATCGGTTAATTGAGCAGAATTTGCAGTAAAGTTTTGGTTCTCTGTACCGTCTATAATGGTGCGTTTGGTGATCCTAGCAACATAATCATCGGTAACTGTATCCGGAGCCGTATCACCTATTTTAATAGTCAAAGGTACGGACGGTTCAACCCAATAGGGACGGGCCTCTGCTTCGGTTATTGCCGTAATGATCGAACACTTTCCATATCCATTATCACAATACCCGTCACCACCATTGGCATCTTCAGG
>JAYPDB010000002.1:0-12192 GCA_038125045.1 Bacteroidota bacterium
TTTCAAGAACGTATCAAATCGAGTATTGCTGAAAAAACGAAGGGGATGAATCCCAGTATGAAAAGAGCAATAGAGTATTTTGAAGGTGATGTAGAATAAATCGAACAGCACTTAACATAGCAAAATGTACCGCTGTTAGGTTGATTTGTACCCAACACCTTACGGTATCTTGGTATAAACCGCCAACAATTGTAACTATAGCATATAATGAGTATTTTTGTGCCATACTATTAGGTCTATATGCAAATACATAATCATTACTTTTACGACCAAGAAAAGTGCGAGTTTGTGCCTATTGAATACAATTTGTACCAACAAATTGCCTATAACTTGTCTATTTGGATTTTGACTGGTATAACCCTAGCGGGTATCGGGATGATGATTCTGAGTATCTATGTTGGCACCCCATCCGAATTAGCTTTAAAATCAGAAAATGAAGCACTCATTACTCAGTTGGAAATAACGCAAGAAAAGCTCTTGGTTTTGGACGAAACATTAGCTTCTATTTCGGAGAGAGATAATTTGATTTATCGTTCAATCATGGGACTAGAAACCTTAAAGGAAGAGGAAACTTTACTAGGGATTGGGGGGGCAAATCAATACGAAAATTTTGAAGTCTACAGTGACGATGCAGCTTCTATACTGGAATGGACAAGTTCTAAATTAGATGAATTAGAACGACGAATTAATGTTCAAGATGTAAGCCTTGAAGAAGTAAAAGCAACCTATAATATCCATAAAGAAGCCCTCTCCCATATTCCTGCCATTAAACCAGGCAACGGCATCTTGCTCAGTGGATTTGGAATGCGTGAACATCCTATTTTAGGGTATGCAAGACCACATGACGGCCTCGATTTTCGTGCCGATATAGGTTCGCCTGTCTATGCCACTGGAGATGGTACTATAAAATTAGCGAAACGATATGGTAATTTTGGTAAAGCTATAATCATTGACCATGGTTTTGGTTATGAGACGCTCTATGCACATTTGAGTGATTATGAAGACGGTATTAAAGTAGGTACCAAAGTGAAAAGAGGTCAAAAAATTGCCAAGTCTGGAAACTCGGGATTAACCGAAGGACCCCATATTCACTATGAGGTACACCTTAATGGACAAGCCGTAGATCCCCTACTCTACTTATTTGCAGATATTTCGCCAGAAGAATACATCCTATTTAAAGAAATAGCAGAAACGAGCCAAAAGTCTTTTTAGTTAAAACTCCATTTCGCATGTTGCATTCACCTAGTACCAAAGGATTATTCCTTACCCTATGCTTACTATGTTCCATTCAGAACTCGAATCACATCCTTCTTGCACAAGAAGGGATGGAGCATTCATTCCTTAGTGAAGAAACCAAATCATCCATTACTGATATCATCAATCAATCACTAGACTCAGAGATAGGTTTTCAAAGGCTTAGCTATTTAGGTGACTATTATGGTCCTCGATTAAGTGGAAGTACCCAACTAGAACAGGCCATTGATTGGGCGGTAACCGAAATGACAAACGATGGTTTTGACAGGGTTTGGAAACAAGATGTAATGGTTCCTCATTGGGTACGTGGCCATGAATACGCCAAAATTTCAACCCCAATATCTCGTGATTTACCCATGCTGGGACTAGGTGGGAGTATCGGAACAAACGGTGAGGTCCTAAGTGGAGAAGTGATTGTTGTTCATTCTTTTGATGAACTATCACAATTAGATGATGAAGCTAAAGGTAAAATAGTTCTGTTTAACGTTCCGTTTACTACCTATGGGCAGACGGTACAATACCGTGTAAATGGAGCCGTAGAGGCTTCAAAGAAAGGTGCCATTGCTAGTGTAATAGCGTCTGTGGCATCTTATTCTATTCAAACTCCACATACTGGGGTTATGTACTATGAAGAAGGCGTTCCTAAAATTCCACATGCTGCTATTACGGTTGAAGATGCTAATTTGATTGATCGCTTCATTCAACGAGGTGAAAAGGTACAACTGCAGTTATACATGGAAGCTGAAACAAGAGAAGATGCTTTATCTCATAATGTGATAGCTGAATACAAAGGATCTGAACTACCGGATGAAATCGTTGTTTTAGGAGGCCATATAGACTCATGGGATGTAGGACAAGGTGTTATGGATGATGGTGGTGGGTGCATTGCAGCATGGGAAGCTGTTCGGATACTCATTGAACAAGGAATAAGGCCTAAACGCACCATCAGGGTAGTACTGTGGACCAATGAAGAGAATGGGTTAAGAGGTGCGAATGAGTATGCTCGATGGGTCCAAGACGATGAGCAAAGCTTGCAAAAACATGTCATAGCTATGGAATCGGATGCTGGAGTTTTTGACCCCATAGGCTTTGGGTTTTCCGGTACAGAAAAAGCCTACATAGAATTGAATGAAATTGGACAATTGCTGGAATCAATAGAGGCAAGTGAATTACGCAAAGGTGGTGGTGGTGCGGACATAGGCCCATTAATGAATAAAGGTGTTCCAGGAATGGGACTTAATGTCGATGGCGAAAAATATTTCTGGTTCCATCATACCGATGCCGATACTATTGAAAAGCTAGATGAAAATGATTTTAATGAATGCGTAGCAACGATGGCTGCTTATGCCTTTGGTGTTGCGGATGCCGAACGTACTTTAGACCGATAGACCAACGCCAAAAAACGTAGCCTATCAGAGATTTTCTCGTAGATATTTATCCCAAATACGACGGCCGTTTTTCGTTGATTTTAGCATCCATTCGACTTGAAGCTGTAGTTTCTCCTTTTCATTTAAACTCCAGTACCTAACTGGTTTTTTCCTGAGCTTTGCAGTTAGTGTATGTAAACAAATGGCAGCACTAACCGATAAATTGTAGCTTTCTACAAAACCTACCATAGGTATTTTAATAAATCCATCGCACTGGGATATCACCTCATCACTAACCCCATCCAATTCTGTTCCAAACACCAAAGCCGTTTTATCGTCTACTTCCAAATCCGAAATCTCTCTACTATTGTAATGAGGAGACGTAGCTATAATGGTATAGTCTTGTTGGCGTAAGTGCTGGAAACACTCCTGCACATTAGATTCATTTCGTGAATATTTATGCAGACTCAACCACTTATGTGAACCTAATGAAATAGTGGAACTCGATTCGAATCGATTATTGTTTTCAATAATGTGCACATCTTGCACACCAAAACCTTCACAACTACGCAAAACTGCGTTGGCATTGTGGGCTTTGTGAATATCTTCTAAAACAACAGTTACATGCCGAGTTCTAGAGGCTAAAACTTCTAAAATCCGATCTATTCGATCAGAATTAATAAATTTTGATAAGTACTCAACATCCTCTTTTAGTTGATTTGGACTTCTTTCTAATAATCCTCTATGGTATGTGGTTATTTCAGAAATGACCTATAGCGATTTTAAATAGCTAAGTGCGTTCTGCACATTTTGAAGAGGATCGTCGGTCCGTTCATCTTCTACAAACAAATATTCGACTCCAGTTAATTCATTGAGTTCAAATATATCGATAAATGGAATAATACCCGTTCCAACAGTGGTTTGTTCCAGATCACGGTTTGCATCTTTTACGTGGTAGGACATAAATCTACCAGGATATTCACGTACAAAGGCAAGTGCATCCACTCCTGCTTTCGTAATCCAATAGAGATCGGCTTGAAAAGATACCTTATCGGCATCGGTGTTTTCTATCAAAATTCGCATGGGAATACGCCCATCATCGGTAGGTATAAACTCAAAATCATGATTGTGGTATCCAAAACGTAGGCCTTCCGCGAAACAATGCGTGCCTATAGCGTTTAAATTATCGGCAATACCATCATAGTTATCTCTCATATTTTGATCGAGATAGGGAATTACGATATGTTGAGCACCTAATGTTTTCGCAGCCGAGATAAATAGATTGCTCTTATCAGCAGTAAAATAAGAGGTGTGAATCGAGGCTACCCTAAGACCGGCATTCGTTACTATTGCAGTGAATTCTTCGGGAGTATACTGCCCAAAAAATAACCCATCCTCTCCGAGTCCATAGGCCTCTATATATTCATATCCCATAGCTGCAATCGCTTGGATAGTGGACTCTAAATCATTATTTAACTCATTTCTAAGTGAGTAAATTTGCAGTCCAAGTTTGGCATTGAGTTGGAAACCTACCTTCTCAGATGAAGGTGAGCAACCCGTTACTACGAGAGGTGCTCCTGTGATCCCTATGCCGAGAATCCCCAGTTGTTTCAAAAACTTTTTTCTATCCGAATAGCTCATCTCGTGTGTGGTTTTAAAAGTTACTAGTTATATGAATTAGACAATCGAACCTAAAGTGCGAGTTTCTGTCCTTTATTACAAAAGAAATTGATTCTTCCTTTTTATAGGTAACATAGGCTTTTGATGGCAGCAATTATTATTTATACCTATCTTTGACTATGCATTTGGTAGAAAAGACAGTAGCATTTGAAACACTGGGTTGTAAGCTAAACTTCTCTGAAACATCCTCCATGCGGCGAGAGTTTTTGGAGGCAGGTTATGAAGAGAAAAATTTTGATGAAGTTGCGGATATTTACATCATAGACACCTGTTCTGTAACCCAAGATGCCAATAGTACGTGCAGAAAAACTGTTCGTCGAGCTCGTAGGAAGAACCCTGATGCATTCATTGCCGTTGTGGGTTGTTATGCCCAATTAAAACCGAATGAAATTGCAGAAATCGATGGGGTTGATGTGGTCTTAGGGGCCAAAGAAAAATTTGAGTTGTTACACCTCTTTGATGATTTCATCAAACAGGAAAAAACCATCATACACCGCTCCGATATCAATGAAACCGCTGATTTTCATCATGCTTTTTCATCGGATGATCGAACTCGGGCATTCTTAAAAGTTCAGGATGGGTGTAATTATAAATGCTCTTTTTGCACCATCCCCTTAGCTCGAGGCATCAGCCGGAGCCCCTCTATTGAATCCGTGCTACTACATGCCAAAAAATTAGTTGATGAAGGATTCAAAGAAATTATATTAACCGGAGTAAATACAGGCGATTTTGGTTATGGCCGAGACGACACCTTTCTGGATTTACTTCAAAGCTTACACGACTTACCAGGAATTCAAAGACTACGGGTTTCTTCTATTGAACCTAATTTACTTAGCCCTGAAATCATTGATTTAGTTGCCGAATCGAACACGCTCCAACCTCATTTTCATATACCACTTCAATCTGGATCGGATGAGGTATTGAAACTCATGAGACGACGTTATGATTCAAATCTATATGCTTCTAGGGTAGAGTACATTAAATCCAGAATTCCAGATGCTTGCATAGGGGTTGACGTCATAACTGGTCATCCTGGTGAAACCGAACACTTTTATCTTGACTCGATAGACTTTATTGACTCCTTAGATGTCTCCTACCTGCATGTATTTACGTATTCTGAACGACCAAATACCCATGCATTAGGACTTGGCCCTATAGTTGAAAAAAGTGAACGAAAAAGACGTACCCACCACTATAGAATGCTTTCAAATAAAAAAAGAAGAGCATTTGATCTATCACATATGCATACTACTAGAGACGTTTTATTTGAGAGCAGCCCAAAAAACAACCTTCTTCAAGGTTGGTCAGATAATTACATTCGTGTTGCCATTCCCTATGTTCAAGGTTTCGAGAATCGCATCGTATCTATGCCATTAGTGAACTATTCAACAGAAGGCTATTACTTAGAGCACATGACAACGGAACAGTTAGAAGAACAGTGCACCATTGACTCCCTAATCGATTTTTAGGCCTTCACCTTGTAGCAATACCTTCATGAATGAACCGACTAAGAAATTAGTAGCCGAATTACAGACTTATTTAGCTGAGCAAGCCGAATACCTTGCACCCATCCCCTTTACTAATTTGGACGAAATAAAGACTCCAATTGAAGAAGTTAATGTGCTTATCATTGCCACTAAATCAGACGATTTCATTCAAGAAATCTCGTCCACAACGCCCACACATGAAGGGCTGATAATGCTTCAAAAGCTACTTCTAGCTTTACATATAGATCTAACTACTATAGCTGTTTACATCACAAATCATCCGGAAGCCAAAGAACATCACATCTTTTTGACTGAAGATGATTTAAACGCTATTGCACAGGTCATCAAAACCGCACAACCCACATGGGTATTACTATTAGATGAATCAGTAGGACGCCTGATTATACATCATTTCATAGAGCATACCGTTGAAATGTCAGCGCTCAAAATGGGTGATATATATACTATTATGGGGCATAAATGCATCTTCACCCACAGCATGTCTCTTCTACTCACACAAAGTCATTATAAACGTGCGACATGGGAACATGTTCAACCCTTACTCAATGACCTTTAAATAACTGTTGACCAAATGTGGATAAGTCTGAGGAAAGATTGTTTAAAAGTAGAGCTTTTGGTACAGGTATTTTTCATTAAATTAGAGTCTATATAATTATTTGACGTGGACAACATCACCGATACCATACAAGGAAGAATTCCCCCGCAGGCTGTAGAAATTGAACAAGCTGTACTTGGTGCTATGCTTATTGAACATGGCGCTGCTACCATAGCATTACAGATGTTAAAAGCAGAAGATTTTTATAAACAAGCTCATCAACACATCTACCAGACCCTCTCCAACCTCTATGAGCGCGATAATCCCCTTGACTTATTAACGGTTGAAAATGAACTAAAGGATCAAAATTTACTTGATATCGTTGGAGGTGCCGGATATCTCTCCGATTTAACTCGAATGGTAAGTTCGTCTGCCAACATCGAGTACCATGCTCAAATCATTACTGAAAAGGCGATAAAGAGAAATCTCATCGTCAATTGTACCGACGTTATAAAAGAATCCTATGATAGCAGTACGGATGCCTATGACGTATTAGATGATGCCGAACAAAGAATTTTCGATCTGGCGAATCAAAAAAGTAAAAGTAGTGCACAACCCGTTGCCGATGTACTTAAGGATACCCTCGCCTATTTAGAAGACATGAGAGGCAAAAAGTATGGTATTACAGGAGTCCCATCAGGTTTGCAAGTAGACCAAATGACAGCGGGTTGGCAAAAAGGTGACTTAATCATCATTGCTGCACGCCCCTCTATGGGAAAAACAGCTTTTGTATTAACGGCAGCGCGCAATGCCGCCATGCACTTAGATGAGAATCTAAAAACCTCTGTAGCCATATTTTCATTGGAAATGTCGAACCAGTCATTGGTTCAACGATTACTGACGATGGAAGCCAGAGTAAGGGCAGATGAAGCTAGAAAAGGGACGTTAAATGATGATCATTTTAAAGATCTGATAGAAGCAGCAGGAAGACTTTTTTCCTCCCAGATATTTATCGATGATACCCCTGCAATTACTTTGATGGAGCTTCGAACCAAAGCCCGTCGACTAAAATCAGAACATGATATTGGCATCATTATCGTAGATTATCTACAACTCATGCAGGGTTCAACCCGAGATAATGGTAATCGAGAGCAAGAAATTGCGTCCATTTCCAGAGGGTTAAAATCATTAGCAAAAGAATTAGATGTCCCCGTAATTGCCCTCTCACAGCTATCACGTGCCGTTGAACAACGTGGTGGGGATAAACGGCCTCAACTGAGCGATTTACGTGAATCAGGCTCTATTGAACAGGATGCCGATGTGGTGATCTTCTTGTATCGACCCGAATATTATGGTATTACGACCACTGCTGAGGGGCAATCGACTGCTGGACTTGCGGAGGTCATTATTGGAAAACAACGAAACGGGCCTGTGGGCTCTAAAATGCTCTATTTTGTTAAGGATTATGCACGTTTCGAAAACCTTACAGTAAACGATCCACAAGATAGTTTTGCTCAAGTTAGTAGCCAGCAAACCACCCCATCATCACTCCCTACTGAATCTTTAGATGTGGGTTCCGCAATCTTACCCAACAATCCTATTCCGGATGATGAGGACGCTCCATTTTAAGATTGAGCATTTCTTCAAATAAGGCGTCGAATTCACGGTATCTTACCGACCAATCTAAATGCTCATTTACCTTTTTTAAACTATTTTTAGGCAACGGCTTAGTTGCTTTAGTTAATAAATTTTTCAGCATGTAAAAAAGCTGGTCCTCATCATCGTATAATATGCCTGAATGAAGCAGTGGTTCATGGAGCGCATCCGGAATTAATTCAGGATAGTGCAAGGTATTCGGCACAAGTGGATGACAGCCACAGTAAATGGCTTCCATAATGGAAACACAGAAAAACTCATAGCTAGCTGTTGAGACGACAATATCTCCGGCATGAAGCAGTTGACTATAACTCTCCTTGTCATCTACATAACCAAAATGTCTTATCTGCTTTCCAAAACGCTGCCAAGCTTTTGTAAACTCTTCGGGTTTCCCGTGTTTACTATCACCTGCTAGAATAAGATCAAATGCAATATCTATATCATTGAGCCGATTCAAGACCCGAAAAAACATCGCCGGATTACGATCAAACTGCCATCGTTGATTCCAAACGATTACGGGACGTTCATTTTTTGATCGAGTATCTGAGTGCTGATCAAAATATGCCAAGTCCAAACCTGGATAGAGTACAACACTTTTTTTGCGTATTTGATCAACGGTGATGTAATGTTTATCTCCAGGAAAATGGTCCAAAAACACAGGTAGTGCTTCCAAGAGATCTTCCAGATGAAACTCCGATGAAAATATAAGTTTATCCGCGACCAGCATACTTAAATAGTTAATATAACAGTACGTCATATCACGCTGCTCTCCTTCTGGAATTGGACGGGTAAACTGGTTGTCATGCATATACATAATTTTAGGTACATGCGCGAACCGAGGATTGGTAAGGGCAATAAATGCAGGTAAATTCATCATACTACTACTCAGAAGTAAATCGATCTTTTCAGGCACGTTCTTCGTCATCTCAGCCAGACTCACCGAATCGCCGTGCATTCGCCACTTCCACCCTTTATAATTTAGTTTGATTGGGATAATCTGATGTTTAGAGTGTCGCGCAAGACCTCGTAAAAAAGCTTTGTGTGATCCGCTATAGTACGGTTCGACTGCTAGAATATTCATTACCGAAACCTCTGCTGAATTTCATTCATAGACATAAAAAGTATGGTAGGGTGTTTCATTGGATCGTAATACGGTTCTTCACAGGCAAAAAGCTCATCCACTAAAGCCTCCATCTCTTCTAACTCTAATCGCTGACCTTTCTGAATCGCGGCTTTGGTTGCGAAAGCCAAGGCCAATCGTTCTCGTTCATCAAAACTTACCACCTTGTCGAGTTCACGGTAACTATGCAGCACATCCACAATCATTTTCGTCTCATCTCCCTTGGTAATATCAGAAGGTACCCCATCGATTAAAATGCTGTTCCCACTCAATAGACTCACTGAGAATCCTATCTTTTGTATGAGGGGCAGGATCTCTTTCAACAGACTAAAATCGGACGCCGATATATCTACTTGCTGAGAAAAAAGCAATTGCTGCGTGCTTGGGAACGCATCTTGAGCTGCTCGCATGGTCTTCTCAAATAAGATTCGCTTATGAGCATAATACTGGTCGATAAGACACAAACCTGTACGGGTTTGCGTTACAATGTAGCTATTGTGAAGCTGCCAATAAAACCCATTACCAAGGCGCTGCTCATTATCTTCTACCAATGATGTTCGCGTATCCTGAGTCCAAGGATTACGCGCATACAATTCTTCCGCCAAACGCTTTCCACCAGAACGAGGTATATTAGATACCATTTCAGCGCTATTGGGAATCCCATCAAATCCCTTCCCTTCTCTTTGCCTGTTTGTTTTCGGGTTGAAGGGATGTTGCTCTTGAACCAACGCCTGTATCGCTTGAAAGGAGCCGGCATCATCGAAGGATCCTTGACGCAGCTGCGGGAGATCTGGGACTCTAAAATGTTCATTCAATGCTTTTTTCATCACAGAAAGGCATAATTGGATCACCGAGCGTTCATCATCAAATTTTATCTCGGACTTTGCGGGATGCACATTTACATCAATATTCGTAGGATTGATATCGATAAATACAACAAAAAACGGGTATTCATTAGCATGAGTCCAGGTATCGTATAACGATAATAACACGTGCATTAGATACCTGTGTTGAAAGGGACGTCCGTTCACGAATAAAAATTGTTCCCCCCTGGACTTCTTACTTAATTTGGGATCCCCAGCAAATCCCTTAATGGCTAACAAAGAGGTTGTTTCTTCAAAGGGTATAAGACTCGCTCTATACGCCTTCCCAAACATAGTGGAAATTCTATGAGCCGTTGGCTCTGATTCCAAACGGTAGATGAGATCACCATCGGAAACCAAATCAAAAGAAATGGAGCTATGAGACAGAGCCGCATGCTGAACCGTTCTAAGTATATGTCTAAATTCAGTAGCATCCGTTTTCAAGAATTGTCGCCGGGCCGGAATATTAAAAAAGAGGTTTTTAACCGTTATCTGAGTACCATTTGAGGTTGCAACTGGGGTTTTACCCTCAACTTCTCCCCCCGTAATGCTAAGCTGCCAACCCGAGTCGGCATCATGCAGCTTGCTTTTAGCAACCACCTGTGCAACCGATGCAATGGATGACATCGCTTCACCTCTAAAACCCATGGTTCGTATCGAGTACAAATCTTCAAGAGAATGTATTTTTGAGGTAGCATGTCGCTGAAAACACCTTTCGAGATCTTCTTGAGACATACCAGAGCCATTATCCGTGACTTGAATAAGCGTCCTACCCGCCTGCTCCACTACGATGGAAACATGATCAGCACCTGCATCAATGGCATTATCTATTAACTCTTTTACGACCGATGCCGGACGTTGTACGACTTCCCCCGCTGCTATTTGATTGATAATAGTATCGGGTAAAAGCTGAATTAATGGCGTAATGTTTGCGTCTTCGGTCATAGAATTCCAATCAGATATACCACCAACGATAACAGTATGAACAAAAAGAAAACCCGGGCAAATTGCTTTGGTTGTACACGGTTATGAGTCTGAAATTTAATTCTTTTTTTACGCTTCTCTTTCTCGTCCTCTTCGGGGTTGTAATAACGCAGCGGTAAATCGAATTGTTTGGGTTTTGGTCGGTGACCAAACATGGGTTTCATCATACCAATTTTCTGTATATCTAACTCATTTCAAGATCTAATTGTTTGCAAAATCTGACACACGGAAAGATTTGGCTCTACTCAGTGTCTCATGCTATGCACATAGCAATCAGAAACCAATAATACCGAATACCCATTCAAATTTCAGCAATAACTGAAAAATGCCGCGCTAAATTAACGATCGCACCGAAGTGAGTAATTCCTGGTTCTTGAAAGGCTTTTTGATTGTTTGAATGGAAAGTAACGATAGAGGCTCTCTGCTCAATAAATCATGCAAGCGATCCTGATCAGCCGTTAATAAGATAATGGGTAAGCGATGGTTCTTTAGTATGATTGATTCTAACGCCAACCACTGCAGGCCCGACCTATCGGGTAGATAACGATCGTAGATAATTAAACTGGGGATATAGGTGCGTATGTACGCAGAAGCGTCCGTCGTGTTGGAATAGCTATCGACTC
Source organism: Bacteroidota bacterium (assembly GCA_038125045.1). Lineage (GTDB taxonomy): Bacteria > Bacteroidota > Rhodothermia > Balneolales > Balneolaceae > UBA1275. Next base: position 11,591 of record JAYPDB010000002.1, read on the forward strand.
CAAATCCATTGATTGATAGTACGTCCTCTATAACTTCACGCGAAAGGAAGTCATCATCTATCACCAAAATCCTAAAATCTCTCATAGACTCAGACCTAACTCACGGTTCTGTCCAAACAGGTCGAATCTTAGAGAACATTTTGCACCCTTCTCTCTTGGATTATTTTCTAATAAGAGTTGACCATTTATTTGTTGTGCCGCCCTATTGGCTATACTTAAACCCAACCCTGTACCCGGGATTTCTTCCGTATGAGATCCTCTTGCAAAAGCACTCATAAGGTCTTCAGGGCGATCATTTCCCAATCCTTTACCTTTATCAATGCAAGAGATTTCGATGGACTCCTGGGTAGCTTCAACCCGTAAAATAATGAGTGACGAAGGGGGCGAAAATTTGATGGCGTTATCCAGCATATTGTGTAGGATTAGACTCATGAGGTCGTAGTCGGTTTCGAAGACTATGGGCGTGATAACTGAGTTGACTTCAATCCGTATTTCATGTTGGAAACTGTGGTGAGATTGGTAGAAGCTGAGCTCCTTTTCAATCCATTGATGTACATTTTTATTGAATCCAGGAGATTGAGGAGAATGATGGTTCAATGGCT
>JAYPDB010000002.1:12202-46548 GCA_038125045.1 Bacteroidota bacterium
ATCGGGCAGATAACGATCGCAGATAATTAAACTGGGGGTATAGGTGCGTAAGTACGCAGAAGCGTCCGTCGTGTTGGAATAGCTATCGACTCCAAATCCATTGATGTACTTTTTTTTGAATCCAGGAGATTGAGGAGAATGATGGTTCAATGGCTCTACATCAGATAAATGATCCAAAATAAATTCCATTCGATCCGTAAAAGCGCTCATTCGTTTCAAACGATTCTTCAAGGATTCCCGATCGTGTATCTCGGTTTGAAGAAGAACTTCAATGGTACTGGAGAGCCCCGCCAATGGAGAGCGCAATTCATGATCAATCAATGAACTTACTAACTGTTCACTCAGTAGTTTTTGATTGATTTTTTCGATTAATTCAATGAGCATACTCCCCTCATTTTGGGGGGTGAGAATCGATTTTTGATCATCCTGTGTTAAAGCGGCGTTGGGCGGCGTGGAGTCCTTGTATGACTGCCTCAACATTCGGTTCAATTCTTTGATAAGAGGGTGTATTCTTTTCACCTTCTGTTACCCTAATCTTTTGTGTATGGGGTCGTGAGAAACCCTATTGTTAACTTTTAAAATGTCATGCTAAAATAGGAAATCCACATATAGATTTCCTATTTTATGGGATAACATAAAATTGACGAAAACGTGTCTCCGAGTTAATAAAAAATATCCTTATCCATTATGGAATCTAGCAAAGAGAAAATCATCTATACCTATACAGACGAAGCCCCTGCTCTAGCCACCCATTCATTTTTACCCATTGTACAAGCCATTACAAGAGCTGCAAAAGTTGAATTAGAATTAAGGGATATCTCACTCGCAGCACGTATTCTATCACAATTTCCAGAGTATTTAGAAGAGCATCAAAAAGAATCCGACGCATTAGCTGAATTAGGAGAACTTGCAAAAACTCCTGAAGCCAATATCATCAAATTACCCAACATAAGTGCCTCTATCCCACAGTTGACGGCCACTATTCGCGAATTACAATCGCTAGGATATGGCCTCCCCGATTACCCAGATAACCCATCCTCGGAAGAAGAACATTCGATACGTGCACGCTACGATAAAGTAAAAGGTAGTGCCGTAAATCCCGTGCTTCGGGAAGGCAACTCGGACAGACGAGCCCCTAAAGCGGTAAAACAATACGCGAAAGATAATCCTCACTGGATGGGATCTTGGGATGCCAACTCACACACAAAAGTAGCCACCATGAGTGAGGCCGATTTTGCTCATAATGAAAAGTCGGTCACCGTACTAGAAGATGGTTATTTTAGAATTGAACATGTGAATGACGACATGGAGGTGACCGTTCTTAAAGCGCGCACTCCCATCGAAAAGGGAGATGTATTAGACGGTACTTTTATGAGCGTATCGGCACTTAGAAAGTTTTTGCTAGAACAGATCGCCCTGGCCAAAAAAGAAGGAGTGTTGTTTTCCCTTCATATGAAGGCAACCATGATGAAGGTGTCCGATCCCATCATTTTTGGGCATGCCGTTGAGTGTTTCTTCTCAGACGTCTTTGAAAAACATCACACATTGTTGAATAAGATGAACTACAATCCAAACAATGGACTTGGAGCTCTCTTTTCTAGTATGCATTTACTTAGCGAAGAAGAACAGCGTAATTTAGAACATGATTTAAAACATGCTTTGGAATCTGGACCTGATCTTGCCATGGTTGATTCCGATAATGGAATAACCAATTTGCATGTACCCAGTGATATCATCATCGATGCATCTATGCCTGCGATGATTCGAAATTCTGGCAAAATGTGGGATAAACATGGCGACACTCGAGATACTCTTGCAGTGATTCCTGATAGTAGTTATGCCGCTGTGTATGATGAAGTGATTGAATATTGTAAAATACACGGTGCTTTCGACCCTTCTACAATGGGAAGTGTACCAAATGTTGGTTTAATGGCTCAAAAAGCCGAAGAATATGGATCTCACGATAAAACATTCGAGATAAGCGAAGCGGGTACAGTTCGAATAGTCACCGATCATGGGGAAGTCATGATGGAACACCAAGTTCAGAAAGGTGATATTTGGAGAGCATGTCTTGTAAAAGATGCTGCGATTAAGAATTGGGTACAGTTGGCCGTTAACCGGTCAAGGGATTCGCAGACACCTGCTGTATTTTGGCTAAACAAAGAACGCGCACATGACCGACAGTTGATCGAAAAAGTACACAGCTATTTAAAAGACCATGATACTAATGGCTTAGATATCTCAATCCTGTCTCCAAAAGACGCTACGGCCTTTAGTTTGAGTAGGATTTCAGAGGGTTTAGATACCATCTCAGTCACAGGAAACGTACTACGTGATTACCTCACGGATCTTTTCCCTATCCTAGAATTAGGCACAAGTGCTAAGATGCTATCGATCGTTCCTCTCATGAATGGTGGAGGCCTATTCGAAACCGGAGCGGGTGGCTCGGCGCCCAAGCACGTTCAACAATTCAAAAAAGAAAACTACCTTCGATGGGATTCACTAGGAGAATTTCTTGCTTTAGCCGAATCATTGGCTCATTTGGCTAAGATGTTCAACAATACCCGAGCATCCATTTTATCGGAGACCCTAAACGAAGCAAATGCTAAGTTTTTGAAGGAAAATAAATCGCCAACTCGAAAAGTTGGTGGCATCGATAACAGAGGTAGTCATTTCTATTTAGCTCTATTTTGGATTGAAGCGTTGTCTCATCAGTCCAATGATTCTGAACTGGCGGCCATGTTTAAAAATATTCATGACGAACTCACTGCTAATGAATCCATGATTGTGGACGAATTAATAGGTGTTCAAGGTCGAGAAAATTCAATAAATGGGTACTATTTCATGGATAAATCCGTTTTGGATAGGGCCATGAGACCAAGTGCAACATTTAATGCCATTCTAGATAAAATCAACATGAATTAATCCAATCAGAAAAACAATCTAATGCCTTTATCTCGTCATCATACTTGGAAACGATTCCTCGAGTCTTGGATCGGGATTAGCGCACTTCTTTTCCTTATAAGTACGAGTGTTTACGGCCAAAAAAGCAGTTATTTGCAATTGGCACAAAACACACAGTCCAGAGGATTTGATATGGATTTCGAATGGTTTCATGTTAAAGAAGATTCGACCTTACTCAATGTGTTGATTCAAATTCCTCATCAACAACTCTCATTTGAGCGTACCAATCATGAGCAAGAACCTTATGAGGTTAATGCAACCAACGCAGACGGTCATCCTAATTATTACGTTGCCGATTATGAAATCAATCTAGAGGTGTATCGTGGGGATTATGAGGATCAGAATACGAGAGAATTGGTGCAGAGGATTTTTATTTCAGATACCATACAAGTAGATACTTATGAACAAACCCTTGATCAACATGTGATTTGTACCTACTTGTCCTCAACACCACTAGAGGTTGGAAGTTACACCATCCATGTAACGTATCAATCAATAAAAGGATTGGTTTCAATGACTGGAGTTACTTCAAAACAGGACCCCGAATCCAGTTTTGAGTTTCGCTCCTCTAATAGGCGCAAAAAAGTAGATCACCATCCAAATAAAAGATACATTTCACCCACCTTACTACAGGAAAAAGGGGTTCTATTAGCACCACCTAATAACGTTACAGACGGACAAGTTTATTTCTTAGAACAGGCTACTGCTCAAAATTTTGAGTATATCGCTACGAATGACGACCAAAGGTACTTCTACTCATGGATTGGAAGCGCCAACAAAATAACCTTCGGTAGAAAAGCCAGTATAGCCATACCAAATTATTCCATAGCGGATTACCAAAACCTGTATATCGATATTTACGATGCCAAATTGGACAGTGTGCTCTGGAATAAAGCTGTTGAAGTATCAACAGATAAAACGTTCGCATTATCTAGAGTGTCTAATCCATTACCCCCCTTATCCAACTCCACTGATTCACTTGGCAGATACTTTACGATTATCGATTTACCAACGGAAACACTGCAAAATGCTCCGTATCAATTGCGAATTCGTACGGAAGCCAAATCGGATCCATTTAAGGTCATTGACTTTCAGACCTATTGGAAAACCATGCCCATTAGCTTGTATCAGATCGATGTTGCTATTGATATGCTAAGATATATTGTCGGAGATGAGACGATTGACCCTATCCTCAAAAAATCAAGTCCAGAAAAATTGGCCTTCTTTACGTCTTTTTGGGATCCAAAAGACCCCATTGTGTCAACGCCAGAAAATGAACTTATGACGGAGTACTACCGACGTATTGACTACGCATTCAAGACCTTTGGTACCACCAGTGAACCTTTGGGCTATCAATCGGATCAAGGACAACTCTATATCAAATTAGGTCCTCCACTAGACATAAATCGAAGTTTTCCTGCCAATGGAAAGGTTCTAGAGGAATGGACCTACCCCAACGGCACCTACCTGTTTACAGCCAGTACCGGTTTTGGAGATTTCAAATTGATTTCAACTCCACAAAAGCCAACTAATTGAGCTTTTCACCCAATATTGCAATCACCATTGGAGACCCAAATGGAATTGGCCCCGAAGTCATTATTCGTAGCTTGTGCTCAATAGATCTTTCGTCTTCAACTCCGATCATTATTTCTCCCCATTCGCTTATTAAAGGATTGGTCGATACAAGCCCAATGGATGAAATCCACAATTTAGATGTTCATTATATTCATGAGATTAGCCAAATCAAGAAGAATGAGATTAATGTATTTCAATCAACTCCAAATTGGAACAACGTCTCATTCGATTTAGAAAACGAAGCTATCCCCTCTTCTATAGGTGGCAAGATTAGTATGAAATCGGTGTTGGATGGAATCCACCTTTGCTTGAATCATACCTGTCATGCCCTTGTCACGGCTCCCATATCAAAGGAAAGTATTGCAATGGCGGGGTATTCGGTGCCTGGTCATACCGAATATTTAATGGAGATTACCAAGTCCAAGGATGTTGTGATGATGTTAAGTGGTAAAGGACTTAATATATGTTTATTGACTACCCATTTACCCCTTGCTAAGGTAGCAGAAAGTATTACCCAGTCTGTGATTCAATCGAAGATTAACATTATTGTACAGCATTTTACCACCTATGAACAAACCCACTATCCACGAATTGCCCTACTTGGACTTAATCCACATGCCGGTGATGGTGGTGTATTAGGGATGGAAGAAGAGCAGATTTATACCCCTATACGCTCTCAGCTATCTCAACAAAGTATTCGGGTCGAAGGTCCCTTTCCCGCTGATTCTTTCTTTGGCCGACGACACTTCCAAGAATTTGATGTGGTATTGGCCTCCTATCATGATCAAGGGTTAGCCCCTTTTAAACTCTGGTCGATGGACGAAGGGGTTAACATTACCCTCGGGTTACCTATTATCAGAACCTCACCCGATCATGGCACTGCTTTCGATATTGCACGGTCATGGAAGGCTAGTGCTTCATCTATGCGGGCAGCTTATGAAAAGGCCGTACAAATGATCATTGCGAGTTCATGAGCGCAAACCAAAAGCCTATATACACGGCATTAGCCGAATTATATGACCACATAATGGATGATGTGGATTATGCCTATTGGGCAGAATATGTGGATGATTTGATGCATCAGTTTCACCCTAATCCTCGTTACATTACCGAACTGTCTTGTGGTACAGCCTCACTCAGTATAGAACTTAGTCAATTGGGTGACTATCAACTTCAAGTATGCGATGCTTCTGAAAGCATGGTATCAATTGCCGAACAAAAAATTAAAGATTTATCCCTGGATATCCCTTCATTTGTATGTGCTTTTGATGATTTACAGAAACTTCACAAACAGGATATACTCATCAGTGTGTTCGATAGTATAAATTACCTTACCGATGAAGGTTCCATTAGAGTCTTCTTCAAAGAAGCCTATAAAGCGCTACGTGATGGTGGGCTGGTCATATTTGATTTTTCAACACCAAAAAATTCTATAGAAGCCGTTCAGCACCTCAATGAATTAGAGGGGGATCATAATGGCATGCATTATTATCGTACAAGTCACTTCAATCCTCATACCAATATTCATACCAATCGATTTGAAATCACGAATAAACATATACAATCAGAAGAAGCCTTTGTTGAAGAACATCTACAACGAGCCTATACACTACCCAATATTCAATCCCTACTGTTAGATAGTGAACTTGAAATTGTAGGCTTTTTTGATGCATTTTCCTTTGAGAAAGCGACCACCCATTCAACCCGTATAACTGCGATAGCCAAATGTCTGAAAGCATAATAACACTGAGTAATGTTTCTCTCAACTATGAGCACAGAAGCATTTTAATTGATGCCCATTTTGATTTAAAACAACAAGAATTTGCGTATCTCATTGGCCCTACAGGAGTTGGTAAAAGCAGTATACTAAAGTTACTATACAAAGACGTTGAAGCTCAATCTGGGAACATAGTTGTGAATGGGTTTCATTTGAAGGGGCTAAAAAGTAAAGAGATACCCAAACTACGACGGAGTATGGGTATTGTCTTTCAAGATTTCCAACTCTTAAAAGATCGCAACATTTACGAAAATGTAGCTTTTTCGTTACACGTAACAGGCTACCCGAGTTCTAATATTCCCAAAAAAGTGAATGAAGCCTTATCCTTAGTTGGATTGAGCCATCGATTCAAACAAATGCCCAATGATCTATCAGGAGGGGAACAACAAAGAGTTGTCATAGCTCGAGCCTTAGTAAATGAGCCCCGCTTAATACTTGCCGATGAACCCACTGGAAATTTAGACCCAGAAGCCTCTAAAGATATCATGGAATTACTCTTGACCATTAACAAGAGAGGAACTGCCGTTCTAATGGTCACACATGATCATAGTTTGGTTAAAAAGTATCCAAAAAGAACCGTCCTACTCAAAGAGGGTAAAATCAAAGACATCGTGGTTTAATACCTAAGATTATCAGGATGACGGTGGTACAAGAAACTCAGAAATGGACTCAAATCATTCGGTTTCATGCATTAGAACTGGGTTTTGATGGAGTTGGGTTTGCTAAGGCTACCTATCTAGAAGATGATGATCGAAGACTTAGCGAATGGGTATCCAGAGGTATGCACGGTAGTATGGAATGGATGGAACACAACCATCACAAACGAGTAGATCCTCGTAAATTGGTTCCCGGAACATGTAGTGTGATTAGTTTGCTAGTGAGTTATCATCAACCAGTTACAACTAAATTACATGCTAGTTACCCACAGATTGCACAGTATGCACAAGGCAGAGACTACCATAAAGTAGTAAAAAAGCGCCTCAAAACACTCTATTCCCGTATCAGTGATGATATCCCACAAATACAGGGCCGATATTTCGTAGACTCGGCACCCGTTCTAGAGCGAAGTTGGGCTCAAAGAGCAGGCTTAGGATGGATAGGGAAAAATGGAAACCTACTCAACAAACGACTAGGCTCTTATTTCTTTCTGGCCGAACTCTTGATTAATATACCATTGGTATACGATTCACCAACCACCGACCACTGTGGGAGCTGTAGGAGATGTATAGATGCCTGTCCCACGAATGCCATATTTGAACCCAAAAAAGTTGACGGATCAAAATGTATTTCGCATTGGAACATCGAACACAAAGGAGCTATCCCCGAAGAATATCATAGTGCTATGGATTCCTGGCTATTTGGTTGTGATATTTGCCAAATTGTATGTCCATGGAATCAAAAGGCCATGTTTGGTCAGTGGCCTGAATTTTCACCCGATACACGTTTGAATCAACTTCCTATGCACAATCTTTCGGAACTTTCGTTAAACGACTATGACCATCTCTTCAATGGTACTCCTGTTAAACGAGTGAAACATGAAGGATTCCTTAGAAACGCCCAAATCGTAGAAAAAAATCTCTCAAAAGATTAAGATCAATACCCACCTGTTTAGACATGCTAGTATTCATGTATACTGTCTTTCATATACTTATACAGCAATTCCCGGGCTCTGAAAATATGCGCCTTAACCGTACCTAATGGTAAATTCATTTCCTCAGAAATTTCCTGATAGCTCATTTCTTCAATATGACGCATACGTATAATTATTTTATACTTTTCAGGTAAGGTATTGATCGCCTCATGAACTTTATTTTTTCTCTCTCGACGAATCATTGGTTCATCGGTGTACGTATCCTCATCCTCAAGTTGAATGGGGGCATGATCATCATCCGAAGAGTCAGGATGTATGGATAGAGTATCTAGTTTCTTTTTCCGTAAATAATCAATGGTATGATTGGTTGCAATACGATAAAGCCACGTTGAGAACGCATAGTCATTTTTATAATTCTTCAGATTCTTAAATGCTTTCATAAAAATATCCTGTACCAAGTCATCCACGTAATCCACATCTCGAATCATTTTACGTATATGAAAGTACAGGGGTCGTTGATATTTATTAGACAACGCAGCATATGCTTTTTCGTCACCCTTTACGGCTAATTGCACCCATTTATCGTCTTCTAGGGAACTTTGGGAAGCATCTGATCTGTGATGATATGTCGGTTCTGAAGTACTCATTCAAAGACTCAACTTACAAGTATACCGTGTCTAATTCCACCACTGGATACTATAAACTCTGGCGCGTTATAGTAATTTAAAATTTCATTTAAAATCAGTAACCCTGTTAAAAAAATATCTGCCCGACCTTCCATGACTTCTGGGTGTAGTTTTTTTAACTCTTCGTAGGTATGTAATCTAAATACATTAATGCTTTTGGCCAGTTGAGGTTGAGCAACACGATAATTATTTACGCTCTCACTATGATAGGGAATAATTTGAGCATCGATAGCGGCAAGAGATGTGGCTGTACCGGAAACTGCAATCAAACGTGTATTCTTGGGTATTTTAATAGCTTCACGGGTTAGATAAGTCTGTATAGTAGCGATGCACTGCCCTATTTCTTCCTGAAATGGGGGGTTATGATGCAAGAATCGTTCATTAAAGCGTACACAACCCATATCTAGGGAAACCCCTTTCAACCACTGATCGGATGTACCTAACGAAAGTTCTGTACTGCCTCCTCCAATATCGATGACTAAGGCATGCTCAGTTTGAATGGGAGTTTGGCTCAAACCTCCAAGATATGTGAATTTAGCTTCTTCTTCTCCACTGAGTAAACGTACCTTCCACCCTGTTTTCTCAAAGATTTGATTCAAAAAATCTTGCTTATTACTCGCATCTCTCACCGCAGAAGTAGCCGTAATTATGGGAGCCTGACAGGTCGGATAATCGCGTTGTAAGATGGCATTAAATTCTTGTAAAACATCCAAAACACGATGCATGCTATCCGATGATAACCTACCTAATTTGTCAACTCCCTTACCTAATCTCGGAAGTCTCTGCACTTCATATATACAATCTAAACCCGTTTGTTTTTGCTCAGCAACGAGTAGTAAAACAGAATTTGTACCGATATCAATTGAAGATCGTAACATGATGGATCTCGGAGATAAAATTAAACTTCTTTAATTTATTAAACGATTGGTTGTAACCAAAGAGCAGCCCACTCACCCATGGTACGTTCTTGTATGAGTTGATATCGATTCTCTAATACATGTTTCTTGAAATCTTGAAGGTCTGATTGTAGTAATCCCGACAATAATACATGCCCACTAGTTGTGAGATGGTTTAGAAATTCGGGAACCATGTCACTAAGAGCAATGGTATTGATATTGGCGATGATTACATCAAACCTACCGTTGATTTCAGGGTGATGCAAACTTCCCTCTACAACCCGAACCTGCTCTACCTTATTTTTCCCAATATTCTCGTTGGCATTTTCAAAACTCCAGGGATCTATATCAAAGCCAAAAACTTCTTGTGCCCCTAACTTAGATGATGCTATGGCAAGTATCCCAGTACCAGTTCCAGCGTCCAACACCCTATCCCCTTTGGTAATGACCTCAGGCAACCACTCTAACAATAAACGGGTAGTTTCATGGGTACCTGTACCAAACGCCATTTTAGGATCTATGTGTAAAGGTATTAAATATTTCGGTAGATTCTCCTTATTCCAACTAGGATACACGTAAAATGAGCCAATGATTTGAGGACGTATCCCCTTTTCCCATTCTTCGTTCCAGTTTTTTTCAAACAATACATTTGAATTTACCAGCTCCACACCTTCGAGTGAAAGGATGTAATCATGCAATTTTTGTTGCACCATCTTGGTGAAATTTTCCGACTCGATATACGCTTTTACCATTGGACCCGTCTCATCAATACCTGTAAATCCAAGGTCAAAAAGTTCTGAAAATAGGATTTGAGTACCATCTTGATGTACAAGAAGGCAGATTTCAAGATACTCTTTTGGAGATTGACCCGGCATACTATAGGAGTTTAGCTACGAATGTTGGAGAATCTCGACAAGACGAGCAGCCTGTAGTAAGGTAGCCTCATTTTGTGCGGAAGCCATAAACTGAATTCCTATCGGCAGCCCGTTTGAGTGCCTACCTAAGGGTACGTTTATTCCGCCAATACCTGCTAAATTTGCAGATATGGTATAAATATCATTTAAATACATTTGTATAGGGTCATCTAGTTTACTCCCTATTTTAAATGCCGTTGTCGGAGCTGTTGGACTTACGATTACATCTACATGTTCAAATGCATCCATGAAATCTTGTTGTATAAGTCTGCGAACCTTCTGTGCCTTTGCATAGTAGGCATCGTAATAACCAGAGCTCAAAACATAAGTCCCTAACATAATTCTACGTTTCACCTCTAAGCCAAAACCCTGAGTCCTACTCATTTTATACATTTTGTTGAGCCCAGAATCATCGGATGAAAGTGCTTGAATATCTTCAAGACTTGCCCTGTGTCCATACCGAACCCCATCATAACGTGCTAAATTGCTAGACGCTTCAGCGGTAGCTAGTATATAATAGGTAGAAATAGCATACTCACTGTGAGGAAGGTGTATAGGCACCAAGCTTGCACCTTGTTCTTCTAACTTAGAAAGTGTTTGTTTGATGGATTCGTGAATTTCCTGGTCCAAACCCTCACCAAAATATTCCGAAGGCACCCCTATTCGTAAGGACTTGTTCGGATTATCTACTTTGCGTACATAATCGTCAACATCCGCTGCAGAACTGGTCATATCATGAGGGTCACGTCCTGCAATGGATTGTAGAATCCTAGCCGCATCCTCAACATGATGAGTTAATGGCCCAATAGAATCAAAAGATGATGCATAGGCTATGAGTCCGTATCTGGAAACACGACCATAGGATGGTTTCAACCCGACTACACCACAATATGCAGCGGGTTGTCTAATGGAACCACCTGTATCCGAACCAAGGCTAGCATGCACCATTCCTGAGACAACGGCCGCTGCACTACCCCCCGAAGATCCCCCTGTAACATAATCTTTGTTATGAGGATTTAGAGCAGGCCCATAAATGGAATATTCGTTAGTAGAACCCATTGCAAACTCATCCATGTTGAGCCGAGCAATTAAAAGAGCATCGTCCGCACCAAGACGGTCAATAACCGTTGCATTGTATACGCTTTTAAAATTTTCCAGCATTCCTGAGGCACAGGTTGCGGGTTTACCCTCTTCACAAATGGCATCTTTAATGCCCATGACTAATCCTGCCAGAGGACCTGCCGTTCCTGCTTTAATTTTTTGCTCTATAATTTCGGCTTGCTGAAGACTTTCGGTCTCATTGGTGTAGGTAACCGCATTTATTTCAGGATTGCGCTCCTTAATGATGCTAAAATGCTCCTGTACTATATCCGTAAGTCGAAGCTCGCCATCTACAATTTGTTGTTGTATGGTGCGTATGGTTGGGTAAGACAAGTGAAAACCTATTTATTTTGCGGATTCTTTCTCTTCGCTTTTAACCGAGTCTTCAATTTCTTTGGAAGTCTCTTCGATTTCTTTTTTGATATCGCGAGAGGCTTTACGGAATTCTTGAATTCCTTGGCCTAATCCCTTGGCTAATTCTGGTATACGCTTAGCTCCGAAAAATACCAAGATAAAAAGGGCGATGATGATAATTTCTGTAGGTCCTAATGAATTAAACATAAAAGTAAATATTCTTTAATTCGGTGATGTATTTTTGCTAAGATAGCAATATTTTCGGCACGAATTGAGTATAAAAAAAAATTCAGTAAAGACTTGTATTTTTAGCTACACTCTCTTTTAATATATTATCAATCCTAACGCATTATATATACTATGATTTGGACTGTAGAATTAGCTGCTGCTCTTGATGAAGCACCATTCCCAGCTACCCGCGAAGAACTCATTGAGTGGGCCGAACGAAATGGGCTACCTAATCAGGTAATTGTAAACCTTGAAGAGCTAGAAGAAATTGACGAGGGAGAAGAAATTATTTACGAAGGTATTGAAGATATCTGGCCAGATTACATTAGAAAGGAAGACTTTTTCCACAATGAGGAAGATGAAGGTTTCGATTATGATGATGTCTAATCGATTCAGAATATTCGACTAATCCTCATTCCTCCTTTTAAACCACTTATTCAATTTGCAGATTTGAGCCTGAGGATTACCTCCTATATCATCCTTTTGTATGTTTTTTGCCTAGGCACTGCACAAGGGTATGCACAATTCACAGATACAACAGTAACCAACGATGATTCAACACAGCTGTTGAACAAAAGCATCGATGGATTTCAACCTCTCCTGATAAAAAAAGTGCGTTTTAGTGGAAACTCTGAGATTAAAAACAGAGTCCTAGAAACACTTGTTAAAACTCGAACCAACCGCGAGTTTCTTGCTATACCTAGATTTACTCCTTGGTTATATCTAAATCTATTAAGTGGCGGTAGTTTAGGTGAAGAACCAGTAGAATTAGAACGTTCCATTGTTGGGAATGATCTAGATCGAATCCGATTATTTTATGAGTCACTGGGATACCGTGATGTCCAAGTAGACACGACAATCGTTCCACTCAGAGGATCATCTGTGGAGGTCTCCTTTATTATTCAAGAAGGTCCTCAATATGAAATCGAACGCATCAGTTACCAGGGGTTTCCGAAAGAAATCCAAAAACTTCAAACCGTTCAATTTTACAAAGAAAGTCCACTTACTCAAACAGCTATCAACGACTCCACATTCAGCGTATTTGAGGCCTATAATGCTTCGTCACTTAAGGCCGAGCAAGAGCGTATACTTTGGTATTTAAAAGATAACGGTTATGCATCCGTCACTCGTGATTCAGTTATAGCGTATATTCAACCCGGAAAAAGACCTTACGGGCTTGAAGTCTTATTCTATGTTTCCCCAGGTACATCCTTTCGGTTTGGTGATGTATCAATTCAGTACACTAATGTACAAGATCCGACTGATATGATTGTAGTGGATCGTTTTAATCCATCGAATAGCATCAATCACGCACTTATTATTTCAAAATCAGAAAATCTACCAACGAGAAATCAAGTGATTGTGGATCAGATTATGATCAAACCGGGAGAACAATACTCGGAAAGTCAATATCTACAAAGTGTGAGGGAATTACAGAGTTTAGGTATGGTGAATATTAAACGTTTCGGGCTATCTGAATTTGGAATTAATCCCGACTACAACAATGAAATCATTCCGGTATTCATCGAACTTGAAAGCATCACTCCACACAGAATATCGACAGAGTTTTTCGGGATGAAACGGTACGGATTTGGTACCGGACTTGGAGTCGACTACAGTAATATTAATGTAAACGGACTGGCGGAACGATTAAACATCAACCTAAATTCAAGCTTTGAATTTGTTGCAGAAGAGACGATTCAACAGATCGCCCCTGAAGGCCAAGTACAGTCTTCGGTATTCAGAAGCTATGAATTGCGCACACAGTACACACTCCCCCGATTAGCAAGACCGTTTAGAAAACTAAATGAACTTCCCAATTTCATAAGTGTCAATTCGAGTTATTCTTTATCGTACAGTCGATCTGATCAACTTTACTTTGATATAAATTCAGATCTTCAATTCAATTACAGAATTCAAATTCCCCACTCAAATTCAAGGATATCTACTCTGGATGTTTTCGAATTGGACATTATCGATACCAATCCATCCACGGAATTCAAAAATAACCTGATTGATGAATTTGGTGCCAACAGTTTGGAATACATTCGTATTCTACAAGATTTTGAACCTCAAATATCTTCTATCATACGGTATAGTTACCGAGACTACACCACCAATTTAATAAAGAGAAATCAAGGCTATTTTAGAGAATTGTCTCTATCTGCCGGTGGTAATCTCCCCTATCTTATGGATCGCTTAGTGGTTACGCCAGGGACACTTGAAGGTGAATTGCCCACCTTATTTAAACTAAGTGACAATCAATTAACCTATTCCCAGTTTCTTACCTTTACTTTGGATACACGTAGGTATGTACCCCTTACATCGGGAGGGGTATTTTCATACCGTGTATTTGCTGGGATAGCCCATCCATTCGGGAATAACACTTCTATCCCTTTAAATCGTCGATTTTTTGCAGGTGGAAGTAATGACATTAGAGGTTGGGCACCTTTTCAATTAGGCCCAGGAAATATTGCTTCCGATCAGGTTACCATCAATGGAGGAGAAATCAAACTTGCGGCCTTTTTAGAAAGCAGGCAGGTAGTTGTCAAAGATTTACTGGGAGCCGATTGGATGGGGGCTGTCTATGCCGATGCGGGGAATATTTGGTACGGACCTCGTAACGATTTTAGATCTCAAGACAATGAAGATCAGCTAGAGCAAGGGCGATTTAGATTTGATACCTTCTATAATCAGATTGCTCTGGGAACCGGCACCGGTATTCGAATCGATTGGGATTATGTCGTGGTGCGTCTCGATTTCACCTTACGTGCTCACGATGTAAATTTAGGATGGTTTAACAATAAGAAATTGTATTTTAGCTTTGGAATTGGCCATTCTTTCTAGCCTATAACACGTAACTTTTCTATTCATGAGTACATATAATCGCATAAAGCAGCAATCGAAAATCGTGTTAAAGTCTCGGTTTTTGCAAAATCTTTCCACTCTAGAACGCTATGAGTTTTTGCAGCTGTGCCACCGAAGAACCTATAAAGAAGGAGAATACATTTTCTATCGTAACGATCCTGGAACTGGGATGTATTTTATTGAAGATGGTTCCGTCGAACTCACCATCGCAACAAGTGGGGAAGAATCTGAAAATACTCCCAATCCATCCGATGCTTTTTTACTTCATTCACCCGACAGTTTTGGTGCTCTATCCATCGGATATAATTTAAGACGTAAGACCTCTGCACTCTGTAAAACTGAATGCACCCTATTAGGATTTTTCAAACCTGATTTTGAAGTTTTAATGGAACGTCACCCTCAAATAGCCGTTAAATTTTTACAGATGCTCACCAACATTGCACTACGGCAACTCGAGCAAGCGCTTACCACGATAGAACAAACCTCTGATCCACGTATTGCAGCAAAAATTGAATTTGATGCCTACTACAATGAGGAACATATTGCTTAATGAAAAAAGGCGACTGTATTGAACTGAATATAGATGGAACAGCATTTAAAGGCAAAGGAATAGGCCGATTCGAAGAGCGCGCGGTATTTGTTAAGGGTGCAATGCCGGGTGATCGTGTGTCGGCAAGAATCATCAAAAAGAAAAAAAATTACCTTGAGGCCAAACTCTTAGACATTCTGAGTCCCTCTCATGATCGCATAACTCCCCATTGTAAGCATGCTGGAGTGTGTGGTGGCTGTAGCTGGCAGCATGTACCCTATACCAAACAATTGGAATTCAAACGACAGCAAGTTGAAGATCATCTACGAAGAATAGGGAAATGCACCACCGTTGTTAATGATATTATTGGCTGCCCCGATCCCTTGTATTACCGAAATAAAATGGAATACAGCTTTAGCCCACGCAGATGGTTAACAGAGCAAGAGATTCGAAGTGAAGAATTTGTTGATGATTCAGGCTTTGCCGCTGGTCTGCATGCACCTGGTCGATTTGATAAGATCTTAGATTTACAAGAGTGCCATTTACAGCATCCCATATCCTTCAAAATCTTGGACTATGTACGCAGCTTTGCCATTGAACATCACATTGAAGCCTATGACACCTTTACAAAGGAAGGATTCTTTAGACACTTAGTCATTCGAAAATCCCATTATACTCAAGATCTTATGGTCGTACTGGTAGCCTTTTACGAAGACCTTGAGCTTGTACATACATTATTAGAAGGTCTCAAAAGCAATTTTCCCGAAATTACTACCTTTATTTACAGTATTAATGATACTCCCAGTCCCACTGCTTATGGGCGAATTGAGCATGTATTGCTTGGACCTGGGACCATTAGAGACTCCATTGGTGAGTTTAGCTTTACAATTCATCCAAAAGCCTTTTTCCAAACCAACACCCAGCAGGCCGAAGCGTTGTATAATGTAGCCCTAGAATTTGCTCAAGTACAAGCTGATGACATCGTGTATGATTTGTATTGTGGAGTGGGAACCTTAAGCCTCTATCTAAGTAAGGTAGCAACAAAAGTAGTGGGTATTGAACTGGTTGAAGAAGCTATCGAGAATGCTAAAAAGAATGCCGTCGAAAATAACGTCGAACATGCTTTTTTTGTAAAAGGTGATATGAAAGACACCTTCAATGAAACGTTAATTAACGAATATGGTGTTCCAACGGTATTAATAACTGATCCACCACGTGCCGGGATGCATCCCGATGTTGTGCAACAGTTATTAGACTTAAAAACGCCACGAATCGTATATGTTAGCTGTGATAGTTCTACAATGGCAAGAGACATTGAAAAACTTTCCAACATCTATCGGGTCGAAGCTATTCAACCCGTAGATATGTTCCCACAAACCTATCATATTGAAACCGTAGCGCTACTAACACTAAAGTAATGCATTTTGAACTATGGTGTGTCTTACGCGCAAATTCTTTTCTAGTGTCCTCATACTGACCCTGGTTAGTGTTCTATCTCCTAAGATACTGGCACAAAATGGCGAGTTGAGAGGAACCATAACAGATAGTAAAACAGGTGAAGCGCTGTTTGGTGCAACGGTATTCCTCGAAAATACCAATCTTGGAGCTGCAACCGATGCCGATGGGGCATTTGTTATCAGAAATATAGTGCCTGCAAGTTACAACATCAGAATCAGCTATATTGGATACGCACCCAAAATTCTTTTTAACGTAGTCGTAAGATCCGAAGGGAATGCCTTGCTCAATGTTACATTAGAGTCTTCTGATACGAGTCTAGAAGAACTGGTCGTCACGGTAAATCCTTTTACCAAGCTGGAAACCACTCCCCTGTCCATTCAAAACCTGAGCCAAGAAGAAATAGCATCCTACCCTGGTGGTAATAATGACATTGCAAAAGTTATCCAATCCTTCCCTGGTGTTTCAGGTTCGGTTGCAGGGTTTAGAAATGATGTCATTATTCGGGGAGGTGCTCCCAATGAGAATGTGTACTATCTAGACGGTATTGAAATCCCAACCATCAACCATTTCTCTACTCAAGGTAGTGCAGGTGGTCCTGTAGGCTTGTTAAATGTCTCATTCTTCGAAGGAGTAACCCTGTCCGCAAGTTCTTTTGCAGCCTCTTATGACAACACTTTAAGTGGAGTACTCGAATTCGATCAACGAAATGGAAACACCAGGAACTTTGTAGGAAATTTTCGATTAGGTTCTTCGGAATCCGCCTTCACTTTTGAAGGACCTTTGTTTAAAGGAGATAACGAAGAAGCCAATACCTCGTACATATTGAGTGTACGTAGATCCTATTTACAAGTACTTTTTAAAGCCATTGGATTACCCTTTTTACCCGATTACTGGGATTATCAATACAAAGTAAACCACCGATTTAACACCAGAAATGAATTGTTGATTACCGGTGTAGGATCCATTGATAATTCATCCGTTAATGACATAGAAGAGTTTGATGCGGAACAAAAAGCTATTCAAGATCAAGTACCTGTTTTAGCTCAACAAAGCAATACCTTAGGTCTTAGATGGAGGCACAGATTTTCTAATTATGAGGGCTTTATGGATGTCGTATTAAGTCAAAATAACCTTTATAATCGATTTTCAAGATACCAAGATAATGTAAATGAGTCAGGGCTTTACTTTGAAAATGATGCCAATGAGATAGAGCAGAAGCTTCGGCATCAATTTAAACTATTCGTCAATAATTGGACCTACTCCTTTGGCTATTCTTTGCAACATGTTCTATACGATAACAATACCCTAGACTTGGTTAACTCTTGGGAATTCAACTCAGATCTACGTTTTCTACGCTATGGCGCTTACGCTCAAGCTTCAAGTAATTGGCTTGATGATCGTTTACAGCTTTCTGCCGGTTTCCGTATCGATGACAACTCGTTTATGAACGATAATACTGGACTTATTGCTCAGTTTAGTCCACGTTTATCGGCTTCCTTTACCCTAGATCGTGCAGGAAAGGTAAAGTGGAATCAATCGTGGGGAATCTATTATAAAATACCGCCCTACACCGTATTGGGGTACCAGGATAATTTGGGTTTATGGGTTAATCAGTCTAACAAGTATATTGAAAGTGAGCATCTAGTAGGTGGATTGGAGTTCCTCATAAATGAATCAGCTCGCATGACTCTAGAAGGCTTTTTAAAGCGATATAGCAACTATCCCGTATCCATCAAAGATGAGGTGTCACTTGCTAATAAGGGTGGTGGATTTGAGGTCCTAGGTAGTGAACCTATACTAAGCACAGGACTTGGGCGGACCTATGGAGTAGAATTTCTGTATCAACAAAAATTTACCGGTACGTGGTATGGTATTGGTTCTTTAACGTGGTACAGAAGTGAGTTTTCTGGCTCTAATGAAATATATCAACCATCCTTATGGGACAATCAACTGCTCATTTCCTTATTAGGAGGGTATAAATTGGGTAATAACTGGGAAATTAGTACTCGCTATCGGTACCTTGGTTCTGCACCGTATGTGCCTACCAATAGTGAGAAAAGCCTCCAATTTTACCCTGCCATCGTAAAGGATTTTAACAACATAGGTTCTGTGCGTTTAGATAGTTACAATCAGGTTGATGTACGAGTCGATAAAAAATGGAGTTATCGTAACTGGAGTTTGGATTTATTTTTTGAGATACAAAATGTATTGGCCAATGCTAATCCTCAAGAGCCCTCATATGGCTTAGACCGAAACGAAGCTGGTGAGATTCTTCTCCCAAGGAGATTAGTTCAGGTAAATACCAACAATTCAGCTACTGTTTTACCCTCTATTGGGATTGTTATCAATTTTTAAGGCCTGGCATAAGGTTTGGTTTCTAAATCGGCGATCCAAAGCCAATGACGTCCATGATGCGTTTTGGTGAAAATCATAAAACGCGAACCCCCGTCTTCTAATCGAAACCGTTTCTTTAACGTATTGGTCGATTCTGGATAATTATGTGCCCATACGTTAATACAAGCTACCCCTTCTTGGCTCAGCCATTTTTTTACTGCTTTATTATTAGGAGAAAAACCATCGACAAGGGTAAATATCCTACCCGGGAAATCAGACAGGTAGGTTTTAGAATAATAGATATGGGTCGATGGATGCATCTTAGTTACTGGATACATCTTAATTAACTCATCCATCAGGTCCAATTTCTTAACAGCTACCAACGGATCATATAAAAAACCAGACCTCGGCTCATCTTCAACCATAAACCCTGCATTCCCATCAAGCGTATTAGTATCAGGATACGAATGGTGTATATCACCTAAACTCAAACCCAGATCTTGTGAATACTCTAACGAACAAACATGCCCGGGTTCATGATTGTTTTTTTGTATATCCACTGCAATGAGTTGTTGCTTCGAATTCTCTGAATCTTCAAATTTGTACTCATACAAAAGCTCTTTCAACTCGTTATTAATCGACACGGCTTGTACCCTTGAGGCATGAACCCCTTCTATGGTGGATTCTTCAATATTGGCCATTGGAGACGCTTTAATTAGCAATTCATGGAAAAATGATCTTAGGTAAGGCCATAGCTCGTTCACTCGAGGTTCAGCATCTGATAAATCGTAGATTTTTTGATGATTCACCTTCCTTGAGGGGTCCAGATAAAGTAACGAGCGAGCGCTTTTAAGCCGATCCTGTATTGCTGCATAGGTCCCTGATTTCGAGCTTAACACCTCTTCAACACCCGCATTAATGACTTCAATATCAACGCCTAATTGCTTAAAATTAAAGGTAGCTATGGCACATAAAAATGAGTTTTTCTCTACGTAGAATACCTTTTTACCCAAATAGGAAAAATAGTAACTATCGACCCCCATCCCTCCTGTTCCATCCAATACCACATCACAGTCCGATAGATCTGCTTTGTAGGAAGCAGTCCATTGTGATGAACTTTGCTGAAAATTATGCTCTGGAGGTAGAATTAACTGATAGTTATGGGCCCATTCGGGTACTTTTGATCGTAGTTTTTTTCGAACTTTGATTTGATCAATGACAAATGCCTTTGGCAAATTGCCTGGCCATTTGCCATTCAAAATCAAGGGCTCTAACGCCTTATCCTGATGCTCACGAATGAATTCAATACATTCGGAGTTATAATGTGTGATAATTTCGTTAATGTCTGCCTTATACATGCTGTATGTATGATTCCTTATACAATGACGAACTAATCTACTAGTTTTATAGTACTTTAACCTACATAGATTGGATTTATAACCATTTATACTCCCATTATTTGACTACTCTAGATCCTCATCAAATAGAAATGAATTCCCTGAAAACGTATGCTTCACATCAATCATCGAAAAAGCCTAGAGTAGGAATTATTGGCGGTGGCATTGGCGGATTAATGTCGGCATGCCTCTTAGCCACTGATGGTTATGAGGTTCATCTTTTCGAAAAGAATTCCGACTTAGGTGGAAAAATGGGCGAGTACACTAAAGAAGGGTTTCGCTTCGACACTGGGCCGAGCTTACTTACCATGCCCTTTCTTCTTGAACGATTTTTTAAAACCTGTGGAACAACGCTTGAAAACACTCTTGAACTCGTTCCTGTAGAGCCTATTTGCCGATACAATTATCCCGATGGCACCCTATTTGATTGTTTCGAAAATGACGAACTTAGCGTAAAAGAGATTGAACGAATTGCGCCTGAAGATTCTAAAGCATACCAAGATTTTATAGCCTATATATCCAAGCTTTACAACAAAACAGCCGATGCCTTTTTATACAATCCCCTGGACTCCTTATCGGACCTTAAAGGGCTCAGCATTCAATCATTTTTTGCCATAGATGCCTTTACGAGTGTTAGCTCAGTTATCGATAAGAAGTTTAGCTCCGAATATCTTAGACTGTTTTTTAAACGATTTACGACCTACAATGGCTCATCACCCTATTTAGCACCCGGCACACTCAATGTAATTCCACATGTCGAGTTAAATATTGGTGGTTATTACATCAAAGGTGGGATGAGGCGTTTGGTCGATCAATTGATCCATTTAGCGACCCATTTAGGAGTAGTCGTTCATACCGAATGTGACATCCAAAAAATTGTCACCCACAAAAGTAAGGGTAAAACCAAGGTTCATGCCTTGCAAGTGGCCAGCCGTACACCCATTGAGGCAACTGATCGTGCGGAACATTCAAACTCTGAAAACAATCCGTACCTCTTCGAGTGTGATGTAGTCGTCTCTAATAGTGATGCCTATGAAACCTATCAAAAACTGTTAGACCGATCATCCATAAGCTACTTCAATCATATTCAAACCGAAAAAAGTGAACCCTCGTGTTCAGGATTTGTATTATTTCTCGGGTTGAACCGTTCCTACCCTCAGCTTAAACATCATAACATCTTTTTTAGCAAAGACTATAAAAAAGAGTTTGAGGATATATTTAATAACAAAGTACTCCCCAAAGATCCCACCATCTATGTAGCTAATACCTCGCATACTGATCCCGATCATGCGCCTGGGAATGGATCTAATTTGTTTGTATTGGTAAATGCCCCCTATCTCACCCAAGAACAGGAACTATTAGAACGAGAACACTATGCAGACATGATCATTGATCATTTAGAAAGCAGGGGCTTGCATGATCTTCGCAATCATATCGTAGTTAAGCATATTCGAACCCCCTACTATTTCTATCAAAAGTACCGGTCCAATAAAGGAAGTATCTACGGGACTTCTTCCAACGGGTTGTTTTCAGCTTTTCTGCGCCCAAGGAACCGAACACGAGGGATTAAGGGGCTCTTTCATACCGGTGGTTCCGTGCACCCAGGGGGTGGTATTCCCTTGGTCTTACAATCGGCTTTTAATGTACAAATGCTTGTACAGCGATATCATGATTGATCCTTACAAGGTACTTTCCCCCACTTCACCTAAGTGAATGACTTTTGCATTGGCTAGCTTAGTGTTGGTTAACTCAAAAGTTACAGCGGTACGAACTTGTTGAAATCCCTGTTTACCCGCAGCACCAGGATTCATGTACAACATATTGTTTCGTTCTTTATCCCGTACAATTTTTAGTATGTGAGAGTGACCACAGATAAACAAATCGGGGGGATTTTCAGATAATTCTTGTCGTATAGGCAAACTGTATCGTCCTGGAATTCCTCCAATATGGGTCATCCAAATATCCAGTCCCGACAGTTTAAACCTTAGATGCAATGGGAATTCTTGTCTAATGTCTTGACCATCTATATTTCCATAAACACCTCGAAGGGGTGCTATTTTTTTAAGTTCTTCGACCACCCTCATAGATCCAAAGTCACCAGCATGCCATATTTCATTACAATCCGAAAAATAGTCTCGCAGTTGATGATCAAAAAAGCTGTGGGTGTCTGAAATAAGGCCTATTTTCATAATTAAATTAGTATCATATAGCCTAGCTATGCATAAGCGATCGAAGTTATTGCCTTTAGGGTTCGTCTCGTACGTGTTGGGCTCTTATCATGCATAGCGGAAATTAAACTTTTTTTAAATAATCGCCCGAAATAGTTGAACAGCTTCAGCATCATCATATTAAACTGGAATGGTTTAAACCATCTTAAGAAGTATCTACCCAGTGTGGTTGCGAGCAACTATGAGGCTTTTGAAGTTATCATAGCCGACAACGGCTCAAGTGACCAAAGCATTGAATGGGTAAAGCAAGAATTTCCAGAAATCAAGGTAATTGCCTTGGACCAAAACTATTTCTTTGCGGGGGGAAATAATCGCGCAAGTAAGATTGCTAACCATGAATGGTTGGTCTTCCTAAATAATGATGTTCAGGTCGATCCAAATTGGCTAGACCAAATGTCTAACATGATTGAAGACAATCCGAACGCAGGCATCCTTCAACCCAAAATTAAATCCCAGAATCAACCCTCTTATTTTGAGTATGCAGGAGCGGCAGGTGGATATCTCGATCGATTTGGATATCCTTATTGTAGAGGCCGAATATGGGATGTGGTGGAAAAAGATACGGGACAATACAACCATCCAAGCACCGTGGATTGGGCATCAGGTGCGGCCATGTTCATCAAAAAAGATCTATTTGAGCAATTGAATGGTTTTGATGAAGATTTTGAAATGCACATGGAAGAAATAGACTTGTGCTGGAGGGCACGTAATGTAGGAATCGAGGTTATGTACTGTCCTGAATCTGTGGTATATCACCTTGGTGGAGGATCTCTATCCCAGGGTTCTTTCAAAAAGATTTGGTACAACTATCGAAATAATTGGTACATGTTGGTGAAGAATGTGTCCAATCAACAGTTCATTAGTACCTTAAGTATGCGATTTGCTTTAGACATGGTGGCCTGTTTAAAAGCCTTCATTACGGGCCAATTTCATGAAGCATATGCGATTATTAGGGCACATTTATCATTCTTAGCTAAAATTCCTAAATTGTTGCAGAAACGTATAAAAGAAGAGTCTACCATTAAGAATAAAGCAGGTCAGCGAAATCCACTACGCCCTCCCTTTCTCGTTTGGGATTTTTTTATTTTATCTAAGAAAACCTTTGGTGAACTATTTACTAAGCAATAAACGCACATGATAATAGACCGCATACCTATCGACGCTGTAGGCGTACACGAACGTGTAGAACGTATCTGTAGTCGTAGCATTAAAAAGGAGTCGAAATTACAGGCCTTAGATTTAGCACTTAGGATGATGGATTTAACGACCTTGGAAGGAAGTGATTCGGAGGGTAAAGTTCGTCAGCTGTGTAACAAAGCCTTACATCCCTATACGGAATTACCCGATATACCATCGGTTGCTGCCGTTTGTGTCTATCCCAATCGCGTGAAATTAGCCAAACATATTCTAAAAGGTTCTAACATTCATGTAGCAAGTGTAGCCACAGCCTTTCCATCAGGGATGTCTTCATTTGAGATCAAATTAGATGATGTGCGTTATGCGGTTGAGGAAGGAGCCGATGAAATAGATATGGTTATTTCTAGAGGAGCCTTTTTATCGGGGGACTATGCCTTGGTGTATGACGAGATTGCCCAAACGAAAGAGGCATGTGGTGACGCTCATTTGAAAGTGATTTTAGAGACCGGTGAATTAGGATCTCTAGAGCACGTTCGAATGGCTAGTGATTTAGCTATGCAGGCAGGTGCTGATTTTATTAAAACGTCGACGGGAAAAATCCAACCAGCCGCCACCATGCCCGTTGTGTTGGTTATGTTACAAGCCATTAGAGACTTCTACTTTGAAACCGGGAAAACCATAGGCATGAAGC
The DNA here is from genome assembly GCA_038125045.1 of Bacteroidota bacterium. Lineage (GTDB taxonomy): Bacteria > Bacteroidota > Rhodothermia > Balneolales > Balneolaceae > UBA1275. The sequence goes on from JAYPDB010000002.1 coordinate 36,931, forward strand.
CAGCTGGTGGTATTAGAAGTTCTAAGCAAGCCATTCAGTACTTGGTCATGGTTAAAGAAATTTTAGGAGAAAAATGGCTGACACCTGATCTTTTTCGATTTGGAGCGAGTTCTTTAGCTAATGACGTACTTATGCAATGGGTTAAGGAAAAAACGGGTCGCTATCAATCACTTAATTATTTTTCAAACGACTAGTTCGTACAAACACCGATATCATGTCTCAAAAACAATCCGATTCCGCTACTATACCTATTCAATGGGACTACGCAAAAGCCCCTGAGAGTACGGATCATGTACAATTTGCAACGCAATATGGTTTGTTCATCGATGGAGCATTTCGCAACTATGATCCTGATCAATCATTTGATAGCATAAACCCTGCTACGGGAGAGCTACTCTACCAATGTACCGAAGCAAATGAAGACGATGTGGATGTAGCGGTCAAAGCCGCAAGAAACGCTTTCGAGAACCATTGGGGTACCATTAAGGGCTCACAAAGAGCAAAATATTTGTACCGAATTGCTCGCATGTTACAAGAGCGATCACGTGAATTTGCGGTTTTAGAGAGCATGGATGGTGGTAAACCAATTCGTGAGTCTCGCGATATTGACATTCCCTTAGCTGCCGCTTACTTCTTTTATTATGCTGGGTGGGCCGATAAACTTGCTTATGCGTTTCCAGGAAAGACTGCAAAACCTGTGGGTGTTTGTGGACAAATTATTCCGTGGAATTTTCCTCTGTTGATGTTGGCTTGGAAAATTGCCCCCGCTCTGGCCTGTGGCAATACAGTGGTGTTGAAACCAGCTGAGACAACCAGTTTAACCGCCCTAAAATTCTGTGAATTACTGCAAGATGTTGGACTACCCAACGGTGTAGTTAATATCGTAACCGGACCAGGTCGAACCGGTGAATATCTGGTCAATCATGAGGGCATCGATAAGATTGCCTTTACAGGTTCTACGGGAGTGGGCAAAAAAATTCAGCAATCTATAGCGGGTAGAGACCTACGATCTACCCTCGAATTAGGTGGTAAAGGTGCGTACATTATCTTTGAAGATGCCCCTTTGAATGAAGCAGTTGAGGGGATTGTAAACGCGATTTTTTTCAATCAAGGGCATGTCTGTTGTGCTGGCTCACGCCTACTGGTTCAAGAAGGCGTGGCTGATCGAGTAATTGATTTATTAAAACAACGAATGGCCACCCTCATTGTGGGTGACCCGTTGGACAAAAACACCGATGTAGGAGCCATTAACTCACAGAATCAATTGCATACGATTCAGAAATATGTTGAAATTGGGCTGGAGGAAGGTGCCGAATGCTTTCAATGTGAGATGGAAGTACCATCGAATGGTTTTTACTTCCGACCTACCCTTCTTACAAAAGTCTCACAATCTTCTACTGTGGTTCAAGAAGAAATCTTTGGGCCGGTTTTGACGGTGCAAACCTTCCGTACGACTCAAGAAGCCATTGACAAAGCCAACAATACACCTTATGGACTGGCCACTGGAATCTGGACCGACAAAGGATCAAAGATTTTTCACGTAGGAGCGGAACTAAATTCAGGTGTAGGTTGGTCAAATACATACAATAAATTTGATCCTACATCGCCTTTTGGAGGCTATAAAGAAAGTGGTATGGGTCGTGAGGGTGGCATTCAGGGATTGGCGCCCTACGTCCATTTAGAATCTAATATGGAGGTAGAGGCATGAGCACACGTGATGACTTGATTAGTGTTCCAAAAACGTACAAAAATTATATTGGCGGTGCATTTCCACGAACAGAATCAGGCAGATATTACAAGCTGAACAATGCAGAGGGCAATCATCTGGCCAACGTATGCCTTTCAACCCGAAAAGATATTCGAAATGCCGTTCAAGTTGCACGAAAGGCTCAAGCGGGATGGCAACAGCGTACGGCATACAACAAAGGTCAAATTGTTTACCGGATAGCTGAAATATTATCGGGTCGAAGTCATCAATTCCAGTCCGAGCTAGAAGGCATGGGCTATTCTAAAGAAATGGCGGAATGTGAAGTACAATCTGCCATCGATTTGATCATCTATTTCGCGGGATGGACAGATAAAATTCAACAGGTCTTTGGTACGGTTAACCCCGTCGCAAGCCATCACTTTAATTTTTCACGCCAAGAAGCTGTAGGTGTAGTGGGAATGTTAGCACCAGAAGCACCAGGATTATTAGGTGCCTTAGCCATGATGCTACCTAGTTTAGTCGCTGGTAATAGTACTATTATCGTAGCATCAGAAAAACTTGCTTTATCCCTTTGTACGTTTGCTGAGGTCTTAGAAACCTCGGATGTTCCTGGGGGCGTGGTTAATATTATAACGGGAAGAAAAGAAGAGCTAATCGGCCATTTTGTTTCTCATATGGATCTGGACGCCCTAATCGCAGATCGAGGGTTAGCACCAGAACTGCGAAAAGAATTAGAAGTTGGCAGTACAAGTAATCTAAAACGTTTACATTTTTGGAATGTAGGTGGTCCGTTGGATCAGATCCTTTCGGATAAAATTGAGATTGTTCAAGATATTGCCTCAATGGTTAAAGACCCCTATCGTATATTAGAGGTTCAAGAGGTGAAAACAACCTGGCACCCAATATCTGAATAAAGGATGGCACACCTGTCGAATCGATCGTATCTTTTGTTTATTTGTCTTATGTCAGGCGTGAGCATGCTCTCATGTGGAGGGTCGGAACCCTTGGTTATGGAGAGCAGTGTTCCATCTATGGTTCCATTGCCAGCCTATGAAAATCTCATGGTTATTTCCAAAACCGATAGCGGATTCGTAACCGAATTATCTACCGATGTGGTTAGAGAAGATCAAGAGTTCTCCGATGAGGTTGGAAAAGGTTCCATATTGGTGCAATGGGATGATTTTTTCCCAGCCATTGATCAGGGAATACCCGAAGAGCTTAGTCTGCGTACTACTACAGAAGAAGAAGTGGTTGAGGAAAAAAATTTATATGAGGGCTTCAGAATTCAAATTTATTCTGGACCTTCTCCGGCCATAGCCGATACGGTTTCCAAACGCTTTCGATTCTGGTCTGTTCGTTCTATATCTGGATATAGTCCGGAAACCTATACCTTTTTTAAGGCTCCCTATTATCGAGTTCATGTTGGGGATTTCCATGAACGTGAAAAAGCTTATAATGTAGCACAAATCATCAAGAGAGCATTTCCTGATGCTTGGGTTGTTTACGATCGAGTAAATCCTTGGAACGTTCCAGCAGATTCTTCGATTATTCGTTTTCAAATTACCCGATAATTCAGTTGTTCTTCAACCCGTCTGATTCATGAAATTTTACTCTCTACTTTTTAAACCTGGCACCTTTTATTTGCATAAGGGTATTAAAGCAATAGGTCGGTTTGTGGGGATTTTGGTGTTGGTATTTACCTTGACACTTTTGGTGTTTAAAGCTCTTGATATACTTAGTCTAGAAGACATAAAAGCTTGGTTAATACAAGCACAGGAATGGTCACCTACTTGGGTGGGATCACTCATCATCATCTTGTTGCTAATTGATTTATTTATTGCCGTACCCACCCTATCATTAACCATTTTATCTGGCTTCTTTTTGGGTTTTGAGTGGGGATTTTTTTATTCGTCTGTTGGCTTATTGTTAGCCGGTTCTTTGGGCTATGTACTCAGTCGATACCACGGCACGAAAGTACTGTCATGGGTTTGTAAAGATGATGCCGAACAAAAGAGTATGATTCACCTTTTTCAAACGCTAGGTCCCTTGTCGTTATTGCTGTGCCGAGCGGCGCCCATGCTCCCAGAAATTACCTCCTGTCTTGCAGGAACCACGCGAATGCCTTATTGGAGATATCTAATGTTCTACAGTTTAGGCTCCTTACCCTATTCAGCTGTTGCCGTATTCTCGGGTTCAATTTCTAGTGTAGATAACCCAAGTCCCGCACTCTATACCTATGTAGGTATGTTTGCTGTGCTTAGTGTTATAGGACTTATTGTGGTTTATTTAAAGCGGGATGAACTAATGAACTCCCCCATTGAAAGTGACCCCAAGCCTACTTCATTTTTAGACGTTGAATCGGAAAAGTAAAACATCCCCATCTTTCACTATGTACTCTTTTCCTTCCTGTCTCATTTTACCGGCTTCTTTGGCTCCTTTTTCACCCTGATAGGATATATAATCATCATAGGCGATGGTTTCGGCTCGTATAAATCCTCTCTCAAAATCCGTATGAATTACCCCCGCAGCTTGAGGTGCTTTGGTCCCCGATCGAATGGTCCATGCTCGAGCTTCTTTAGGGCCGGCAGTGAAATAAGTAATTAATCCCAAATTAGCGTATGCCGCGGTAATTAAACGCGAAAGGCCTGCTTGGTCGATTCCTAATTCTTCCAAGAAAAGCATTCGTTCTTCATCATCTAGTTCGGCTAACTCTGCTTCAATCTTGGCACAAAAACTAACCGTTTCATCTCCCTGTGAATCAGCATAGCCTCGAACCTGCTCCACATAGTCATTACCTCCTGCAACGATGTCATCCTCGCTAACATTACATGCATATAAAACAGGTTTTTGCGTAAGCAGAAAAAGGTCTTTGAATACGACTTCACCATCTTGAAAACTCCTAGCACTCTTTCCATCTTCTAAGTGGGCAATTAAATCCTTTGCTACCGAAAGTGCCTGATTAGCTTCTTTGTCTCCACTTTTTGCTTGTTTGGCTAAGTTCTGAATTTTCTTTTCTAGACTTTCTATGTCTTTGAGAAGCAGTTCATACTCAATAATCGAAATATCACGTTGAGTATCAACGGTTCCTTCAACATGAATAATGTCATCATCATCGAAACATCTCACCACGTGAATGATAAGATCTACTTCTCGTATGTGAGATAAAAAGGCATTTCCTTTTCCTTTTCCTTCCGCCGCACCTTTGACCAATCCAGCGATATCTACAAATTCAATAGTAGCAGGTAGTACATTTTGGGATCCTGCAATTTCTGCTAATTGTAATAGTCTTTTATCGGGCACCGATACCAAACCAACATTAGGCTCAATGGTACAAAAAGGAAAATTTGCAGATTCCGCTTTGGTTGAACTCAAGGCATTAAATAGGGTTGATTTACCCACATTAGGTAATCCAACTATTCCACAGGTTAAACTCATAATAACTCTAAAAATCGATTCGTTTTTGTTGAAAAAATTGCTTCTCAGGTAAACTTACTGCCGTTAATTTGCCAAATTGAGGATATACACAGCCAGTATCTATTCCAATCATCTTTTCTTCTTGAATGGGACTCCTCACTGGGGTATGTCCAAATACAACTGTTTTTTCCCACTTGTTATAAGTGGAATTTAAATGATCTCTACTCCATAGAAAGCTGCTGTATATGCTTTCTTTGGTAATAGATTCCGAAATGGATTGTTCAACCGGAGGACCACCATGCACAAAGAAATAATCAGGGGTATCCAAGAACAATTTTGTTTCGGTAAAAAATCGCAAATGATCAGTGGGTATTTTCTCTTCTCCCAATGCCTTTCTGTAGGACTCCATTGTGTCGGCCCCTCCGTTTTCGAACCAAGCAAACCAGCTTTGGTCTTCCACATAATTTAGAAGCATTGCATCGTGATTACCACGTAGAAATATACAATGATACTTCGCTTTGAATTGTAATAAATAGTCTACTACCCCTTTTGAATCAGGTCCCCGATCTACATAATCTCCAAGAAATACATAGGTTTTATCTTGACCGTATTCGTTGGTTAAATCATGTAGTAATGCTGTTAAAGTTTTCAGACACCCATGTATATCTCCTATTGCGATATACGAGCCAGGAGTGCTGTGAACCAATCCACTTTTAGTCAATGAGTCCTCTACCTGTTTTCGTTACTTTGTTCTCTTGTTGTAACTGTATAAGCGAAGCATCTAAAATACCGTTCACAAATCTTCCAGATTTCGCAGTAGAATATTTCTTAGCAATATCAATGGCCTCATTAATAGTGACCTTGGTTGGGATTTCAGGGAAATAACAAAATTCCGTTAGGGCGATATAAAGTATAATCTTATCAACAAGGGCAAGCCGTTGAATTTCCCAATTTTTTATATGTTGTTCAATCACTCCATCCCAAGATGACAAATACTCAATTGTTCCTAAGAACAATCGCTCTCCAAATCTGAGTGCATCTTTGTCTTCTTTAAGTGATTCATGAAGTACGTTGGTAAGTATTTGAGAGCTGCTATCTCCACTTTGTAAAAAAGCGTACACAGCTTGAAGTACCGTTTCACGAACTAAACGTCGCTGAATCATAGTTAATCGGGTATTTTGGAAAAATAATTATACTTATGAATCCTGTTCGTAGTGTAGAGATTCATTTGGAAGTGACAAAGATACCAAAAGCTGATATAGCATTGAAACATATTAGTTATGTTTGGTATCTTTAGTGCTCTTTAGCGTCCTTAGCTCAGTTGGTTAGAGCGTCACGTTGACATCGTGGAGGCCACTGGTTCGAATCCAGTAGGACGCACAAATCATTTATAGTCAATTATTCCATGTCTTCAGATCCGATAAAAATCTCTCTACCCGATGGCAGTGTAAAAGAATTTACTAAAGGGGTTACTGGAAAAGAGATTGCAGAGTCTATCTCGTCCGGACTTGCTCGTGTAGCCTTAAGTATTTCAGTTAATGGAGAAATTTGGGACTTGAATCGTCCTATCGACCTAGATGCTAATATTCAAATCCATACCTGGGAATCCGAGGAAGGTAAATATACCTTTTGGCATTCATCTGCTCATATATTAGCAGAAGCCATACAAGAAGTATTTCCAGATGCTAAATTCGGAATTGGTCCTCCTATTGAGAATGGCTTCTATTATGATGTCGAGTTTGGAGATCATACCCTTCAACAGGAAGATTTACGAACCTTGGAAAAAAAGTTCATTGAGCGGGCAAGAGCAAAATCCAGTTTTGACCGTACATCAATCAGTAAAGCCGAGGCCATTCAATTTTACAGAGATCGCTCAAACGAATACAAAATTGATCTTATCGAGGGTTTAGAAGAAGGTGAGATCACATTTTATACACAAGGCGGATTTACTGACCTATGCCGAGGGCCTCATGTCCCTGAAACATCTGTAATTAAAGCAGTGGCACTTACCAGTATAGCTGGAGCCTATTGGCGTGGTGATGTGGATTCAAAACAACTAACCAGGATTTATGGCATTAGCTTCCCTAAGCAAAAGTTGTTAGAAGAATATTTGCTTCAGGTTGAAGAAGCAAAAAAACGCGATCATCGTAAGCTAGGTAAGGAAATGGGCATTTACATGATCGATAAAATGGTGGGTAGTGGTCTGCCGCTATGGCTTCCCAAAGGCACTACCTTACGAAGAACGCTCGAATCATTTTTACGTGATGAACAGATAAAAAGAGGGTATCAAGAAGTTATTACCCCCCACATTGGAAATATTGAGTTATACAAAACCTCGGGACACTACCCCTACTACAAAGATTCTCAGTTCAACCCTATTGAAGTAGATGATGAGCAATACATGCTCAAACCTATGAACTGCCCTCATCATCATAGGATTTTTGATTCTAGTTTACGCAGCTACAGAGAGTTACCCATTCGATTAGCTGAATTTGGTACTGTATATCGTTACGAACAATCCGGAGAACTAAGTGGATTGTCTCGAGTTCGGGGTTTTACCCAAGATGATGCCCATATCTATTGTTCCCACGATCAACTTAAGTCAGAAATACAACATACCATTGAATTAACACAGTTTGTGTTCTCAACTTTTGGTATGCCCGTAGACATTAGGCTTTCTTTTAGAGACGAAAATGACACCAAATATGGGGGTGATTTAAGCTATTGGAATCGGGCTCAAAAAGAGATTCAAGAAGTAGCTGATGCCATGAATTTGGACTACACCATAGCGCCTGGTGAAGCTAGTTTCTATGGGCCAAAAATTGATTTCATCATCCGGGATGCCATTGGCAGAAAGTGGCAATTAGGGACGGTACAAGTAGATTATGTGATGCCCGACCGGTTCGATTTAGAATATGTAGGCTCTGACAACAAAAAACATAGACCAGTTATCATACACAGAGCACCATTTGGTTCCATGGAACGATTTACTAGTATCTTGATTGAACATTTTGATGGTAACTTTCCCCTCTGGCTATCACCCGAGCAGGTTCGCATCCTACCCATATCTGATGAACAAAATGAGGCCGCTGATCAACTGAAAACCACATTGGAAGCTTCAGGTGTACGTGTTACCGCCGATCTTAGAAGTGAACAAATTGGTGGTAAAATTAGATTGGCAGAAACCGAAAAAGTACCTTATATGATTATATTAGGCGCTAAAGAAGTAGAAAACGCAACTGTTTCAGTCCGAAGACATCGCAAAGGTGATGTTGGGGTATTTAGCCAGGAAGAATTTGTCACGAGTCTTATAAACGAAATTAAGGAAAAACACCTTCCTGAAGACTGACTTATGGTTTTATAGTGATAATTTCAAAAAATTATTATACTTCATTATTCTTTAAAACAATCATACAACTAATAAGACGAGAGGATTAATCATCGCTAAGAGACAATTTCGAGGTAAACCTGAACCCCAAGGTCCCCGACTCAATGGTCAAATCCGAGCCCAACAAATTCGGTTAATCAAACCTGATAACAGTCACGAACTTACCACTCCTGAGCGTGGCATGCAGCTTGCAGAAATGTACAATCTGGATTTGGTTGAAATTTCTCCAAACGCTAATCCACCTGTATGTAAAATTATAGATTACGGTAAGTACCAATACGAAAAAAAGAAGAAAGAAAAAGAAGCTAAGAAAAAGCAACATACTGTGAGCGTAAAAGAGCTCAGGTTCCGTCCCAATACAGATGATCATGACTTAGAATTTAAAACCCGACATGCGAGAGAGTTCTTGGAAAGTGGCGATAAAGTGAAAGCCTCCGTTCAATTTCGAGGACGTGACATGCTCTATACTGAGAAAGGTGAATTACTATTGTTAAAGCTGGCGAAAAGTCTAGAAGATGTGTCAAAAATGGAATCCAAGCCAAACATGGAAGGACGTCGTATGATTATGATTTTAAGCCCCTCTAAATAATACGTTCTTTTATTGCTTAGGCAATACAATTGCCGTATCTTAGGAGTCTATCAAGAATTCATCAATTTGTGATTGATTATGCCTAAAATGAAAAGTAATAGTGGCGCAAAGAAGCGTTTTAAGACGACCGGTTCAGGTAAGATTAAACGTAAGAAGGCTTTTAAGCGTCATATTCTAACGAAAAAAAGTAGCAAGACAAAGCGTCAGCTAGGACAAAGTACCCTTGTGTCCCCTGCAGATGTCGCTAAGGTTAAGTTACTCATTAACTAAATTTATAACTAAACACATAAAAAATGCCACGTTCACTAAACTTAGTGGCTTCCCGTCGCCGTCGCAAAAAGATTTTAAATCAAGCGAAAGGTTATTGGGGCAAGCGAAAAAATGTGTACACCATTGCGAAAAATGCGGTTGAAAAAGGTCTCCAGTACCAATACCGCGATAGAAAAAATCGCAAACGTGTATTTCGAAAGTTATGGATAGCTCGTATTAATGCAGCTGCCCGACTAAACGGAACTACCT
>JAYPDB010000002.1:46558-49901 GCA_038125045.1 Bacteroidota bacterium
GAACTACCTATTCGAAATTGATTCATGCAATGAGTCAAAAAAATATGGTCATTAACCGCAAAGTCTTAGCAGATATCGCTATTCATGATCCCGAAACTTTTGCTGCCATTGTTACGGAAGCTCACGCATAACAATACATAGACCTATTTATAACCGGTATAGCTCAATCATAGTATTGTAGATGTACCGGTTTTTTTATTTTCGTATGTTCCTAGGATTCAATCATCTACATCAAGTTCTATCAAAATGAATGATGCCGTTGTACAACTAATTCAAGAAATAAAAAACACCCAGATCTCCAATCTACAGGATCTTGAAAATTTCAGGCTGAAATTTTTATCCAAAAAAGGTGCCATACAGCAGCTTTTTAAGACTATGGGTACATTAGAACCGCAAGAACGAGCATCCTTTGGTAAAGATGTAAACGAGTTAAAATCATTAGCTCAAAACACATTTGAGGTCGCTCAAGCTCAATTTGAGCAACAACAAACACTCAAAATTTCTGCAGTTGACGATCTTTCACTCCCACCTATTACCAAAAACATTGGTTCCGTACATCCTTTGACCAAAACACTTCAGGAGATGAAAAGTATTTTTTATCGACTGGGTTTTAACATTGCTGATGGACCTGAAGTTGAAGATGACTTTCACAATTTTACCGCTCTTAATTTCCCTCCAAATCATCCTGCTAGGGATACTCAAGACACCTTTTTTGTTCGGAAAAACAATGACCCAAACATTCCTGATCTAGTATTAAGAACACACACTTCCCCTGTTCAAATACGTCTTATGGAGAAGCAGACCCCTCCCATTCGTTCAATTATGCCCGGACGAGTCTACAGGAATGAAGCGGTGTCACCTAAATCTTACTTCTTATTCCATCAGGTAGAAGCTCTATATGTTGACCGCAATGTTAGCGTAGCCGACTTAAAAGAATCACTCATAACGTTTGTAAAACTGATGTATGGTTCGGATGTCACCTACAGGCTACGTCCAAGTTTTTTCCCATTCACAGAACCGAGTTTAGAAATGGATATATGGTGGGGGGCCAAAGAATCAGGGAAATGGCTTGAAATACTTGGTTCAGGAATGGTAGATCCAAATGTATTCAAAGCAGCGAATATTGATCCTGAGATCTATTCTGGTTTTGCTTGGGGTATGGGAGTTGAACGAATGGCCATTCTGAAATATGAAATTGATGACATACGCACCTTTTACGAGAATGATATTCGTTTCCTTCAACAATTTGCTTAAGATATTAGAGCGCACTCACTATGAAATTATCCTATAACTGGCTTAACGATTACATCACACTTCCAAAAGATGTGAGAGAAACTGCAGACACGCTAACACTTATTGGTTTAGAAGAAGAAGAGACCATTACGGTAGGTACCAATCTTGACGGGATCATAACGGGGGAAATTTTAAACATCGAAAAACACCCCAATGCAGACCGTTTATCTGTGTGTACTGTGTATAATGGTACGGATGAACTCAGCATTGTTTGTGGAGCCTCAAACGTCGAGCCTGGCCAAAAAGTGGCCGTTGCACCCATCAATAGCCAACTCCCTATCAAAGACGAGAAAGGTCGTCCAATTGTCATCAAAAAAACGAAGTTAAGAGGTGTGGTCTCTGAGGGTATGATTTGTGCTGAAGATGAACTAGGTCTATCCCAAGATCATTCAGGAATCATGGTTCTACCCAAAGATACTCCTGTTGGAGTACCCCTAAGTACAGTAGTGCATAGTTATGAAGATGATATCATTGAAATTGCCATTACCCCTAATCGTCCAGATGCCACTTCACATATTGGGGTTGCTAGAGATCTATCTGCAAAGTGGAACAAGCCATTAAAGGTGCCAAGCATCTCAAAGCCTTCCAATCTCCTAACGCAAGGCAATACCATTAGCATCCACATCGACGATACCTCAGGTTGTCATAGATACGTTGGAATTCTTATTGATAACATCACCATAGAAGCCTCACCTAAATGGCTTAGCCAACGGTTAGAGGCCATTGGATTGAGAAGTATCAATAATATCGTAGACATTACAAATTATGTAATGTTTGAAATGGGTCAGCCTTTACATGCCTTTGACGCCAATGGTATTAACGGAAATCAGATTAGAGTTAAAAGTTTTGAAACCGCAATGCCTTTCACCACTTTAGACGAAATAAAAAGAGAGGTGCCTGCGAATAGTTTATTTATTTGTGATGCACAACAACCCATAGCTATTGCAGGGGTCATGGGTGGTGAAAACTCAGAAGTAAACAATCAAACCACCAAAATCTTACTAGAGAGTGCCTATTTTGATCCGGGTAGAATTCGTAAATGCGCAAAAGATTTGGCCCTTCAAACCGATGCCTCCTATCGTTTTGAACGAGGAATTGACCCGGAAATGACACTTCGCGCAGGCATGAGGGCTGCTGATCTGATTCAAGAGCTTCTGCCCTCTTCAACGGTTGTTGAAATCATTGATGTTCATCCCGTGAAATGGCAGCCCATATCAGTCTCTCTTTCCGCTGCTAACATTCATAAAATTTTAGGAGTAGAGATTTCTCCAACTTGGATGAGCAAAACTCTGACTGACCTTGGAATTGGCGTGACAGAACTAGGAAATGATACCTGGACATGTACCATTCCAAGCTTTCGTCCAGACTTAGAACGAGAAATTGATCTCATTGAAGAAATTGGGAGGATTTATGATTACAACAACATACCCTCGCCTTCACAGGGGATTCGAATTTCTACAGAACCCTTTTCAGAATGGGAAATTTGCAAGCAAAAAATTATCGATCGGGTTGTAGGACTTGGATTCAATGAGATTTATTCAAATTCATTGATTTCTGAAGAAGAGGCTTCCCATTTCGGAGACCTAAAAAATATGATCGCAACGTTAAATCCATTAACTAAGGACATGACCACCTTACGTCCTTCTTTGTTAGCTGGATTTCTAAAAGCAGCTTCCTATAATAAAAACAGACAAGCATCTGGAGTACGTTTCTTCGAACTTGGAAATGTATTTACAGCCGATTCGAAAGGTACGTACCATAAAGGCATAGGTGAACAAACCCACATACTTTTAGGAGTTTCTGGATATAAGCATGAGGATCATTGGTTAGCGAAATCGAGCCCAATTTCCTTTATGGATCTAAAAGCAGATATTCAGGCACTTTTTATATCATTGGGTCTAGAACGTTACATACAGTCCAAGGTATCAAGTGAACAAGAGCTCGAGTATTTTTTAGAAGGGGAATATTTAGGTAAGCTATCCAAAGTGAATAACACCTTACAAAAGACCTATGAGTTAGACGCACATGTGTTCTACGGTGAATTCAATGT
>JAYPDB010000002.1:49911-59049 GCA_038125045.1 Bacteroidota bacterium
ATGTTAACACATTGTATGAGGCCTTCGGTAATCAAGGCACGGTTAGTTTCAACCCGATACCAAAATTTCCAGGGATTGAGTATGATATCGCTCTCATAGTAGATCAAGAGATTCATGCCGAGACGTTACGCCAAGAAATAAGCTCGAAAGCAGGTCCATTGCTAGAAAAAATTGACATTTTCGATGTTTATGAAGGTGAACATATAGCTCAAAATAGTAAGAGCATAGCGTTCAGATTAGCATTTATAGATGCAAATAAAACATTGAATATCAAAGATATAGAACCTATAATTAACAATGTTGTAAGATCTTTAAATAAAAAGTATAATGTAGTACTTCGATCATAACATTATGCATCCTATATCTGAACATACCGAACGATTCAAGGTGCTAGTTGAGGAACTCTATACAGAAGTAGATGCTCTCAAAAAAGAACTACGTGAATCTAAGCGTGAACAGTTACAGCTCATTAAAAAGTTGGAACAAGAACGCGGTAAACAGACCGATATATTCTCTGCCATTAGTGAATCGGAACGACTGGCTATGCGACAGCAGATACAGAATATGATAAAAAAAATTGACCGGCATTTAGAGGGCAACTGATACAACTGCTACCATTGTGAAATCACTAAAAGTAAGCATACTCGGTAAACAATATCCTTTAATGGTAGAAGACCATGAAGAGGAAAACATGCTTAACATTTGTAGGTATGTAGATGAAAAATTCCAAGAATATCGTCAACAGCTACTCAAACAACCCGAATCGACCGTAATGGTACTGGCAGCACTCAGTATTGCTGAAGAACTTTTTGAACTTCGACATCAACTATCCGAGACAGAGAAAAATGAGGAGGTTATGATGAAGCGGGTTAATTCACGATTAGAACAACTATTAGACGACATAAGAGGCTAATTCTGTGTCTTCTTCAGTGACCTTACTATTTCTAGGCGACATTGTTGGAGAGGAAGGTATGCAATGCACAAGAAGCTTTTTACCCTCACTTATCCAAAAACATAAAGCTGATTTTGTAATCGCTAATGGTGAAAATTCTCATGAAGGCCATGGTATTAACGAAGAAATTATCGAAGAACTTTTAGAATTAGGAGTTCATGTTATTACCGGCGGTGATCATTCTTTTGATAAATGGAAGGTATTTACGTACATGAGGCAGCACCACCATATACTTCGCCCTCTCAACTATCCTTCGGGAAATCCAGGATATGGATTTGGTGTTTTTGATGTACCTAACACTCCTCACAAAATAGGAGTTATAAATGTTCAGGGAAGAACATTTATGAAAGCTATTGATGATCCCTTTAAGACCATCGATTGGGCAATTGATCACATACAAAAGGAAACTAAACTCCTATTTATTGATTTTCATGCAGAAGCAACCGCTGAAAAGGTTTCTATGGCATGGCATGTAGACGGGCGGGCATCTATCTTAGCGGGAACTCATACCCATATTCCTACAGGGGATGCTCGAATATTTCCAAAAGGATTGGGGTATATTACAGATGCTGGAATGACAGGTTCCTATGGGGGCTCACTAGGTATGGATGTAAAAGTAGCAATAAAGAGATTTACAATGGGGGTTCATCAGAAATACAAACCCTCAACTGGAGACGCTCATCTTAGTGGTATTATAGCCAAAATTGAAACGGAAACGGGAAAATGTACCCATATTGAACACTTTGTTTTTCCATCATTCAATAACGCTCTAGCATAGACCGTGGGAATACTATTAAACATCAACAACGTATACAAAAGCTTTCCCACTAGTGATGGTCAGGTACTAGAAGTATTGAATGGAGTGAATTTCTGTTTAGAAGAAAAGTCCATTGCCTCTATTGTAGGCACGAGTGGTAGTGGAAAAAGTACACTATTACATATTATAGGTGGTTTAGACAAAGCGGATTCAGGACAGGTTGTATGGAATAACGAAGATATTACTCACTGGGATGAATTTAAAATGGCTGAATTTAGAAATAACCAGATGGGGTTTATTTTTCAGTTTCATCACCTTCTACCCGAATTTACAGCGATAGAAAATGTGATGATTCCAGCCATAATAAATGGTAAATCGGAATCTCGAAGTAAACAACTTGCTTATGATTTGCTCAATGATTTTGGATTAGCTAGACGTTTAGAGCACCGACCAAATCAACTATCAGGCGGTGAACAACAGCGGGTAGCTATGGCTAGAGCCTTGATAAATGAACCTTCCTTTATTTTAGCCGACGAACCAACGGGTAATCTTGATGATCAGAATACAGAGCAGATTTTAAGCCATCTTATGCGATTACGTGATCAGCATTCTGTAGCTATTCTCATGGTTACTCATGAAAAAGAGATCGCACAATCCGGTGATGTAATTTGGGAAATGAAAGATGGCCTCATTTCACAACAACTATAAAGAATAGAGCTCAATCTATTCATAATTTTCATTTTGCTTATAGCATAAAGCACCGTATTTTTGTCTCGTTAAAAATTTAATTATCAATTCCGTACTATGGCCGAGAATAAAATGAACGACGATATCACAAAAGATCCATTAATCCAATGGTTTGAAAATGCAAATGCATACCTTCAAGCTAATAAGAACGCTATCATAAGCGTTTCCGTAGCGGTTGTGGTTGTGATTGCCTCTATTATCGGTTATTCTTTTTATTCAACCTCACAAGAAGAACAAGCACAACAATTATTGTCTATAGCTGAAGGTTATTATGCCGAAGGCGACTATGTAAAAGCACTGGACGGTGATAGTTTTGAACTAACCTACGGGTTCAAAGCCATAGCTAGTGACTTTTCTGGAACCTATGCTGGGAATCTGGCCTCCTATTATGCGGCTATTTCATCTTATCAATTGAATAATGTAGAGGACGCACTCTATTATATGGAGCAATTTGATGTGCCGGATGGAATTTTAGGTGTAGGCGCAAAAAATCTACATGCCAAATTATTTTTAGCACAGGGTAGTTTTGAAGCAGCTGCCAAACATTTTGAAGATGCTGCAAGATGGGATAACAATGAAGCCACGACCCCAAGTAATCTATTAAGTGCTGCTGAACTTTATCTTGAAATTGGCAACAATGAAAAGGCATCAGCGTTAGTGGATGAAATTTTACAAGAGTATCCAAATAGTACACAAGAAGCACGTGCCGAGTATTTAAGAGGAAGTCTAGCTTCCAATTAACCTCTTCTATTCGTTTTCTTTAGAGAAACTTACTTATTCTTCTCTGCGATGTATTTCGATAGGTATTTATGTGCCAAATTGTTGGTCTGCCTGAAACTCGAATGAACCAAGCTAGGATTTAGCATTTTTTCACTAAATGATGGATCTGATAAGTGTTTCAGCAACCTATTCTCATATCCAAACTCAATCGCATCTCGAATCAATTGTTCACTAATTAGTCCTGCGGTTTCAACGTGCTGCTGGTATCTATGATTATTTTGAGTTAGTGAAACCGTTTTCTCAATAAACTCATTATCCGATTCCGCTATTTCACCAGGAAAACCAAAACCAAATGTATACTCCTTCAAACCCTCATTTCCGATTGGAGTAGTTATGGTTGGCAACTCTGATATGATGGCTTCTAAGATTTTACCTTTAATCCCTGCTCCAAAACGAAGAGGCGCTAGTTGAAGAAAATATTCATTCATTACGGTACCTACATCACTAGCCCTACCCTTTATGGTTATTCCTAATGACTTATTAGCTAGTTTTTGAATATCTCGATCAGCATAAGCACCATAAATATGTAACTCAAGATTAGGTACTCTTTTTCGAATATATGGCCATAGGTTTGTGCACAAATGATGCACCGCATCTCTATTTGGAGCATGTTTATAGTTACCTATAAATACACAATGATTTCTGACGTCTTTAGATTCAATTTTTTGATTAGAGGTAGTACGTTTTTTCCATTCTTCTGATACCAGTGGTAAGTAATACAAATAGGTGTCGTCTACGTGATAGTATTTACCAACCATTTCCATTTCATCCCGTGACACCATTAAATTAAGATGTACGCGATACATACTCGCTAATTCTCTAAGGCTTATAGGATTGGCTAATGTATCCTCAAATATCATAAAATCTTGTTTCCACAACATTTCATGTGAATGATGCCCTAGTGAAAGTCTTCTTGCTTCTCTAAGGCCATGCATATCTTCTGTGTCTAAAATTCTAACAGCCCTAGGACAAGCTTCAGCCACCTGCCATCCAAATTGTTCTTCTACTATGAACCGATCAAATACAACAACATCAGGATCAATGGCACGTATTGAGTCTAAAGTATGAGGGGAATTAGGATTAAGATGATACACATGCGCATGTGCATACTCAATAGAGTGATCGGAGATTTCTGCAAAACTACTTATGTGAACAGACCACCCAATATGATTAAAAAAACGTATCAACCGATCAATCCTCACACCAGCTGCCGAAGATTTTGGTTCGGGCCAAACCAAACAAAAAAAGAGTATTTTTTGAATTTTCTTTTTAGTCAAAACTAAACTGAATTGTCGATCTAAAGCCAGCTTGTATCTTTAAAGAGTTACGCAGTATAATGGGTTCTGGTGCCACATAAGGAAACCATTCGCCTGCATCCCACTCCCCATTGCCATTAGTGTCAATATATAATCGCAGGGTATACTCACGAGCAGGTAGTTCATGTATGGTTTCCATCTCAGAAAATATCCCCTCTCGCACCATATTTTGTTCTGTATCATACAATTGAAAACGTACTTCGGGTAACTCTACAGACATGCTATCACTTGCAGTGGAATCTCCCGATAAAGCGGAACTAATACCCGAACCCCCTTCTCTTACAAGTTCTAGGCTTCCCCAGGTGTTAGGGCCACTCACAACATAGGGAATGAGGACTCTACGTTGTGTTTTAGGATTCCAAGCAAGTATTTGATAATCCACACCATCTTTCCATTCTGGATCGGCCGAAAGAATCATACGGTTATTTCTAATCTTTAGCTTCGGCCAAGAATCGATCTCCACAACACCTTCAATCACGCGAAGTGAATCTACAATGGCACGTTGACTAATGGGGGCAGCATAGTACATAACAATGGAATCTTGTAAAGACAGTTCATTCATAGGATTTACCTGTATAAAACGCTGCTGAGTCGTATCTGTAGCTCCTGAACCTACAAGAGTATAGTATTGCCTATCCATTACATTTCCCGCAACATCTGCAAAATCATTTACTTCAACCATATAGGAAGAGTCTTCCAAAAATGGTTTATCAGATTGTGCATAAGCAACGGATGGATCCGAGATTGAAAAATAGAGTGTAGAGGCCGTAAATCCATCACTCTTAAAATTAGGTGTAATGTTTAAGCTACCTTTGGATTCACTGAAAATTGGTTCAGAAAATCGAATTCTAAGTCTTTTATCCGATAACAAACCAACTCCCAGCACTTCCGGTAAAAGGGTATCACGCTCACTGATATATAAAGGCCCTAAGGTATCAGCAGCTTCAGTTCGTAAATCAATTCGATCTCGTTCAAATACTCGTACACGTTCTAATGCCGAATCCCATCGTTTATTTCTATTTCTGTCATCAAGCTGTACAATGACGTATTCTGAATTTCGTAAATAATTGAACTGAAAGTTGCCCCCAGTATCACTTTCGGCTCGATACAGGGCTACATCCCCCACTCGATAGGGATATGGGAATAAAAAAACCTCCTTGTCCTCAATACCCCTGCCATCATGAAGCTTCAATATTTTTCCAGTTAAGCTACCTGCGTCAATTTGATCACCTGTTGAAAACGCTATGGTCAAAGAAGTTCCCATCGTATTATTCCGGGTATCAGAAACTTTATTGCCTAGAGTAATTAATAGCGTTGTAGAATCTGGCAGGTGCCGAGTGAATTCAATGAACAGTGTTCTTTTTTTCCATCGTAGTGAATAATCAATACCAATATCCGGTTCAATTTGAAGATTAGCAGCAAGTGAACTACGATTGACATATTCTGAAAATTCTATTTCAACAAATTGTGTCGTAATGTTTGTACTACCATTTTCAGGATAACTACGCACAATAGTAGGCCCTTCGGAATCACTCACTCCCCCCGTTGGAGCTATTGGAGTAGCACATGAAATACATAGAATGAATAGAAACAAAAGTGGGGTTACTCTCGTTAAAATAATCATGCTGTCTTATCGAAGGGTTATTGGTGATTAAGGTAATATAAAAGGATGCTAGCTAACTTATATATGTTTACTTTGTTTGTAATTAAAAAAGCTAATCTAAGCGTGAAATACCGGAGGGTATGAATCTAAGTCATCAGATACGATATTGTTTAATTATTTGCATGCTGGCCTTTTTTCACTGGTCTTGTGCTTCTTATCTATTGGATGAAACTCAAGAAACAATTCGAAAACAAGTGAACAAGGGCAACTATGCCTTAGCGATTACAGAACTAGAAGAAGCTAAAAATGATGACATCTACAAGGACAAAGATCGCATTTTGTGGCTGCTTGAAATAGGCATGCTTCATCATTACAATGAAGATTATTTAGAGAGCAATAACTATTTTCAACAAGCAGAAATTGGTATTGAACAGGCCTTTACTAAAAGTATAAGCCGGGGAGCGTATTCATTAATAGGGAATGATAATCAATTGGTCTATGATAGCGAACCCTATGAAGAATTTTATTTGCATGCATTCAAAGCTCTCAACTACCTAAAATTAAAAGATACAGAGGCAAGTCTTGTCGAAATACGACAAATGGTGTATAAAATTGACCAACTTAATATTCGGCTAAATGGTTTGGCAGATACCTACTCAAAACAGGATACTAGCTTTTCTGGCACCTCATGGGAAATAGAAGATTCTCGGATACAAAACTCTCCCTTTGCCCGTTATCTTGCCTCACAACTATTTGAATCACAAGGAAATTTAGATGCTGCAAGGATCGAAAAAGAGCAATTTATTCGGGCATTACATGAACATTACTCCTTAATAAACCAACCTTTTGATCAGGATACAGACTCATTACTCTCCCATCTATTCATTAAGCCACCTTTAGATAGAGATTCGACTAAAGTGTTGGCTTTTATTTTTACAGGCATCTCACCCATCAAAATTCAAGAGGACCTTAGAATCTATAATGAGTATAGGGAAACCGAACTAAAAGTCTCATTACCCAAACTCTATCCTCAACCCTCCCATGTATCACGCATTGAGATTTGGAATGATCAAAGTATACTTGGTGAAACCATATTACTTGAATCAATAGAAACGGTTGCAGAAGAAGTTTACCGATCAAAACTTCCGATTATTTATGGGCGTTCGATATTACGATCCATCGCGAAATACTCGGGGACTAAATGGGTTGAAAACATACCAAATGAAGACCAGAAATTCATGTCAGATCTTCTTGATTTGGCTAGCTTTATCTATAAAGAAGGGTCTGAAAAAGCTGATTTACGGTCTTGGGCGTCTCTTTCTGGAAATGTGTATGTGTTACCCTTGTATCTACCCACAGGTAACCATCGATTATTTCTAAAATATTATAACGATCAAGGTACCCTTATACATGAAGATAGTAACGTTTTTGATGTAGAAGCCCAGGAAATGATTACCATTATTGAATCGCATCTAGCATATTAATGTCATAGTAAAAATCATATATAGCCCATAACTTACCATCATAACTCAAAGCAAAAAGGATTAAACCATGAAACAGACGATCATTCTACTACTTTTTAGTATTCTCATCGTAGGAACGCAATGCAAACCAATTAATACCATTAGCCGAATATCTCCTGACACTTCCACGGAACTTTCTGGTAAATGGAATGATACCGATGCTAGAATGGTATCTGAGGAAATGATATCCTATGCCTTAAGCAATAATTGGTTGACTAATCATTCAACAACTAAAGATCAACCTCCCGTAGTGATTGTTGGAACTGTACGAAATGAAAGTATGGAGCATATAGATACTGATATTATTACAAAAGAAATGGAGCGTGCATTTGTAAATTCTGGTTTGGTAACCTTGGTTGCTAATGCTTTGGAACGTAGTGAAATACGAGAGGAACGCAACGATCAACAGTCAAACGCCTCCCTGGAGTCCATGAAAGAAATGGCAAAAGAGCTAGGGGCAGATTATATGCTCATAGGTAATATAAGTTCAATTCTGGATGATGCACCTGATGGACGCACTACCGCTATTTTTTATACCGTCAATCTAGAGTTGATATCCATTGAAACCAATGTGAAAGTTTGGATTGGTAATAAGAAAATCAAAAAGATAATCGAACGACGGAATTATAGAGGCTAAGCTGTATTGTTGTTTGATCGTACCATAAATATTGCCAGATTTTGATGAGGCATTACGACTACTGTATACTTGGAGCAGGACTTGCTGGGATTTTATTAGGGTATCGATTAGCAAAGACTCATAAAAAGGTTCTTATTATCGATCCAAATGGAGTCGCAAGCGGTGCTTCCTCCACGCCGTTAGCTCTAGCCAATCCTGCTACCGGACGATTTGCAAAAAAAGGATTCAAATCTGATGAAGCATTAGAAAGTATTTCTAAAATCCTTGATACAAAAAGTGATCTACTAACATCTTTTATCACAAACAAAAAGCTAATTAGGCCTTTCTTTGATGAAGAAATCGCAGAGAAAACAAATAAGAATATAGCCCAAGATAACTGGATTAACGGGGATGTCGAATGGTTGGCTGAGGAAGAAATTCAGTATAGATTCCCCTTACTAAACCAGTCCTATGGTGGGGTCATTATTCATAATAGTTATGTGATAAATCCTTCTGGCTATCTAAAATTAATCCAGAAAAAAATTGAAAAGCATGATGGTTTAATCATCGAACATACCAATTTCCAATTCGACTATCACCAAGAAGAGGGTATATGGTATTTTGAAATAGATTCAAATAGTGTTAAAGCAAATGAACTTATTCATTGCACAGGAGACACAACATTAACACAAAAAGAGCAAAAGGGTACCAGGATTAAAGGCCAGACACTTAGTCTTTCTCCTCTAAAAAACCATCCTAAATATTCAGCATGGACTTCATTTCTAAAGGAGTTTTCAATCTCTGCACAAGGCTATTTATGCACATTAGACCATGAACATTGGGT
>JAYPDB010000003.1:0-35074 GCA_038125045.1 Bacteroidota bacterium
CCTCATCATCCCAAAAAGGAGTGTCAACACCTCCTAAGTACAATAATGAAAACTGGGTTTTTGTTCGTTTGTATTCTTCAACCCATCCCTTAACCATTCCTTGAATAGCAAATTTACTTGCCGAGTATAGCGCCGAATTCCTCATTATGTATTTACCCATGGTTCCAGGAAAGTAAATCATACGTGCATGTTCTGCGTTCATATGTTCAATAAAAGCTTGAGTCACCCAATAGCTACCTAATACATTAGTATTCAGGACTTCAAGGGCTAATTCAGCTTTGACATCCGTAGTCGCTTGAATAACACCTTTTCCATAGGCATGTATGAGAGCATCTATTGGGCCTAATTCATCATGTATTTGCTTAGCTACTCTAATAATTGAAGCGGAGTTTGTTACATCCAAGGGAATCGCATACGCTTCACCACCTTGTTCATTAATCGCTAGTGCCACTTGTTCTGCTCTTGTTTGGACTCGTGACGTAATGACTATTCGATAGTTTTTTTCGCTAAGATGATGGGCAATGGCACGTCCTATTCCACCACTTCCCCCTATAATTACGGCTAAAGGTTGAGGCATGATACGGTTATGTTATTGATAATAAGTAACTAACATAGAAGTAAGTTGATGCTTAAAACGTTCCTTAAAATGAATCAAAAACTTTACTCTTGAGTGAATGAAAAGCAATCTAGCATCGTTTTATTGATATCGTATGTAGGTATAAAGTTTCTAATCATTAGGAAGAGCATGAAGCAAAATGGAGTGGAACGCGTTACAAGAGATGAGGTTAAGACCCTTGGCGATTTACATGAGTTTGGTTGGGTAAGTAGGTCGGTGAAAGATGAGATGCGCTCAAATCTTATTCGATTTATTAAAATCAACCAACAACCATTTAAAGGTATACTTGGTTATGAACATACCGTTATGCCTCAAATTCAACAAGCTATTCTTGCCAAACATGATTTTATTCTCCTAGGATTGCGGGGGCAAGGAAAAACTAAGTTACTCCGTCAACTCATCTATTTATTAGACGATTATATGCCAATAGTTGAAGGCTCTGTTATTCAAGATGATCCATTTCGTCCACTTTCACGATATGCGGTTGATAAAATTAATGACATGGGAATGGACACTCCTATAGCCTGGGTAAGCAGAGAAGCTCGATTTAGTGAAAAATTAGCCACCCCTGATACTACAGTATCCGATATTATAGGAGATATAGATCCCATCAAAGCAGCATCTCAGAAGCTTGATTTATCCCATGAGGAATCCATTAATTTTGGGTTAATTCCAAGATCTAATAGGGGAATTTTTATCATTAATGAACTTCCGGACCTGCAACCACGCATTCAAGTTGCATTGCTGAATATTATGCAAGAAAGAGATATTCAGATCCGTGGTTTTAAATTTCGTATGCCTTTGGACATATGTATGGCATTTTCTGCAAACCCAGAAGATTATACCAATAGGGGTAACATCATTACACCTTTGAAAGACCGAATCGATGCACAGATCATTACACATTACCCAAAGAGTCTGGCAACGGCAATGGAAATTACCTCCCAAGAATCTTGGGCCGATAGAGATTCAGGGGTGCATGTATATATTCCCGATGTATTTAGACATATCATAGACCAAATTGCATTTGAAGCTCGAGAATCTGAATACATCGATCAAAAGAGTGGTGTTTCTAGTAGAATGTCGATTACTGCTATGGAACAGATGGTTAGTGCCGCTGAGAGGAGAGCATTTACTCAAGGTGTAATGCAAACTAATGTAAGAATTAGCGATGTGTATCATGTTATACCTGCCTTAACAGGTAAACTTGAATTGGTCTATGAGGGAGAACAAGAAGGTGCCATCAATGTAGCCAAATTGATTATAGGTAAAGCGATATCGAAAACGTTTAAACGTTATTTTCCAGATCCTTCAAAGAGAAATGATGACGAACCAAGCATATACGAACCCATTGGTATGCATTTTGAATTAGGCAATGAAATTACCCTAGGGGATACGCTTAATGATGGTGCCTACTCAAAGGTATTACTATCGGTTAGCGGTTTAGAACAAGCCGTTGAAACTACCATTCAGGATGCATTATCACATACCGATAAACTTGCTTGGATGGATATTTTACTTGAAACCTTGCACCAACATTCTATGCTTGGAAAAGTAGAATTTGATCAGAGTCTACGCTACACCGACATGTTGGGAAGTATGTTTAATCCTCTAGACATTGACGAAGAATATGATGAAGATAGTTGAATATTTTAGCTGTTTTAGATTGAGTGCTAATAGAATATTCTTTATCTTATAAGTCTGAATTCTAAAATATTTGATTATGAAAGCTGGAATACATCCCGATTACAAGGAAATTACTGTACAACTTAGTGACGGAACCGAAATTAAGACTCGAAGTACATTAGATACCAAAGATGGTATTTATAAGCCAGAAGTCGATTCTAGAAATCATCCCTTCTACACAAAGAATAACTCTTTCACAGCTAAAGCTGGTAGGGTTGATCGATTTAAGCGGATGTACGACAAGAAGAAATAAATTGAAAAGCCATCTTACGGATGGCTTTTTTTATATATGCAAATAAAAATTTTTGAAGTTGGTCCATTCCAGCAAAACACCTATTTACTATATGGTGCGAAGAGAAAAGCTGTTATAATTGATGCTGGCTTTTCATCCGACTTTGAATTTGCAACCTTCACCTCCTAGCTACATCAACATAAACTCTCTGTTGAAGCCATTTTACTTACACACGCACATGTTGATCATATATTGGGTTTGGATCGCCTTCTTACTTTTGTTGATGTGCCCGTGTATCTTCATCAGGAAGATCGTTTTCTTTGGGAAAATTTTGAGCATCAGGCAAAAATGTTTGGGTTCAACTCGATTACACCCACTTGCACACTTCATGACTTAAAGGATAAGAACACACTTGAAGTTGCTGGCTTTACTATTGACACACTTTATACACCAGGTCATTCTCCCGATCACTGTTCGTTCTATATAAAAAATGAAGGCATGTTATTATCCGGTGATGTACTATTTAGAGAAAGTATAGGCAGAACAGATCTCTATAAAGGTGATTTTGATACCTTGAAAATTTCAGTCATCGAAAAGTTGTTTACCCTACCCAGAGAAACCAAAGTCTATCCTGGTCATGGCCCAAGTACAAGCATTGGACATGAAATAGAGCACAATCCTTTTATTTAGCTATCGTTTTTAAGTTCTTCAATTTTTGTTGAATACACATCAGCCTTTTCTTCATTAGCAATGACTAGACGTTCATACATGTGTATGGCTTCTTTTTTATTTCCTTGAGCTTCATGAATCTTAGCAAGAGTTTCGGAAATGATTTCTGCAACATCGTTGGATGGTTCGCTTAGATCTTCATCACTAACGTCATTGTATGAGTAGTTAACTCTTTGACTCTCTACAGCCTCCAATAGTTCAATGAGGCGGTCTAAATCCAAGATCTGCGGTGTTCTGTTGCCTTGAACAAAAACCTTTTTCTTTTTGACTAATCGGGTAGGTATGGCAGCTTCAAATTGTTCTGGATGTAGTAAAAAAAAGTGTAAATGTTCCATTAATGGACTACCTGGAGCATAGGTTTTTGCCTTTAAAGCTTCTGAAATAGCAGTCTCTTGGTCTCCTTGCAGGTGATAGAACCAAGCCAATAAAAAATGTCCTACGGCATCAGGATCCCTTTTTTTTACCAATCGATCCAATTTTCTTGTCATACGTTCTGGATCGGATTCAAATTGCTCTACATAGCTATTTAAAGAGGGCGGTATGGTAAAAGGGAGAGTTTTCATGTATCTAGCTAATATATCGGCTTAACAGTACATATGAAATATAGAATTCATAACATACTTACCAATTACTAACCGCATCATTAAACATATTATTCGCTATTTGTGCCAATGCCTCAGAGGCAGCCTCTAGTTCCCCATTAATAGGATCTTCGGTTGGGTCATAAGTAAAACTGCCTGAAAAACTTTTATTCCATAGAGCTTCATCGCTGGAAGCATATTGAAAACGCGCTTGCACCGTTATGTTAACCTGATTTTGAGAAGCTTGTTCATTGCCCCCAATTGAAAAAGGGCGATTGGTATAACTTTGTATCCTTCCATCAATAAAAGCATCGGCTATATCCAAGTTAGGGGCTAATTGCAACCGGCTTTGGTTTACAAACCGATTAATAAGTGATGTATTTAATCGATCGCTTAAGTCACCCAAACCACTACCTGATTGGTCTGGGAAAAAAGGTATATAAATAGTATTTACACCTTCTGGTATACTCGCGCCCGTAAAGCTGTACCTGAGGCAGCTAAATTGAGCACTCATGATCATCAAGAGAATTAGGACAGTCATACTACGCTTAAACATCTTTTGTGTCTTTAAAGAGGTTATTTTTTGTCGAGTCCAAATTGATCTAACTTTCGATAGAGTGTGCGCTCACTAATACCAAGAGTTTCTGAAGCTTTTCTTCGATTTCCATCAAAGACTTCTAATGCTCGTTCAATTAAAAAGCGTTCGGTTTCTTCCAGAGAAGGAATGTAATCCCCTTTTAACTGAATGTTGCTCTCGTCTTCTAATGACTCTTCATAGGATTCGAAATCATCGGTCTTAATATTGCTAATAGCAGGCATGGGATTCATGGGATGTTCCATGCTCTGCTCAGGCGAATAATAATTAGAGGTTACATCTATATCATTATTAATCAACGAGTCATTTTGCGAATTCTTTGCGGGAAGTGCGGGGAGGTTGTTAGGCTTATTGCTGGAAAACAGAGAGTACACCAAATTAGCAATCATCTTTTTTACATCTCCTATATCGGAACGCATTTCCAGTAAGGCTCGATATATAAGCTCGGTATTATGTCCCTGAGTGTTAGAAGATGAGTCTTGATTGAAGCCCAGCGTATCATTTAGCATGGGGAGATTGTCTGAGGCGCCCACTCTTTGTCTACCTTTTAGGTACTTTTGTAGTTTATCG
This sequence comes from Bacteroidota bacterium, assembly GCA_038125045.1. Taxonomy (GTDB): domain Bacteria; phylum Bacteroidota; class Rhodothermia; order Balneolales; family Balneolaceae; genus UBA1275. The sequence continues at coordinate 5,010 of JAYPDB010000003.1, forward strand.
GCATCTACAAACTGAGATTTCTCTAAAACGACGAGTTGTTCCGCAACATTTCTGAGTTCTCGAATATTACCAGGCCATCGATAAGAAGTGAGTAAGGCCTTTGCTTCGTCTGAGAATCCCCTGAAAACAGAATCATAACGGCGTGAAAAATGCTCAACAAAATTTCTGAATATGGGAATAATGTCTTCTGAACGTTCACGTAAGGGGGGTAGGTGAATCTGGACAGTATCTAGCCGGTAGTATAAATCTTCTCTGAAGGTACCTTCTTGAACCATCTCCCAGAGGTCTTTATTAGTGGCTGCTATGACGCGTACATCCGTGGTTTGTAGTTTAGATGAACCCACTCGGAAAAATTCTCCGTTTTCTAGTATACGTAATAGCTTAACTTGTACATTTTTTGGAGTATCTCCAATTTCATCTAAGAAAATGGTTCCTCCATTGGCTTTTTCAAAATATCCTTGTCTTGTTTCGTTGGCCCCCGTAAATGCTCCTTTTTCATGGCCAAAAAGTTCACTCTCAATGATTCCTTCTGGGATGGCGCCGCAGTTTACTATGATCAGATCGTTATGTTTCCTCTCGCTTAACCCATGTATAGCTCTTGCCGTAACATCTTTACCAACACCACTTTCTCCTTGTAATAAGACAGTGATATCGGCTTTTGACACCTGCATAACCTTATTGACAACCTGTTTGAGTGCAGGTGAATCACCAATCAATCCAAATTGTTGCTGAAATACTTCTCTATCCATAATAATTGTATGACATTATGTCGTAATATACGAAATAAAGTCGAGAATTAGGATAGGTGCAATCTCTACTTCAACTTTTTAGTAATTCAGTAGATTGCTCTATTGGAAGACTTCTGGTTTCTTTGAAACTAGAGAGCACCAGATTGGATCTTGTTTTGTCTACTCCTTCCCAGGATTGGATTTTTGATAGTAATCGTTCGAAAGAACTGGTGTTCTTTGTACGTACTTTAAGTAGATGAGAACCTTCTCCAGTTATACTATGACATTCTAATATTTCAGGTTCTAAATGAGTTTGTGCTACAAAATTAGGGTAGTTCTCAGATCCATCAACTTGAACAAATAAGAATGCGGTAATATCGAAATGAAAATCTTTATCACTTAAAATAGCGTGATAGCCTTTAATTAAGCCTCTATCTTCTAGCTTTTTCATCCTTTCCGATACAGAAGGAACCGATAGACCAACCAACTCAGCTATTTTATTTCGCTGAGCACGTCCATGCTCTTGTAAATGGTTTAGGATTTTGATGTCGATATCGTCAAGTAATGGAATCATGATGAAAATATTTATTGGTCAGATAGCAGATATACTTAAATAATAAAAATTATGTTGTAGATCACTTAAAGTTCTTAAGTATAAAATACGAATTCATGCATTTAATTGGAATTTTCTAAGTATCAATAATTAAAAAAAGAACTAACGAAATGTACAATTACCTTGTATCTTTAAGACCCAACAAAATCATGTATTATGCTAGATATTAGTTTTATCAGAGAAAACAAGACCTTGGTTGAAACATCCATGAAAAACAAGGGTGAAAAAGAAACGGGGATTGTTTCTGAGGTTCTTAAAAAAGATGAAGAGTGGCGAACGCTTGTTCATAAAGTGGACACGCTTAGAAGTGAGAGTAATAGAGCAGCTAAGGAAATTGGGGCATTGATGGCAGGAGGGAAAAGAGAAGAAGCCCAAAAAATAATTGATCAGACCTCCCAAGCCAAAGAGCAGATTAAGGAACTCGAAGAAACGTTAAAATCAGTGTCCAATGAACGAACAGATTTGTTGTTACGCATTCCAAATGTGGCTCATCCCTCTGTGCCTGTAGGTGCTACAGAAGAAGACAATCACGTTCATGCAACTTGGGGTACACCTTCGACTGATTCGTGGAGAAAAGCTCATTGGGAACTTTTAGAGCGACATGGTTGGATTGATTTTGAACGGGGTGTTAAAGTTACGGGAGCTGGATTCCCTTTTTACATTGGACCCTTAGCTCAATTGCAACGGGCATTAATTAGTTTCTTTATTAATGAAGCACAATCCTCAGGTTATACTGAGATTCAGGCCCCTTTCTTTATTAATGAAGACTCGGCTAGAGGTACAGGACAGATTCCTGATAAAGAGGACATGATGTACGTGATACCAAGGGATGGTTTTTTTGCCATACCTACCGCAGAGGTGCCTGTTACGAATTTTCATCGTGATGAAATAATTCCCGAGGAACAACTACCTATTCAATATGTGTGTCATACCCCTTGTTGGAGAAGGGAAGCAGGCTCATATGGTAAAGATGTTCGGGGACTCAATCGCCTTCATCAGTTCGATAAAGTAGAACTTGTTCATTTTGTAAAACCTGAAGATTCCTACGATTGTTTAGAACAGCTTCGAGAGCATGTAGAACAATTACTCCAAAAACTCAACTTACCCTACAGAACCCTTCTTATGTGTACGGGGGACATGGGATTTACACAGTCAAAGAAATATGACATAGAAGTATGGAGCCCCGGCCAAGAACTTTGGCTCGAAGTTAGCTCTTGTTCTAACTTTGAAGCCTTTCAAGCGAGAAGAATGCAACTCAGATATCGTAAGGCAGAAAAAGAGACTGAAATTCTACACACTCTTAATGGTTCAGGTTTGGCCTTGCCACGTGTGCTTGCCGCTGTGCTTGAAGCTTATCAGACTGAAAATGGAAGAGTTCACGTTCCTGAAGTTCTGAAACCTTATTTGAACAGAGCGTACCTCTAACCGCTTACAAAAAAATATTCTTCTTCCTGGAAATTTAGTAATCGCTCCAGAATTGGTTCCATAGTATCGAATTGCATAAGATCTAAACGTAATTTCTTACCGTTACGAATTCCTTTCAGGTATTGGCCATAGTGTTTTTTCATAATAATAACCCCATAGTGCTCGCCTTGGTGTTCAACAGATAGCCTTAGTTGTTCCGCGCAAACTTCTAGGCGTTCTTGGAGTGATATGGTGGGCTCATAATCACCATATTCTAGATAATTTCGACACTGTTTAAAGATCCAAGGATTGCCAATGGCACCTCTGCCAATCATCACGGCGTCAACCCCAGTAGTTTCAAAAAGTTGCAAAGCTTTTTCCGGGCTGGTTACATCGCCGTTACCAATAATAGGAATATGAAGACCCGGTGTATCTTTTAATTTTTTTAGCCAAGTCCAATCGGCCTCTCCTTTGTACTTTTGAGCTCTGGTCCGTGCATGGACCGTCAGGGCACGAACGCCAACCGATTGCAGCATAAGCGCAACCTCTTGAATTCTTATGGTAGATTCATCCCAACCTAGCCTGGTTTTCACCGTCACAGGTTTAGAATCCACGGCATCAACTACGGTCCCAGCCATACGTTCCATCATATCGAGATCTTTTAAACAAGCCGCACCAGCACCTTTGTTAACCACCTTATAAACGGGACATCCAAAATTAATGTCTACTACATCTGGATTACTCTGTTCAGCTACTTTAGCTGCACCGTACATAGCTTCCTCTCTGCCTCCAAAAATTTGAATACCCAGCGGACGCTCTTTTTCGTGGAAGGTCATTTTATGCATGGCGATATCGGAGTCTCTGATAAGGGCTTCTGAACTAATAAATTCAGTAAATACCATATCGGCTCCCATATTTCGACAAATTTGACGGAAAGGAGCATCAGAGACATCTTCCATCGGTGCTAAGAACAAAGGTTTCGTCGTGTTCTTGAACAAATTCTGAAACAGTGTTTGTGAACTCATACACAAAGATACAAATTAGTTGGATTAGAATATCCAATGAACTTTGCATACCAAAGTCTAAGTGTGAATTTTGTTAGTCATTTGATGGTAATACCACTATATTTTGGATCTTTACAGTACAATTAGATAAACAAACACTCATGGATACATCGAAGATTGAAGAATTACTAGGAGATGAGTCGGAGTACCTTCTCAATCATATCAGTAAAACAGTTAGTAAAGATCAGTTAATTTTGCCTACTTCTGATTATGTAGATCAGGTTTGGTATCATTCTGACCGTAATAACCGAGTTTTAGGTAACCTACAATGGCTCATGGATTCAGGACGTTTAGGAGGTACAGGATACCTTTCTATACTACCTGTAGATCAGGGTATTGAGCACTCGGCAGGTGCTTCATTTGCGAAGAACCCAGATTATTTTGACCCAGAAAATATTGTCAAGCTTGCCATAGAATCGGGTTGTAATGGAGTTGCATCAACTTTTGGAGCACTACGTTCTGTTTCTAGAAAGTATGCACACAAAATCCCTTTCATTGTTAAAATAAATCACAATGAATTGTTGACTTACCCAAATACCTTTGATCAAATTATGTATGGAACTATTGATCAGGCGTATGATATGGGAGCTGCAGCGGTCGGTGCTACGATTTATTTTGGTTCTGCTGAGTCGGCACGTCAAATTCAAGAAGTAGCTCAAGCTTTTGCTTATGCTCATGAATTAGGCATGGCCACTATTCTTTGGTGCTACACACGAAATGATGCGTTCAAAGTAGATGGAGTGGATTATCACACCTCTGCGGATTTAACAGGTCAAGCGAACCACATTGGTACGACTATTGGAGCCGACATCGTTAAGCAAAAGCAGCCCACCAATAATGGAGGGTATAAAGCATTAAATTCGGGTAATTCATCGTACGGTAAACTTGATGATAGGATTTATACTGAATTAACGACGGATCACCCAATCGATCTAACACGTTATCAAGTCATTAACTCATTTATGGGCCGAGCTGGTCTCATTAACTCAGGTGGAGCTTCTGGTTCCAATGATTTTGCTGATGCGGTAAAAACTGCTGTTATCAACAAGAGAGCCGGTGGAATGGGATTGATAAGTGGAAGAAAAGCCTTTCAACGTCCTTTAGGAGAAGGGGTTAAGCTACTTCAAATGATACAGGATGTCTACTTAAATGAAGACGTAACCATCGCCTAATGGTGCTTACGCCTTAGGTTATTTTTTTTAGCCTTGTAGGGTTTCTGCAAGGCTTTTTTTTATACTATAGTATGAACCAAAACAACAAGACATTGGATAGTCCCAATCAGATTATTTCAAAAAAATATCTGATTTTTTCTATTTCTTTGAGTGTTCTTACCATGGCTGGGGTTGTTTGGTACACCTATACTCCTGGTATATTGGATTATTTGGCCCCTAAACGGCTTCCGGGGCTTGTCATTGCCCTAGTGGTGTCCTTTCTAAGGGTTTGGTTTTCAGCGGCTAAAATTCGCTTTCTATCAGAAAAAACCATCAGTTGGTGGGGTGCATTTCGCGTTCAGTTAAGCTGGGACTTCACCTCAGCCGTTACTCCATCGACCATTGGCGGCGCTCCAATGGCAACCTATGCTATGACCAAAGAAGGTCTTAAATTGGGCGAATCCACAGCTATTATATTATATAGTGTTTTATTGGATCAAATTTGGTTCGCCATTGCTATCCCAATACTACTTTTTGCAGGCATTTACTTTGATGTGGTGCCTCCAGAAGTGGGTTTCTTAGGTGAAGCCTCCATGCTGGTCCTCTATGTTGCACTTCTCTCATATGCTACCGTCTTGGCCTATGGGGTACTTATTAACCCCGCTGCCATTTCCAAAATCATAAAATGGGTTGCAAAACTGCCATTTCTCAAGAGTTATCGAGATAATATAGATCGTGAGGCCTTAAACCTTGAACAGTATGCCCATCAGTTAAAGGCCAAACCCTTAAGGTTTATTCTGCAAGCATTTTATTATTCAACCATGTCCTGGTTGGCGCGTATAGCCCTAGCGCCCATCGTTATTTTAAGTTTATTACCAGCCCCTGAATTGTTATCGGTTCTCAGAAGTTTGGCTATGAACTTGGCTTTTTTAGTGGTCCCCACACCGGGTGGAAGTGGAGGTGTAGAAGGTCTTTTTGTACTCTTCCAAGGCCCCCTGATTTCACGTGAAGCCTTTATTGGCTTAGCGCTATTTCTGTGGAGAATCATTAGCTATTACATTACCATTGCTTTCGGTATGATGGCGTCTACATGGTATGTAAATCGAGAGGTACATGACCTAAAACGTTCGTAATCAGTTAGTAAGTTATTCATTAAAAAGCATGGCGAAAACCCAGCAATTGTACATTTGTAGTTCATGTGGACACGAGTCCCCTAAATGGTTAGGGAGTTGCCCTGGCTGTAAAGAATGGAACAGTTTTGTTGAAGAAACTCGGATGGCTTCAACCAGTAAAACCCACAAAGCAAAAATCAAAGGTCTGGAATCCATTACGTCCGAACAACCTCAGAAACTCGCAGATATCCAATCCGAAGCTGAAAGTCGTTTTCAGACGAAAATAGAAGAATTGGACCGCGTGTTAGGGGGCGGATGTATGAGAGGTTCCTATGTCTTGTTGGGTGGGGCTCCTGGAGTGGGTAAAAGCACGCTCACCTTACAAATTGCGAAGGCAAACGAGAGGTTGAAAATTTTATACTGTGCTGGTGAAGAATCGGTGATGCAGATCAAACAGCGAGCGGAGAGAATGGGGGTTCAATCCGAAAATCTTTGGCTTATCAATGAAACTCGGGTTGAAGCTATTATTCAACAAGCACAAAAACTGAGCCCTGATCTTCTGATTGTAGATTCTATTCAAACGGTATACAGAGATGAACTCAGCAGCATGCCGGGTAGTGTTCAACAAGTGAAAGAATGTGCGGCTTTACTTCAGCAGCTAGCAAAAAAATCTCAATTGGCCATTATGATCATCGGCCATATCACCAAAGAGGGAGATTTGGCCGGCCCTAGAGTTTTGGAACATATGGTCGATACGGTGTTGCAGTTCGAGGGGGACGAACAGTACAGCTACCGCTTACTACGAAGTATCAAAAATCGATTTGGACCGGCGCATGAAGTTGGCGTGTTTGAAATGAAATCGGACGGTCTACAAGAGGTGAGCAATCCATCGGCGTATTTTTTGTCGGAACGCAACGATGCCATATCAGGGAGTGCCATCAGTTGTGTTTTGGAAGGGTCGCGACCCATACTCATTGAAATTCAAGCCTTGGTCAGTCCTAGCGCATATGGAACACCACAGCGAACCGTAAGCGGAATGGATAGAAATCGAGTTCTGTTATTATTAGCGGTATTGGAAAAGCGAACCGGTTTTCGATTCTCGGATAAGGATGTCTATGTAAATGTGGCTGGGGGCTTTAAAATTAAAGATCCTGCTGCCGATTTAGCCTTATGCATGGCCTTGGTTTCTTCACTTATCGATACTCCCTTGAATCACCAGGAAATGTGGTTATCAGAAATAGGTCTAGGGGGAGAGTTGCGAAAAGTAGCTCAATTAGATCGTAGGTTAAAGGAAGCCCAAAAATTAGGTTATTCCCAAGGCTATCAACCTATGGAGAAAGGTAGTAAACCTCAGCTTTCCGATATGGTGAAGTCTTTGGCGCGGGGGTAAACAAGCAGAATTCCAGATGGGTTCAGGGCAAAAAAAACCCCGGTTAGACCAGGGTTTTTTTGATGTGATAAACAATCGGTGGAGAAACTAGAAGTTTTCTCTTTGACGTCGACGCTGCTCACGGACGGCCTTTTTCATGGCTTCCCGTCGTTCAATAGATGGTTTGGTGAACTGTTGACGGTCCTTATATTCGTTAAGAATACGAGAACGAGTCACCATCTTTTTGAAACGATTAATCGCGCGTTCAACGCTTTCGTTGTCTTTAACTTCAACGCCTAGCATTGAGTCTCACTTCCTTTCATTTTATTATTTCTCATTATTGAGAGTATAGAATATACAGGTTTTTGAGCTAGAGTGAAAGAATTAAGAGAGGGTGAAATGATTTCTAATACCATAAAAAGCTTCTGTAAACCTTAATCACTATGGTTTAAGATCCACTTCGATTCCAGCCATTCCGGATTAAGTCCCAGACCAAATAGTGCATAATCGTACTTTGAGGGGTCTTTAGGGTCCAGGAAAACGAGCTCTTTCTGTAGTTCCAATACGGCCTTCCAATCATTCTGACGGCGTGTAATAAGTCCTAATATTCTACTTTGACGGGCTACATGAACATCCAATGGGATATATATTTCGGATGTGTCCATAAAACTCATACTCTTAAGATCCACTGGCCCACCACGTAAGGTCCAACGTAGATACATGTAGAGCCTTTTACAGGACCCGCCTTTTTCTGGATTTGAGAGGTGTCTTCTGGTTCTAGCTGGAATTTCGGGGTAAAACGAGAAAAATTTCTCGTGAAAAACCCCCATTAACGGACGGTTATGTCGTTTGGATTCTTGGTAACACTCCATCCAAAATGACTCAAAACTTAGGTGTTTTTTAAGAATGGATTGGATGGTTTTAATTAACCAATACATGTCTTCATCATTAAATGTTCGATGCTTGAATCCTTTTAGGTATTCGAAATCACTTTCTGTGAAATTCCCAATAAATTCCACAGGTTTGTAGGACATCCTTGAGAGAAAATCATCGACTTTTGCGATGACAATGGACCGTTTTCCCCATGCCATTGTAGCGGTAAAAAAACCCGCTACATTGATATCATTGGCATCTTGAAAGGCATGTAAAAATTGAATGGGATCCGAGTCAATGTACGCTGGTTGTTCCATTCTGTACACCCATTCATCCAAACTAGGCTTTAACTTTAGTAGTTGTTTTCGAGATCCTTTACGCAAACTCATCGATCAAGGCTAAGGTTAGAAGACGGTTTGCTTTTGGAAAAGGATAGTGGGTGAGTTCATCGATCGAAATCCATCGTATTTGCTGGCTGGCTTTTGGTTCTGGTGTAGCGGAAGCATCTACTTGTGCGCACAAATACGCGGTCATATGTATCGTGAAATGCGAGTAGGCATGATCGAGTTGCATGAATTTGTGGAGAATGGTGATTTCTACCCCTAATTCTTCCTTTATTTCACGTATAAGGGCTTCTTCGCTGCTTTCTCCTGCTTCTTGTTTCCCTCCTGGAAATTCCCACAACCCCCCAAGCATAGCCTCTTCTGGTCGTTGAGCAATGAGTAATTGGTTCTGCTCATTTCTTATAATAGCAACCGAAATGTGATGATGAGGCCGCTTAGCTTTTTTGGATGCATAGGGAATTCGCTCTGTTTTTGACTGGGTAAAGGCCACACATTGGGCGGAAAGTGGGCAGTGTTCACAAGCGGGTTTATGCGGAGTGCATACAGTCGCTCCCAACTCCATAATCGCTTGATTGAAGTCATCGGGTGGGTGTCCAATAATCCACTCATCAACCACCTTTTGAATACGTGATCGAGTAGCATTTTTTCGAGTATCCTCTTCGAGACCGATGTACCTACTGACCACTCGAATCACATTACCATCCATAACCGCATGCTCCAGCTTAAAGGCAATACTTGCTATGGCAGCTGCGGTATAGGGTCCAATACCGGGAAGAGAACGTAGTGCTTCATAATCGGGAGGTAACGAACCTTCACATTCACTCAAAATTTGCTTGGCGGCTTTGTGAATATTGCGAGCTCGACTATAATAGCCCAATCCTTCCCAAAGCATAAGCACCTCTTGTTGATCGGCTCGTGCCAAAGACTCGACCGTTGGAAAGGCATGAATAAAACGCTCAAAGTAGGGAAGAGCTTGATCTACCCGAGTTTGCTGGAGCATAATTTCCGATATCCATATGTAATAGGGATTTTTAGTCTCCCGCCATGGCATAGGCCGATGCTCTCTATGATACCATTGGAGTAAATCTGAAATGTTTGGAGAATACTCGACGATAGGATCATTCATTGTCTCTGGGAAGATCGATGACCTGTAGCTCCACCTCCACTGAGCTAGCTGCTCCAAGAGCATCGGTGGCAATGATTTTGAAGCGATGTTTTCCTAGGTCTTTCTCTTTTGGCGTCCATTCCAATAATCCTGTTTTCTCATCCATTTGTGCACCTTCTGGTAAATCTACTCCCAAAAATCGTACCAAGGAAGCGCCTTGATGTCGAGACTCAGGATCTAAAGCTGTGTATCGAACGGAATAGGCGTCACCCATCACTAATGTGCTGGTGCGTATGGGGCTCATTCTAGGAGGAGCATTAAAACTTGGAATATCTACCTGTATGAAGGTGCTATCAACCAATCCATTGGAGGTACTGGCAATGATTTGAAAGCGGTGCATTCCTATTTGATTGAATTGGGGTTGCCAATAAATACCGCTACTTTTTATTTGTAATCCAGCAGGAGCATCTTTTACACTGAACCGCACCGCTTCTTTCGGCCAGTTTTCTTGAGTAGCCACTCCTAAGAGCACAGGATAAGGATAGGGAACTACTTGCGGTGCATAAGGAACAATGGATAGAGTGGTAGGTAAACTTGAGCCATTGGTACGTACCGTCTTGGTCGAATCCGGCGCCACAGATTGAGTGTCCCAATCGATAGAAATACGGGATGTCTCATCTCTAACTTGCCCAACTAAACCAAATTCATGCAACCAGAGCTGAGCGTCGTTTCCACTGAGTAAATAATTGGCTTGCGAATCTTTTTTCCATCTTCTAAGTCCTTTGGATGGATGATATCGCCACAATTCGGCTTCACCCTTATCTTCGACTTGAAGAAACCATTCGCCTTTGAACCGTGCAATGGTGCTTATTGGGGCACCCAAGGAAATGTCCATGGCATTCGAGCCTTCTGCGGTGATCTGAAATACAAGTCCATTGACACTGGAACCATAGAATGTATTTCCAATTAAATGTAGGGATTCTATACGTGGGTCAATACCGATGCTGTTTACCCACTTCAAGGTATCTTGATCCGAAGGCCAGCTAAAATGATGCAGATTTCCAGGGGTAAGCACAAACAGTTGATGGGAGTTGGGTACAGAAGCCAAATCCAATACAGCATCCCTCTTTAGTTGTTCATGAGCAATAAGTTGCATCTCCGTATCAAAACTTTCAGGATTGCTTAAATCCAAGACGCCTAAACCTTGGCCACCCATTGCCAAATACACATAATTACGTATCCTAGCGACCCCTAATGGTTCTCTATCCAAAAAGGTTGATGAATAGACGCCCAGCACCGAGGTGGGTTCGAGAACGGTTAATCGATTACCATTACCATATAAGTACGCGAAGCGGATGTCACTTTCAATCACCGTACCTCTTTTTTGCATCCCATCGTTGGTATACAACCACTGTGATTTTTTTTCGGGTTGAATGCGAAACACAGCCAATCCCTCGCTTTCGGACAAGACATAGAGATGGCTTGCGCTGGCAGAAATGGTCCGAACGTTGGGAATGTTCATCTCTGAAATTAACTCAACCGTTGGAATCGTTTCTTCAGACAACAGCGGACCGGATGAGTCCACCTTAGAATCCTCAGTCGAAGCTTGCGCCCAAAGGGCAGAGCTGTAGAGATAGGGTATAAGCCCCAGTACGACAAATAGGGTGGGGATGAAATTTTTTTGATCCATAATCAAAGGTACTAATTCTTTTACACTCAATAGGGGTTAAATCACGATAACCAGCCTTGTTTTTTGTACCAATCTAAGGTATTCGCTAAACCAGCTTCAAGACCTATGGAAGGGGAATAGTCCCATTCCCGCTTGGCTTTTTCCGAGCTGCAGACCCAATTTTGGCTCAATTCATTGGCTTTTTCAACGTTTAGGGCAGGATAGCGTTGAACCAAAGGCGCGGTAAGTTCCGATACTCTCGCAATACCAAACAAAAGAGCGTTGGGTATGGGGATTTTTAGATAGCTTTTGCCCAAAATAGACGAACATCTCATAAAAATTTCTTCCCATGAATAGGCATTTTCAGGACCACCCACAAAATAGCTGTGCACCCCTGGGGTCTTACAATGCATACTTTTGCCCATACCCTCAACCAGATCATGTACATGAATAAGTGATAGATTTTTCTGCTTGAAAGGGCCAATAACCGGGGCTATTCTCCTATTTAAGGCTTTAAATAGACCAAAAATATCGGTTTCACGGGGTCCATATACCGCAGGAGGTCTGAGAATTTTGATACTTAGTTTTGGGTTTTGTTCGGTGCTGCTGACTAGTTTTTGTAAACCTTCTTCCATCATCATTTTAGAACGGCCATAGTTACTAATGGGCCTCATCGGTGAGCGTTCGGTAAGCGCATCGGCATCGGCATTGGAGGGGCCTACTGCCGCAAGAGAAGAAAGTATGACTATGTTATGTACCCCGGATTCCACAGCCATTTCAACCAATCGAAGTGTTGCCTCCACATTGGCCCGAATGAAGTGTTCCAGATTAGGGGCATGTAACAGAGCTGCACAGTGAAACAGAACATCGATACCTTCAAGATGTTGCCCAACAGCATCAATGTGTTCTAGGTTTCCATGAACAGGGGAATAGGCCAGACCTTCTAGCCACTTCTCTTGACTTCGTATGAGCACTTTGGTCTCCTCAACGCTGGGGTTGGAGAGAAGGGATTCTACCAAATGACTTCCAACAAAACCGGTTCCACCAGTAACAAAGGCTTTCATAAATGTGTATATTTAGGAGTTGTTAGTCCATCGAGTGAATAGCATGTGTTTTCCCCGCTACACTAACATAATACAAAGAAGCAAAATACAAAGTAGCCATCGGCTTGTAAACGGTCCATTACAAGTTCTTTGCTAGTCGATAATTCACACATTACGGTCGAATGAAACCACTTAAAGTTGCCCTCTTTACTGGCAATTATAACCACATCCGAGATGGAGTAGCTCTAACTCTCAATCGCCTGGTTCATCACCTATTACAGAGCTCGATCGATGTAAAAATTTTTGCGCCTAGTAGCCAACATCCTGTCATAGTTCCTCATGAAGGTGAGTTGATCGTTACACCTTCTATATCCATGCCTGTACCCGGTCGAAAAGAATATCGTGTGGCCACACATTTTCCTAAGAAGGATCGGCAAACCCTCGAAGCGTTTAAGCCTGACCTGATACATATTGCCACACCCGATGGTTTGGGCATTGGGGCGTTAAAATGGGCTAAAAAGCATGGTGTTCCCGTAGTGAGTTCCTATCACACACACTTTTTGAGTTATGTAGATTACTATAAGTTGTTTTTAGGCCCTGTAAAATGGCCCTTTAAGAAAATGATGCAATGGTTTTACCCTCAATGTGAGCGAACTTACGTGCCCACACAATCGATGATTGATGAGTTGGCTCGGGAACAGATCCATGGTCATATGAAAATATGGGCTCGAGGAATAGACACGGATAGTTTCAACCCGAAAAAAAGAGACATGCAGTGGCGTCGCTCGGTGGGGATTGCCGATGACGAACTGGTGGTAAGTTTTGTTTCACGTTTAGTGTGGGAGAAAGAATTACGCACGTATATCGATAGCGTGAGTGCCCTTCAGAAGAAGTTCCCTAAGCTGCGAGCTATGGTGGTGGGTGATGGACCTGCCAAAAAGGAGGCTCAAAAATTGTTGCCCAACGGAATTTTCACTGGATTTTGTGCGGGTGAAGATCTCTCAAGAGCGTACGCGAGTTCGGACATCTTTTTGTTTCCATCATTTACAGAAACCTTTGGAAATGTGACATTGGAAGCCATGGCCAGTGGCTTGCCCTGTTTGGTTGCCAACGCCATAGGTTCCCGCTCTCTGGTGGTCGATGGGAAAAATGGTTTTCTGGCGCATCCAGGTAATGTACCGGAGTTCACCTCCAAACTACAGGAAATGGTGGCCGATACGAAACTTAGGGCTCAGATGGCCGAACATTCCCGTTCCATGGCCATGAGTTATCAGTGGAGTGCCATCAACCAGGCTTTGATTCAAGACTATTACCAGGTGTTGGATGAATGCGCTCAAAAACATAAACTCAAGAACGGATGAGTCTGGATCATCAACACTTCGAAGCATCTAAGAAGCCACTGAGGATACTGTACGTTTCTCATTCGCATCCGCCCGATCATGCTCCTCTTGAGAATATGGGCGGTATGCAGCGAGTGAGTATGCAATTGTCCGACTCTCTTGCTCAGGATTCAACGGTCCAAATTCGGCGGATTGTTCAGAAAACTTCTTGGAAAGGAATTGAGCTAAAGACGCTAGGTTTTTTGATGAGACTATATTTTCTACTTCCTCGGGTTGAAAGGGAGTGGAAACCGGATGTGATTCTTTTTTCGTCGATGGTAACCGCTAGCCTGTCTCGCTGGCTTAGAAAACGCATACCGGTTCCTATGATTACCATTAATCATGGTCAGGACGTAACCATGCCTTATGGATGGTATCAGCAACACATTCGCAAGATTTTTGATGCAATAGACGGCGTGATTTCGGTTTCATCGGCTACTCGAGAGGCTTGTATTCAACGAGGTATGCCACCCGAGAAGGGGGTGGCTCTGCCAAATGGCATCGATGTGCATGAGCTTTTAACAGACCATGAAGGTGACTGGTCGGCGCAGAAGGTCAAGCAGGTTCTAGAGATGCCGGAAGAGAAGGCCATGAGTAAAATTAAGGCTCTAAAAGCCTCTGCTAGGACCGACTTAGAAAATCGTCTGGGTGTGACATTTGGATCGGCTCCGTTGTTGTTATCTGTAGGCAGGCAGGTGAAAAGGAAAGGGCATGCCTGGTTTATAGAGCATGTACTGCCTAAAGTAAAGTATCCATGTACCTACATACTCATAGGGGATGGCCCGGAAAAGGAGGAAATTGAGCGCATTTTAGAGCAAAAAGCTTCGTTCTTTGAGGAAAAAAAGATCAAGGTTCATCTATTGGGCCGGCAACCCGATGATTTGGTGCACTATGCTTATGCCGCTTCAGATGTTTTTGTGATGCCTAACATACCCGTTGCTGGCGATATGGAGGGATTTGGTATTGTTTTATTAGAGGCTAATCTTCATTTCACACCCGTCGTATGTGCCGATTTAGAAGGCATGCGAGATGTAGTGGAGCAGGGTGTGAATGGGTTTAAAGTACCCACCAAAGATTGTACTGGGTACCTCAACTACTTGGATGAAGTCTTAAAGGCAGACAAGCCTGAGCAATTAGCTTATCGGGCTTTTACAAACGTTTGGGAAAAATTCACTTGGGATAAGGTGACGAAGCAATATATTCAGTATCTTTACCAAGTTTCATAAGATAGTTCACGTGTAAAACGATACTCGAGATCAGCACGAAGCACGCAGCTTTATTTGATACCTTGTGTAGACTAATTATATTACAACATTTACCACCTAACTGAATTTTAGTTAATGGCTGAAACAACCCCTTTAGTACGGTCAGATATCTTTGAGAAGGCCTTTGGGTACACCAAGGCAGACGAGGTCAAGGCAATGGGTTTATACCCCTACTTTAAGCCATTAGAAGCAACGGATGGTACCATTGTTGAGATTGAAGGCAATGAAGTGATTATGGCAGGTTCCAATAACTATTTGGGATTGACCAATGATCCCAGAACGATTGAAGCGGCCAAAGACGCATTGGTAAAGTACGGGACTGGTTGCACAGGCTCTCGCTATTTAAATGGAACGCTTGATATTCACATCGAATTGGAAGAACGCCTAGCAACCTTCATGCAAAAAGAGTCGTGTGTGCTATTTAGTACTGGTTATCAAACCAACGAAGGCTCCATACAAACGATTGCTGGTCGTAATGACATTATATTCTCCGATAAAGACAATCATGCATGTATTGTAGTAGGAACTCAGTGTTCGGTCGCTAAGACGATGAGATATCAGCATAATGATATGGATCATCTTCGACGTCTTTTAGAAAAGGCGGATCCAGAAGCGGGTAAGATTATTATTAGTGATGGAGTATTCTCCATGTCCGGCACTCTTGCAAAAATACCCGAACTCATTGATCTCGCTCAGGAATTTGGCGCTCGTTTGTATTTAGATGATGCCCATGCTGTGGGTGTTATTGGGGATGGAGGAAGAGGTTCGGCCTCTACTTTTGGTCGTTTAGATGAGGTTGATTTGGTAAGTGGTACCTTCTCTAAATCCTTCGCCTCTCTTGGAGGCTTTTTGGTTGGTAAACGAGAGGTAATCGAATATATTCGACATCATTCACCCGCACATATTTTTAGTGCCTCTATGCCTCCTGCCAATGTGGCTACTGTTTTAAAGGCCATGGACATCATGGAAGAAGAGCCTTGGAGATTGAGTCGGTTGAATGAAATTTCAACCTACATGCGAACAGAGCTTCGAAATTTAGGTTTTAATGTTTGGACGTCCGAAACACCAATTATTCCCATTGTGATTGGTGAAATGATGATGTGTTTCCAATTTTGGAAAGATCTATTCGAAGCGGGTGTTTATGCCAATGCGGTGATTCCACCTGCGGTGCCTGCAGGCCAATCACTACTTAGGACCAGCTATATGGCTTCTCACACCGATGAGCATCTCGATAGAATTCTAGAGGCTTTCCGAAAAGTGGGTATCAAACACGGAATCATTGATCAGAATGGAAATTCTCTGGTCTCGTAGGTGAGTTTATGGCTTCGAGTGGTATTACCTTTGTAAGTTCCGATCTAGAAAAGAAGGAATTTATAGAATTTCCCTATCGGCATTATGCCACGGATGGATTTTTTGTTCCCCCCTTACGATCCGAGCAGAAAAAACTCATAGATACCGATAAAAACCCTTTTTTTAAGCAGGCCAAAATGGCCATGTTTTTAGCCGAACACAACGGCAAACCGGCTGGTAGAATAGCTGCTGTTGTAGATGATCGCTTCAATAAGCAGCATGGTTTGAATACGGGTCACTTCGCTTTTTTTGAATGCATTGATCACCAACCTACGGCTGATTTAATGTTTAGAGTGGCCGAAGACTGGCTGAAGGAACAAGGGGTGGAAGAAGTCTTAGGCCCAACAAATCCAGGGATGATGGATGTTTTGGGATTTCTGGTCGATGGCTTTGATAAGTATCCTTACATCATGATGGCTTATTCCAAACCCTATTACGAGAAATTGGCTCTGAATGCCGGATATACAGGGGTTCGAGATCTTCTAGCATTTGTAGTGGATAAGAGCAGCGTAGATTTTGATCGTATGAGAAAAGCGAAATCTATGATTATGCGCCGATATCCGGAGATTACCATACGCCCGGTTTCATTAAAGAGAATTTCTGAAGAAGTAAAAATTGTCCGTGATATTTACAATGAGGCTTGGAAGGATAACTGGGGATTTTTACCCTTAACCTTAGAAGAGTTAACAGGTCTAGCCAAAGAATTCAAAATGATTCTGGATGAAGATTTTGCACATATTGCTGAATGGGATGGTAAACCGGTTGGTTTTTCTATTGCTCTACCAGATTTAAATCAGGTTTTCAAAACCATGAACGGTAACCTGCTGCCTTTTGGATTTATCAAATTCTTATGGGGAAAACGAAAAATCAATCGCATCAGAACGGCTCTTATGGGTATACTACCCGAATACCAAGGAAAGGGAATCGATGCATTATTTCATCAAAGAACCATAGAAAATGCCCTCGTTAGAAAATATGTAGAATCTGAGTTGAGTTGGGTTTTGGACAATAATACCGAGATGATTCATGTGGCCGAGCGATTGGGTGCACGTATCGATAAACGATACCGCATGTATGCAAAAAAACTAGAAGTATAAATACATCACATAATTAAGCATGTTTCGAATAGAAAAAGATTCTATGGGGGAAGTCAAAGTCCCTCAAAACGCTAAATATGGAGCACAAACGCAGCGTGCAGCCGATAATTTCCCCATTAGTGGGATTGGGTTTAATCGTGCTTTTATTCAAGCTTTGGGTATCATTAAAAAGTCGGCAGCCAAAGCCAATGCTGGTCTTAATTTGTTGGATACTGAGGTATCCTTAGCCATCCAACAGGCATGTGATCAAGTTATTGATGGATCTCTAGACGATCAATTTGTGATTGATATTTTTCAAACGGGATCGGGCACCTCTAGCAATATGAACACCAATGAGGTTATATCACATGTTGCTAACGAGAAGCATCCTAACTTACAAACACCGGTCCATCCGAATGATCACGTTAATTTTGGTCAGAGTTCTAATGACGTTATACCTACGGCCATAAGGATTTCCTCGGTAGTCTACATTCAGCAAGAATTGATACCTGCTTTAGCCTATTTGGCCGAGGCTTTTGATGCGAAAGGAGCCGAATATGCTCATGTTGTAAAAACAGGTCGAACACATCTAATGGATGCTATGCCGGTTACCATTGCTCAGCAGTTTAGTGGATATTCCCGGCAACTACGATTGGGTATGGATCGAATAACCGATGCGCTTGTGCGTTTAACTGAGTTACCACAAGGTGGAACTGCCGTAGGAACGGGAATTAATACCGATGCTAAATTTGGTGAACTGTTTGCTAAAGAAGTGGCGTCTGAAACAGGATGTGCCTTTAAGGAGGCTGAAAATCATTTTGAAGCTCAGGCTACGGTTGATGCCCCTGTGGAAATGAGTGCTCAACTCAAGACGATTGCCGTGGGTATGATGAAAATGGCTAATGATTTACGTTGGATGAATTCCGGACCAAACAGCGGTTTAGGCGAAGTTCAACTAGCCGCCCTTCAGCCAGGGTCATCGATCATGCCAGGTAAGGTAAACCCCGTAATTGAGGAGTCTGTGGCGATGGTTTGTGCTCAAGTAATCGGCAACGATACCACCATAACTGTGGCAGGTCAATCGGGTAATTTTGAACTAAATGTTATGTTGCCGGTTGTCGCCCACAATCTGTTGCAGTCTATTCAGATCTTAGCCAATGCGGCCCGTAATTTCGCAGATAAATCGGTGTCTCTCCTTAAGGTAAGGGAAGATGTTATTGCCGATAAAGTGGGAAGGAATCCGATTTTAGTCACGGCGCTTAATCCGCTCATTGGTTATGATTTGGCGGCTAAAATTGCCAAAAAGGCCTATGCTGAAAACAGGCCTCTTTTCGAAGTGGCTAAAGAGATGACCAATCTTAGCGACCAAGAGCTCCAAGCCGCACTAGATCCCATGAAGATGACCTTAGGTGGTTTTACAGAATAGTCATCTAAAAGACTTTTATCGTTGCAAGCTGTGCGTTATATTGAAAGGGTCATCATATAAGAGGCTCTAACAAATGCCTGTGTGCAATCCACTTTTTAGCTAAACAATGTCTGAAACATCTACTCAACAAAAGCGTTCTCGTTTTTCGAAGAAAAAGAAAGAGGAGATTCTTGCCGACTATTCCTTAGGTTGGTTGAGTAGGCATGTGTCTCTTGTGGGTAGAAAAGAGGTACTATCAGGAAAAGCTAAGTTTGGTATTTTTGGTGATGGTAAGGAACTTCCTCAACTTGCTATGGCCAAGGCATTTCAGCCTGGAGATTTCAGGAGTGGGTATTATCGTGACCAAACCTTTATGTTTGCTATAGGAGAAGCGACCATAGAGCAGTTTTTTGCCCAATTATATGCTCATCCGGATGTTGCTTTTGATCCTTTTTCAGCGGGTCGGCAAATGAACGCACACTTTGGCTCACGCTTTGTGGACGATCAGGGTGCATGGATAAAACAGGTAGATAACAAGAATACGGTTTCGGGTATATCGCCAACGGCTGGGCAAATGGCAAGGATTGCTGGTCTTGCACATGCCTCAAAAATCTATCGAAATCAAAAGAGTCTTCAAACCGAAGAATGGCGAAGGTTTTCTAATGTTGGAAACGAGGTGGTGTTTGGAACCATTGGAGATGCAAGTACTTCTGAAGGCGTCTTTTGGGAAACCATGAATACCTTAGGTGTTTTGCAAGTACCAGCGGTAATATCGGTTTGGGATGATGGATACGGTATTAGTGTGCCAAAAAAATTCCAGACCACCAAAGAAAGTATTTCTGAAGCCTTAAGCGGTCTACAGCGCAGTTCAACATTAGATGGCATTGAAATCATCACCGTTAAAGGGTGGGATTATGAAGACTTGGTAGCTACCTATGAACACGCCGTCGAACTTGCTCGAAATGAACATATTCCCGTACTTATTCATGTTGAAGAATTAACTCAGCCTTTGGGGCACTCTAGCTCGGGTTCTCATGAGCGTTATAAAACCAAAGAGCGTTTGGAGTGGGAGGCTGAATATTGCTGCTTACTTCAGTTTAGAAAATGGATTTTAGCAAAAAAAATTGCCACAGTAGAAGAATTAGATGCCATTGAGTCAGCGGCTCAGCATGACGCACTTCAAGCGAAACAAGATGCTTGGCAAGCCTACATTCAACCCATCAAAGCCGAGCGTGATCATGTGCTTTTACTATTGAATAGGCTTTTGGGTGAGCTTTCAGAGGCAGACAACAATCAACGTACAGCCCTTGAAGCAATCATACGTAAGTTGAAGTCCACGCCAAACCCCATTCGCAAGGATGTGATTTCGAGCATTCACAAAGCGCTAAGGAAAACAAGATCGACACAATCCGACTCTAAAAAGCACCTTCAGGCTTGGTTAGATCAGGTTCAGGCGTTGAATCATGATCGGTATCACACTCATCTGTATTCCGAGACGCCTAAGTCTCCATTAAAAGTGCCAGAAATAGCACCTATTTATGATAAAAAACCAGCAATGGTAGATGGTCGGATCATCGTACGTGACAATTTTAGAGCTCTTTTTAAACAGTATCCCGAACTGCTTACTTTTGGGGAAGACGTTGGGGCTTTGGGCGATGTAAATAAGGGGCTTGAAGGCTTACAGGAAGAATTTGGGGCGGATCGAGTCATGGATACAGGCATTCGAGAGTCTACCATTATAGGTCAGGGAATTGGGATGGCGATTAGAGGACTACGACCTATACCTGAAATCCAATATTTGGACTACATTTTTTATGCCTTATTTGTACTTACGGATGATTTGGCCAGTTTGCGATATCGAACCAAAGGTGGGCAAGCATCCCCGGTTATCATTCGAACCAGAGGGCATCGTTTAGAAGGAATCTGGCACTCGGGTTCTCCTATGTCGGCGCTCTTAGGGAGTTTAAGAGGGGTGCATTTATGTGTACCTCGAAATCTTACCGAAGCCGCAGGTTTCTATAATACCCTTTTAAAGGGAGATGATCCTGCGATCGTTGTAGAACCATTGAATGCCTATCGAATAAAAGAAGCTAGGCCAAAAAATTTCGGTGAATTCACCATTCCGTTAGGAGTTCCTAATGTAGTACACGAAGGCAACCATATCACTATTGTATCCTATGGTTCAACCCTAAATTTAGTCGAATCAGTGCTTCCTGAGCTCAAGGAACTGGGTGTAGAGGTCGAGCTTATAGACGCGCGAACTCTTCTTCCATTCGACACTGTCGGGATCATTAGGGAATCTTTGGCAAAAACCAATCGCTTATTACTTGTCGATGAAGATGTCCCCGGGGGAGCGACAGCATACATGCTTCAGCAACTCATGGATGTACATCAGGTGTTTTATCTTTTGGATTCGGCTCCTGTGTGTCTTTCTGCAAAAGCTCATAGGCCCGCATACTCTTCGGATGGGGATTATTTTTCGAAACCAAACGCCGAAGACATCATTCAAGCGGCCTATAATATGGTTCGTGAATCCAACCCTAAAGCCTATCCACCTCTCTTTTAAGTAGGGCTACTCGATTTAGGCTCTTGCCTTTCTAAATTTGTTGATACGCTAGCTTGTCTAGTATTATTCTACGATCATGTCGCTATTGCGCGCTTTCAAGTTGAAATAATGAAAGCTTAATGCAATTTGAAATACAAGCGTGGTTAAAGAGCTAAGCACGGTAAATAGACCGCTACTAAAGGTTGTGAGAAATTCTCCTAGAATTCCTTGATCCAATCCTAGATTCTCATAGGCGATGAGCAAAAAACTGTTAGGGATTTCTATGATGGAGCCATATACAAATGCAAAAAGGATCAATAACAAAAGTAGCCCAAAAGTTGGCCAAAATTGATAATTGGTTAATTTCCAACTATCCACAAAACTATCCGAGAATGAACGATCTTCCAATACATAAGCCTGAAATACCACAGATAATTTAGGGCCAATGATAAAAAAAGGTAGTATGAAAAAGAGAATAGAAAGCCCTATTAGAATCGAAAAACACGCATATACTATAGAAAACAAGAGTACTTTTGGAACCAAACTACTGATGTCTTCGGGACCAAAGTGGTTGGCTTCTCGAGTTCGTTTTACATGTTCAAGGACGATTATAATGGATGTTGCTTGCGTAATGACTCCAGATAACAAGACCACAGGGTACAACCCACCCAACAGGTCATTCATGGAATTTTGGGTGCTTAATTGCATCCAAAAATCACCTGAGTCTATAAGAGCTTGAACATTTTCAAGGGGGAGTTTGGATAAGAGGAAGTGATGCAAAAGTAATAAGGGGGCCGCAAAAAGCATCCAAATACCCAATAGATGTCTTCCATGCATGGCCAAGTAGTCATAGGTGTCTTTTAAGGTATCTGAAATATCTCGCGTCGTATACATCATATTATTCACGTATTGAGTCTTTACATGTTGCCAATAAGTATATCTAAACCTAGAAAGAACCATATGACAGGTAAGTAGGCAATGGAAGCAAACATAAGGGCTCTAGCTCGTTGATGAGATCGGTTCTGTAAAAATTTCAACCCGTAAAAAAGAAAAATGAACCCAGCTAGAGCACTGGTGTACAAAAATAGTTCACTAGCAAAGTCTAAGTGAAATAACGCATAATTAACCCCAAATAATAACACGATACAAACCAAACCATACCAAGCAGTTTTTAAACCATTTTCGTCGTGTTTTGGTAGCATTTTAAAACCTGCCCCAGAATAGTCGTCTTTGCACACCCAGGCTATGGCCATCACGTGAGGGATTTGCCAAAAGAATACAATTCCAAACAAAATCCACATACCCGGGTCACTAATGGTTCCCGTAGCCGCTGCCCAACCACCAACCGGAGGAAGAGCACCGGGTATGGCTCCAACGGAGATATTAAAGGCGGTAACCTGTTTTAAAGGGGTATACGCTTTTAGATATATGAGGGTAGTTGCAAGCGAAACCAGCCCAGCAATCGGATGGGTTAGAAAAACCAGGTACGCCAAACCTGTAAAAATGAGACTCATTGAAAATATACGACCTTCATTTGGTGAAATTCTTTGAGTGGGTAAGGGGCGAGATTTGGTGCGATTCATGAGCCCGTCTAATCCGCGTTCTAGAAACTGATTATGGGCTGCGGTTCCAGCCGCAATCATATAGGTACCTAGGATGGCATGAATCAGTAGTAATGGATTTACAGATCCTTGACTGCCTAAGATAAAACCCATGACCATGCTAATTAATACCGTGAGGGTGATACCTGGTTTTGTTAAAGCATAGTAATCGGCTAATTTAGCGCCAAATTTTGATGAAATAGACAACTTATTTTCGATGATATTCAAGCAAATAAATGTTCTTAGGCGTATTTTTGAATAGTGTAAAAATACTGAATAATCAGTTTAATTGTAGCCTAAAAGAACGGAAGCAGGTATGAAGTTGAATTTTTATCAAAAAACTGCCATCAGTACAGTAGCGGCTACCTTATTTTTGATACTGGTTGGTGGTATTGTACGAGCTTCAGGAGCAGGCTTGGGCTGTCCTGACTGGCCCAAATGTTATGGGCTTTGGATACCACCCTTGCACGTAAGTGATGTTCCAGCGGGTTTTGATCTTGATACCTTTAATGCCTTTAAAACATGGACAGAATACATTAACCGTCTTATTGGTGTTTTGGTGGGGTTCTTCATCACAGCTAATTTTTTAAGCTCCATAAGGTACCGAAAAACCAAGCCTAGCGTTACCGTATCCTCGTTCATCGCGTTGGTATTGGTGCTGTTTCAAGCCTGGCTAGGAGGTCAAGTGGTTCGCTCTGGACTATCTACCGGTATTATTACGCTGCACATGATCTTGGCTATGATCATAGTAGGGGTGCTTCTCTATGCCAGTTTTAAGTCTAAGGAAGAGTTTGTACGTATTCGGCTTAATTACCAGCAAAAACGTCAGTTTTTAAACTACGGTATCGCATTAGGGGTATTGGTTGTCATACAAATGATTTTGGGAACCCAAGTAAGAGAAGGGGTTGATGCGATTAAAGATGTAGTAATGGCACCCGACAGAAATCTCTGGATTGATGAGTTAGGAATGATCTACAAAGTACACAGGAGCTTCTCATGGATCTTATTACTAACGACCCTAGGGTTCAGTTACCGCTTTATTGGTTATTTCAAACGCCTTGAAACCCATGAGCGAGGAGAAAATAAGGTGTTTATCACACTTGCAATGGCCATACCCTTAGGTGTATTCTCTCAAACCTTGGTAGGTGTTGGATTGCAGTGGTTACACATGCCAGGCCTACTTCAGGTACTCCATTTGAATGGAGTGGCCTTATTGTTGAGTGTACTTTTTATTTATATTTTAATATTAACTCAGCGAACTACAATTTCTGAAGCATCTGCTCCATAAAGATTTTTACTTCTGTTAAATCTTTTCTCATTTCTGGGGTCATGGCCGATTGGGGTTGTTTAGGAGCCAGTTGTTCGCTCTCTTTGAGCACACGCTTAACCCCTTCACTGGTAAATTTCTGATCCTCGACGAGTTGTTTGATTTTAAATATCAAAGCTAAATCTTCGTCGGTATAGGCTCGATTTCCGGCACTGTTTTTTTTGGGAGTTAGTTCGGCATAGGTTTTTTCCCAATTTCGAAGCACATGGGGAGGAAGGTTGGTAAGTTTGCTAACCTCACCCATAGAATAATACAATTTTTTCATAGCCTATATAAAGTGTATTTTATTTAGCAATTAAAGTACGTTTTTTATCCTAAATAAATAAAGTCGTTTGCGGTGAATTCAACAAGTGAACAAAACAAAATTGAAATCAGTGTTGTAATCCCTCTTTTTAATGAGGAGGAATCCTTGGGAGAATTAATGCAGCAGATTCATGAAGCATTACAGTCTCATAGGTATGAAGTATTATTTGTCGATGATGGATCAACCGATGATTCCTGGAACGTGATTGTAGGCTTGACCGCTAATTACGAGCAAGTCCGAGGAATTTCGCTTGGGGTTAACCAGGGTAAAAGTTACGCATTACAAGCAGGTTTTAACGAGGTTTCGGGACGTTATGTGGTTACCATGGATGCTGACTTGCAAGACGATCCTGCAGAAATTCCAGACATGATTGTGCGCTTGCAAGAAGGTTACGATCTGGTGAGTGGTTGGAAAAAAGAACGGTTTGACCCCATTAGTAAAACCATTCCATCCAAATTTTTCAATTGGGTGACTCGACGAGCAGCCGGCATTCACTTACATGATTTTAATTGCGGGTTGAAGGCGTATCGTGCCGAAGTACTTAAGCACATTCAGTTATATGGTGAATTGCACAGGTACATTCCTTTTTTAGCCAAAAGAGCGGGTTATGGTAGGATCACTGAGCAAGTGGTGCAGCATCGAGAGAGAAAATACGGAACCACAAAATTTGGTTTATCGCGTTTTATTAATGGTTTTTTGGACCTGATAACCATCTTGTTTGTTCAGAAGTATCTGCAAAAACCCATGCATTTTTTCGGCACCATTGGCGTGCTTTTCATGGCACTAGGCTCCGTGATAAATCTGTATTTAGCTGCGTTGAGGATTTTTCAAAATCAAGGAATCGGCGATCGACCGCTACTATTCTTGGGTATTCTTTTGATGGTACTGGGTGTTCAATTTTTGTCTACAGGTTTTCTGGGTGAATTGATTAACAAAAACCATATTCACAACCGACAGCCCATCATACGAAAGCGAAGCTAAAAGTAGATAGGGTTTTAGCCAGACATTCCCATTACACTAGAAGTGCTTATTTTACCGAGTCTTTTCGGTTATAGTATACAGGCACAAGGCTTAATGTAGATCGTTGATCTTTACGTTCTATGATATCAAGTAAGGTTTGAATGCTTAGTCTGCCCAATTCTTCAAAATCAGTTTCTATTGAACTTAAATTGGGTTGGAGTTGATAGCAAACCGGTAAATTATCATATCCTATGATAGAAACGTCACGCGGTATGTGAAGGCCCGCATTAATTGCAGCATTGCTAAACCCTATAGCCATGAGATCGTTGCTAAAAAAGATTCCTTCGGGTTGTTCAGGGCTTTTGCGAAAAGACTCAAAGGCGCGGAAACCACTATAAAAAGTAAAATCTCCTTGAACCTCCCACACAATATCTAGATTGTGATTGGTACAGTAATCTCTAAATCCATTGGTCCGAAAACTACTCTCCGCTTTGCCTGAAGGACCTTTGAGTATCCCGACTTTTTTCATATTCTTTTGGTGAAAACATTCGGCAGCCAAAAACCCACCAGAATATCCATCAAAGGTGATCGTAGGTAGAATAGGATTTTCAATGAGACCATTCGAAATCATGGGGACCGATAACTGCGCTTCTCTCAGTTGGTTTAGAAGCTGTGTATAGTCATTATACTCCATGGTCGGAATAAACAACGCAATACCATCGACTTGATGCTGAATGCGAGCAGAAATGATATCAAAAAGTGATTTGTTTTGCTGGTTGGCACTTATGAGCGACAGGTTGACATCTAATTTATTGGCAGCATTAAAGTAACCACTGAATGCCGAAGCATAAAACTCCCCGTGTGCTAATTCCGTGATCAGAACAATATCCTTTGCCCCATTTGAATACATAGGTATTTGGTTCTTATTAAACGGGTATTCCAACTCTTCAGCAACTTTTACAATCTTTCGCTGAACATCTAAGCTGATCTTGTTTGTACCGTTTAGAACTCTAGAAACCGTAGATATCGAATAACCGGTTTTATCCGCAATGTGTTTTAGTGTGATTCTCATATTTGGGACAATTGGTACCAATTATAAGCATTTAATGTAAATAATGGTATTTGTACCTTTAAAAGTCGTTATTGTTTGTGGCCCATAGTATACCCATCTAATTAATGGAGTTTTTTCGTTACTAATGGAATGTAAATCAGTCCTCAAATATACCCTTATCGTATCCTTGGGAGGATTCTTATTTGGATTTGATGCTTCAGTCATCTCAGGTGTATTGATCTATATCACCCCTGAGTTTAATTTGAATGCACTAAGTACAGGGTGGGTGGTAAGTTCACCCGCTTTTTCTGCTATGTTTTCTATGCTTACCAGTGGCTTGCTGAGTGATCGAATTGGACGAAAAAAAACCTTGCAGGCCGTTGCTATCATCTATTTTGTGTCAGCATTACTCTCCACCTTTTCTCAAAATACCGTAGGAATTGCTTTGGCTAGAATGCTGGGTGGGCTTGCCTTTGGGGGTGCTTTGGTTGTTGTGCCGATTTATATCTCTGAAATAGCCCCACCGGATAAAAGAGGGCGTTTGGTATCCTTGCAACAGCTGAATATTGTTTTTGGATTTCTTGCTGCTTACTTCAGTAATTATTTTATCACGGTATATTTTGGTGATTCACTGATTCAGGAGGTCATTTGGAGAATCATGTTAGGAGTCGAGTTAGTTCCTGCAACACTGTTTGTCCTCCTTCTTAGAATGATTCCTGAAACACCAATTTGGGAACAGCAACAAACCAAGATCGTAAGGGAACCTGGTGTATCTTTACGGATGAACGTTTTGGATTGGTGGCAAACTCAGCGAAGACATCTGCAAGAGTTATGGTCATCAACTTGGAGGAAGATTTTTTTGATCGCTATTTTTATTGGCATTATCCAACAAATAACAGGGATAAATGCGATTTTCTTCTATGCGACTTCCATATTTGAAAAAACGGGTATAGGAGTAGATGCTTCTCTCGCCCAAACCGTAGCAGTTGGAGTCGTAAATATCTTATTTACCATTCTGGCCATTCTAACCATTGATCGTGTGGGAAGAAGGGTCCTGTTGCTTGCCGGATTAGCTGGAATCGTTCTATGTATGAGTATTACTAGCTATGGTTTTCATCATCAATCGTATCAATTTCCGGTTTTAGACAGTAGGTATACGGTAGGTGTTGAAGATACCTATCGTCAGGTATCCGAGGCTTTAGATGGCATAACTATTCAGACGGAAGACCATTTTAGATCCACATTAGAGCATACATGGGCACAATATGATAATCAAATGATAGCACCAATTCTATACAAGGAAATTCTAGAGGAGGCCCGAGTTATAGACAAACCTTGGTTGGTATTATTAGGTATACTAGGATTCGTTGCTAGCTTTGCTTGTTCCTTGGGACCGGTTATGTGGGTACTGTTGTCCGAACTATTTTCCAATACCCATCGAGGCTTAGCTATTTCCATTGTAGGATTTTTAAACTCATTTGCGAGTTGGCTTACCCAATTTTTGTTCCCGCTAGAATTGAATAGCTTAGGGGATTCCTTTACCTATGGCAGTTTTGCGGTAATTGCTTTGATTGGATGGGTGGTAATCTATTACTATCTGCCAGAAACAAAAAACAAGCTAATCTCCGAAGTGATATAGCTTGTTTAAACGTACCGCGTACGGGATTCGAACCCGTGCTACCGCCGTGAAAGGGCGGCGTCCTAGGCCTCTAGACGAACGCGGCATTCAATAAATGGGAGCCCGATGGGAATTGAACCCACGGCCTCCAGGGCCACAACCTGGCGCTCTAACCGACTGAGCTACGGGCTCCATAAGTACCGCGTACGGGATTCGAACCCGTGCTACCGCCGTGAAAGGGCGGCGTCCTAGGCCTCTAGACGAACGCGGCAATCAATAAGTCAATTTGTTATGAGGCGACAGGCGGATTCGAACCGCCGTACAAGGTTTTGCAGACCTCTGCCTAGCCACTCGGCCATGTCGCCTATTCGGTAAGGCAACCGCCATTGGCGCCTCAAGTATTCAATAATTACAAAGACTACAAAAATACGACTTTATAAGTCTATTGTAAATAGAAAAGTTTCTTTTTTAAGATATGTTCCGGTTACAGGAAAGCGTACCAAAATATTCTTGATTGGCTATACTATGTTTAATTTTACGCCTCACTACACGTTTTACATTTAGCCATTCATAACTGGCCATTGCAAAACGAACAGCATGATTTGAAAAATAAATTGAGAAGGGTTGCAAATGAAAAGTACGCCCATCAGGACTCGAACCTGAAACCTATTGCTTAGAAGGCAATTGCTCTATCCAGTTGAGCTATGGGCGCATACTCATAGAAGAGAAGATTAAAGTCGGGGAGACAGGATTTGAACCTGCGACCCTTCGCTCCCAAAGCGAATGCGCTACCGGGCTGCGCCACTCCCCGATTAATCAGACATCAAAGATACTGCTTTATCTACTCAGTTGGCAAACTAAATATTAAATTAATTTATGAGCTCGCGCCATTTGGATTTACTGCGCTAAAATAGCCCGAACATAATTCGACCAACTCATATTTTCAGCGGCTCTTCTAACATGACTGCGATCAATGGGTTGCTCTAGAAATGTACTCATCACCTGTGTCATCGACTCAATATCATTGGCTTCAGCCAAATATCCATTAAAACCATCTGTTATGGTTTCTGGAAAATGTCCTACTCGAGTTGCTAAAATAGGTAATTCAAAATTATAGGTTAACGATTCTACACCAGAAGGAGTGGCCGTTTCATAAAATAATACGCTACAGTCGGCAACTTGAAAGTATTGGTGAACTTCTTCATTCGGGATGAAGCTGTTATTTACATATATGGATTCTTGTAAACCCAACCGATCAATCAATTCTAGAGGCCGGTAATTTTTTTCATCGGAATCTTTGGATAAGAACAGCTTTTTTAACCCACTAAAAACCAAATTCTTCAGTTTGGTCGACAATTTGTTTGGATTCAGTGTCGACCAAAATTCTTCGCCGCAGATGAGGAAGCTTACATTATCGCGCTCTTTGGAGAGATCAGCAAATGCCGAAATCGCATTGTGTAAGCCTTTGTATTTTCTAATGAAACCGAAGAACAAAAAGACATGTTTTTTAAGTCCTAGTTGTTTTTTAAATGCCTCCACATCAAAATTAGGGTCAGGTGCATACAAGTCATAGACCGGATGAAAGAGTTTGATTACAGACTTTTCATTTATTGTTCGGGTTGAAGAAGCTCGTTCCCCGGTCTCATTTACCTCGAATTTTTGGTCAGGATAGAGTTCTTCTAACTCTCTAACGGTTTTGTAGGCATGTG
>JAYPDB010000004.1:0-34666 GCA_038125045.1 Bacteroidota bacterium
AGATTAGGTGTGCTAAAAAATAAGAAGAGCAAGGTGGAAAGGGTGTAGTAGACTCCCCTTAGGGTACTGTTATATTGTAGGTTCATAATGCTGTATTTGGTGAGTAATCAAAGTCAGCATTTAAACCTACGATAACAAATATTCTTTGAAACTGTTGAAGTCTGAAGACATAGAATGTTTAGATTCTTTATCAGGCTGGGCATCTATGTGTGCAGGCATGGGCACAGCTTCTGGTATGACGGATTCTACTACCTCTTTGAACTTTATGGGATGGGCCGTTTCTAATATAATGGTAAGGCTTTCTTGCGGTGCTAGCTCACATGCATTATACGCAATGGCCCCATGAGGGTCTAAGGTGTAATTATAATGTTTATACACCTCATAAATGGCATTAAGGCAATCTTTATCGGTGTAGCTTTTTGATTGGATATGTTTTCGAATGGTTTGAATATCATGAGAAAATAAATCTTGAATTCTTCGAACGTTACTAGGATCGCCTACATCCATCGCATTCGACAGTGTAGCCACACTGGATTTGGCTTTATAAGTACCGGTTTCCAAATACTTAGGAAAAGTATCATTGGAGTTAGCCGCCGCAATAAAACCTGTGATACCCAATCCCATGCGTTGTGCAAAAAGTCCTGCTGTTATATTACCAAAATTACCACTAGGTACAGAGAAGTAAATCTCATGTTGTGTACGTTCCTTGTAGTTGCTTTGGATTTGAGCCATAGCCCAAAAATAATACACCATTTGTGGCAAGAATCGAGCTACGTTGATTGAATTTGCGGATGTGAGTGATCTTTTTTGTTTTAAATCAGAATCGAGAAATGCTTTTTTGACGAGGTTTTGACAGTCATCAAATACTCCATCGATCTCAATGGCTTGGATGTTATTACCAAGTGTAGTCATTTGTTTTCGTTGGAAATCACTCACTTTACCTTTAGGATATAGTACAACCACATCTACATTGGGTACATTAAAAAATCCATGCGCAACCGCACTTCCAGTGTCTCCAGAGGTAGCTACTAAGACCGTTGTTTTTTGTTGTCGTTCAACCGCAAAATAACCTAGTGTACGCGCTAAGAAACGAGCACCTACATCTTTAAAGGCCAGGGTAGGACCATGAAATAGCTCAAGGCTAAACACCCCATCATGAATAGGTGTGAGTGGGATAGGAAATGATAAGGTATCCGATACAATTTCCATTAGAGCTTGATCATCAATTGAATTAGCTACAAATGGATGAAGAACCTTGTAGGCGATATTCTCTAGCGTCTGATTACCTAATTCTTCAAAAAAATGTGCCGGTAATTGAGGAATATATTCTGGCATATACAATCCAGTCGCATCCGGTAAGCCGCGAAAAACAGCTTCTTCAAAATTAGCGCTAACCTTAGAGTCTGATGTACTTATAAAGTTCATAAATTTTGGCGTTAATTAGAGAATAGTTGCACCATCGGGATTGATTTTAGATACATAGACATCACAATCAAGATTTTCTTTGAAATACATTTCTCTAAGCTTATCGGCTAGCTTATGAGCAATTTCCTGCGAATGTGAGAGCATAAACATAGAAGGTCCCGATCCCGAGATATTACAACCCAGTGCTCCATTCTCCAGTGCCATTTCTTTCACTTGATCATACAGTGGAATTAGCATTGATCTGGTGGGCTCTGCGACTACATCTTTTAAACTATGACCTATGAGTTCGTAATTCTCTTGTGCCAATCCCGCTACTAAGCCACCAACATTCGCCCATTGCGTAATGGCTGTTTTAAGAGGAATGTGTTGTCTGAGAATACGTTTGGAATCAGCAGTTTTAACCTCAATATGAGGATGGACGATGGTAGCAATAAGATTAGTTGGATACTGTAAGGGTATAATCCGAAGAGGATCATAACTTTGAATCAGAGTAAAACCACCCAATAGGGAAGGTGCTACATTATCGGCATGAGGGGTTCCCGATGCCAGCGATTCACCTTGCATTGCGAATACCACAAGTTCAGATTTACCATATGGCCGACCCAATAGTTCATTTACGGCCATTACCGCAGCAGCTGAGGAAGAAGCACTGGATCCCATTCCACTTCCAGCCGATACTTTTTTTATCAGTTCGAACTCAAATCCAACATCTACTGCTTGATCATAGGTATCCAATAAGGCTTGAACAGCAACAGTGGCTACGTTTTTCTTAGGATCTAAGGGTAAATTATCAGCACCATCAATAGATAGAATCTTCAATCCTGGGGTTTGGGTTTTCCGCACCGTTATATGATCTCCAATATCGGAGAGTGCAAAACCCAATACATCAAAACCACTACCTACATTGGCTACTGTAGCGGGTGCGAATACACGTATCTCAGTCATATGTAAATGATTTATGCATCTGTTATACGAAGTATATCTGCAAAAATTCCGGATGCTGTAACCGCAGATCCAGCACCAGCTCCCTGAACAATGAGAGGTTGATTTTGGTATCTTCTAGTGTAAAACAAGACCACATTATCTTTTCCCTTAAGGTTATAGAAGGGATGATCTGAGGCATAGGCTTTTAAGCCTATTTGGGCCATTCCATTGTGTTTATCAAACCGAGCAACGAATTTGAGCCGTTTACCTTCGTTATTGGCCTGCTCATATAATGATTTGAAATGATCCTCATTAAGTTCGAGACTTTTATAGAGTTCATCTAAGGATTCAGTTTTTAGGCACTCTTCCGGCAGAAATGAATCCTTTTCTATGTCGTCCAACTCCAACTTATGACCACTTTCTCTAGCTAAAATTAGAATTTTACGTTGAACATCGATGCCACTGAGATCAATTTTTGGATCTGGTTCGGTATATCCTTCTTCTTTGGCTTGTTGAACTACTTTCCAAAAGGGTTCTTGTGCATCGTAATGATTAAATAAAAAGTTTAAGGTCCCCGATAAGACCGCTTCGATTTTTTCGACTTTGTCTCCACTCTTTAGCAAATCACCTGCCGTCGAAATAACTGGTAAACCCGCTCCAACATTGGTTTCGAAAAGAAAACGAGCATGATACTTGGTTGCTGTTTTCTTAAGATGCAGATAGTGATCAAAATCGGAAGAACAGGCTACTTTGTTAGGCGTTACAATAGAAATACTTTGCTTCAAAATTTGTTCATAGAATTTGGGTATATCATAGGTAGCCGTACAATCTAGAAATATACTGTTACGCAAATTCATATCGACCATTGCTTCAAAAAAACCGTTCATGTCCATCGATAAGCTACTCGAAGCCAACGCGTCTTCCCAGTTTTCTAGCGTGATACCATTCTCCTGAAATGCCATAGTTCGAGAATTTGCCAAGCCGCATATCCTCAGATCGATTTTTAACTCCTGAGATAGAAACTCCTGCTGTTGCGCAATTTGTTGAAGCAGTGTTTTCCCCACGTTTCCCGCACCCACCAAAAATAAACTGTATTTTTTTGTATCGGACAGAAAAAAGCTCTCATGTAAGGTATTCAGAGCTTTTTTTAGATTTTTCCGATCAATGACCACGGATATATTACGTTCTGTTGAACCTTGGGCAATGGCCTTAACATTAATTCCATTGTGTGATAAAGCATCAAAAAGTGTAGAGCTAATCCCAATTTGCTGACGCATACGAGTTCCTACTAAGGCAATAATGGACAGATCGTATTCTACCTGTAATGGATTCACTTTTCGAAGTCTAATCTCGTGAGCAAATTCCTCTTCAATTGAAGCCTGTGCTAATTCAGCATCACTCTTTGCAATACCCACTGTAATGGTATGCTCCGAAGAAGCCTGAGTAATCATAATTACATTGATACTGTGCCGACTTAGCACTGAAAATAATCGATAGGAAAAATTAGGTACTGCAACCATACCCGAGCCTGAAAGGGTACAAAGCACTACCTCTTCAATACTGGAAATACCTTTTACCGGATAATCACTTTCACTTCCATCTACGGTTATACATGTACCTGCATCGGTATAGGAGAAGGTATTCTTTATCCAAACGGGTATTTTAGCATCAAGTACAGGTTGAATAGTAGGGGGATAGATAACTTTTGCCCCGAAGTGAGAGAGTTCCATTGCTTCCTCGTAAGAAAGATTATCAATGGGACGAGCATTTCTTACCATTTTTGGATTAGCGGTCATCATGCCACTAACATCGGTCCATATCTGCAATTCATCCGCTTCTAATGCTGAGGCGATGAGTGATGCTGTGTAATCAGAACCACCACGTCCTAAGGTAGTTATATGATCTTTGGTATTAGAAGAAGCTACAAATCCTGGGAATACATAGACCAAATCCTCCCCAGAAATCCCTTTTTTAAGCAATGAATAGCTCAGCTCGGTATCTACTACGGCATTACCAAATTGCGCATCGGTTTTAATAAAAGACATAGCATCACATAACCGAACCTTATCCAAATGAGCTCCTAGGTAAAAGGAAATTATGGTAGATGATAGTAGTTCTCCGAAACTCAACACCAAATCAGAAGAGCGGGGGGAAAGTTCACCCAATAAGAAAACACCTCGTAATACATCTTCTAAATCATTTAACAAGACTTTAGTTTGGGTAAGAATCGCGCTTCTGATACTGAGCGGGATTAATTGATTACACAATTGTAGATGCCTTTGCTCAATTTCTGCAAACAAATCGGTGTAGTGTACATTTCCAGACGCAGCAAGATGTGAAATATCCACTAATTGATTGGTTACCCCACCTAACGCTGAAACTACTACCACCTGAGATTGATTCTCTTGATATAGAGTGCTTACAATTTCTTTTACATAGGATAAACTTTCAGCAGTTCCTACCGAGGTGCCGCCAAATTTAAGGACTTTCATAACTTCGAATAATTGATGTGAGTAATGCGAATGTACGCATAATTAAAGAGTGTAACCTAAAAACTATACTCTTTTATTGAGTAAGTATTCGATAGCCATTCGGTTGAATGTATGGGGTTTTTCAACATTACAGACGTGTCCACAATTTGGAATGATTTGGAGTGTTGAACGAGTATGTTGCTGTACAATAGTTCTGGCCGCTGGTAAAAACATATGATCTTGGTCTCCCATAACGTACAGAAAAGGTACAGATGTATCCTTTTCCTTAAAAAACCGCAGCAATGGGTTAAGGCGTTTGGTTAAGCCAAACCAACGAATAAATTCTTTTTGATATAGTTTTTTAGCCTCATTTATAAACAAATTCCTTGCTTTTTTGTGCCGTTTTCTAGGCATTATAATCCATGCAAAAAGACGATATAACCACATGTAAGGAATAACTTTTTTGAAAAGATTTCCAATCTGTACTAAGATTCTTGACCGTATATCTAATCTGGTAATGGCACCACAAAGTACACCTGAATGCATTCTCTCAGGAGACATCTCCGCAATTTGACGGATAATAATGGTACCTAAGGATACACCTACAAAATGAGCTTTTTGAATGGACAATGAATCTAATACCGTTAACACATCCTGACTAATATTCTCAAAATTGTATTGATTGTTGTAGTATTGCTCAAAAAAATCTTTGGATTTTCCGTGCCCTCTAAGATCGACTAATAACAGGTTGAAACTATCCTGAAATGCCTTTATTTGCTGAAACCAAATCGAAGAACTTCCCCCTGCACCATGAATGAATACCACCCATTCACTCTGATCATCTTTTACATAGGTTTTATGATATAGCATGGGTGATGATTAAATATGAAATTCCGATTATTGTAGTACTATTGTTACCTTAAAATAACACAAAAATATACGAATTCTATTACCAGTAGTGGAACTAATACGATTATTCATAAGACTACCACTTTTACTCTTAAGTACACTTATTCATGTGATACTCATTCTGGCATTATATCCACTGCGGTATGTGGGAAATACTCATTCATATACTATGGGTGTTATCACCAAAAATTGGGGGCGTACGATGTTGTATATTACAGGTGGTTCCATTCGTATTCATGGTACCCCACCAAATCCACCATTTTTTCTAACATCTAACCATCTTAGCTACGCAGATATTTGGGTGCTATTCACCTGCTTATGTGCCACTTTTATTGCTAAGCATGATTTAAAAGATTGGCCAATCATGGGTTTAGCAATGCGACTAGGGGGT
Organism: Bacteroidota bacterium; assembly: GCA_038125045.1. Classification (GTDB taxonomy): domain Bacteria; phylum Bacteroidota; class Rhodothermia; order Balneolales; family Balneolaceae; genus UBA1275. Next base: position 6,121 of record JAYPDB010000004.1, read on the forward strand.
ATAATTTTTATAAATAGAACAGAAAAATCAGATATCCATAGAGTTAACCAGCTTATTTCTAGGGCCTTACATCAGCCAAGAGGTCTCATCGTTTTTCCAGAAGGAACTACCACTATAGGTACCGATTTAATCCCTTATCATTCTCCCTTGTTTGAAATTCCTGCTAGTCTGAATCATCCTGTTCATTCGGTGATCATTACGTATGCGAATAAAAAAGGGGAGGATCGCTCACTTGAAGGCAAATCATATGTGAGCTGGTGGGATGAAACCTCTTTTTCAAAACATTTTTTACACCTCATTAAACAACCTGGATACCAAGCATCGGTGCATTTCTCAGAAAAATCATGGGAATCTACATCACGAAAAAAGTTGTGCAATGATGTGTTTTCTTGGTCAAACCAACAATACGCGGCACTGAAAATGAACTCTACCCAGTAATTATTGTTGGGTTCTTTTTTTTTGAAAGAAACTCTTTAGCAGATATTCCGAATCCATTTCAAGTATTCCTTGAATCACCTCAAACTTGTGATTTAAGTGATGATCTTGATGTAAATGATAAATAGACCCACAGGCTCCATATGAAGCATCTGAGGCTGCATACACAACTCTTCCAATTTTAGACCAAATCAAAGCTGCAGCGCACATTGGGCACGGCTCTAGGGTTACATACATTGTGGCATCCTTTATATATTTTTGGCCAATGGTCTGAGTGGCAGCAGAGATAGCAATCATTTCGGCATGTGCGGTAGGATCATTAAGTTTTTGCACCTGATTATAACCTTTACCTACTATTTTATTTTCATGAATAATGATAGCACCAATTGGAACTTCGTCCTCATCAAAAGCTATTTCAGCTAGACGCAAAGCTTGCGCCATGTACATTTGATGTATTTGCCATGTTGTGTCATTGTTAATCATAATTTTCAATATACTTAGTAGCTTTTAAATTGTTCACTTGAAATTATACCATGACTGTATCTGCAAATCTAGCTTACTTAGCATCTAAAATAAGAACCATACCTGATTTCCCACAAAAAGGTATACAATTTAAGGATATAACTACTCTATTATCAGATGCAAAAGCATTACGCCTGACAACGCAGCTTCTATATGAGGGTATATCGGAATCAAAAGCCAATGTGGTCGTGGGACTTGAATCACGCGGATTTTTGTTTGGTACTAATTTGGCAGAGAAATTAGGGATAAGCTTCGTCCCTGTAAGAAAATCAGGTAAATTACCCTATAAAACATTAGAACAAGCATATGGCTTAGAATATGGTACAGATAAAATAGAAATACACCTTGATGCTATAAAAAAAGGTGATCGAGTGATCATTCATGATGATCTCTTAGCAACAGGAGGAACGGCCAAAGCTGCTACCCAATTGGTCGAAGCGCTGGGGGCCGAAGTGGTTGCCTACTCATTTATAATTGAATTAGACGAATTAGGTGGCAGATCGTCTCTAGCACAATATTCTAAAATACACAGCCTAATACATTACTAGTCTTAGACTAGATTCCACCACTTTCTTAGTAACCACTCTACACCCAATAGTACAAGCACAAATATGAACCATAGTATATGCTGTACAGGATACCAATACTGCTCTTTTTTTATGGTTTGAAGCTCTAATTTTCCAACGTCACCCAAAGTAGACCAAAAGGTATCCAGGTCGGTAAAATCAAAGAATGCTCCACCGGTATTGGATGCAATTTTGGTTAGGAGTGAGGTATTTTGATACGTTTCAATGTATTCACTATTAGAATCATGAAGTACAAATTCTCCCATTTCTCTAACGATTTCCAAACCTTTCTTTCTGACAATTGCCTGATAGTTGTAGCTTCCCTCAATACCTAACTGCATTGCAGCTGAGTACTGTCCTTGATCTTCTGGTAACAGTTGGATGTTGGCTATCGGATTCGCGTTTTGTTCATCATCACTACGATAGATAATAAGTTCTATGGATGCCTCATCATCTGCTTTCGATTGTTCATTCTGTAAGGTGGCATTAAAAATGACATCATCAAACTTGTTATAGGAATATCGAGTGGTTGTTATTTCGAATACGTCATTATTTGGATCATTACTGAGCCAAAATAGGAGGTTAGTAAACAATTGGTCAACATAATTACGCTCCTCAATTCTCAAGCTTTGTGAAAATAAAAACCAGTTCCATGCCGAAACGTATGCTTTTCTAACGGAATTTAGTTCTTCGGCATGTAGTATAGATATTTTTGATTCATCGCCAATATACCGTGCATTTAGAACAGATTGAGCAAGATCTATCTCAGAATTAAGAAGTGCTTCAAGGGGTGGGTGGGTAGCTGTTAGGTCGGACACGGACTCTAAAATTGGATGATCGGTGTTGCTAATAGCTTGTTCCAACTGAACGGCCCCATATGGTGAATATAACCACTGGTCTGGAATGATATCGGATGGTGTTCCTAAGTTATTTAAGCGTGATAATGGGGTAGGCAGATGAAGATATAGTCTTGGGATTTGATCTGATAGATAAGGCAGGTAGGTACCCAATTGTTCACTACTTGGAGAAAATGCACCATGCCATACCACAAGATCAGGTGTTGTTTTTGGTAAATTATTAAGGTCTTCAAGAATTCTACCATCGTTATCCAAAGTCCAAGTTGTTAAATTCATTTGTGGATTGGTAGCAATTAATCTTCTGATCATCCCTACATCAGGATGTATAGATGAAGCCACATGCAGAACTTCTATGGAATTGTCTATAACATTAATTGTTGTTGATAATTCATTATTTATATACGTCCATTCTCCCTGAATCTCTTCAACCCGTAAAGTATACGTTTGAAGACCTACTTCTCGTAACTCCAAAGAGATAGGTATCATGAATGATTGTTGAGGCGAAGAAAACCTAAGAGGAACTTCCTGGATGATATTTCCTGATTTATCTGTTACCCTTAAATTGGAAGACTGATCTTTTAAACCACTGGCTTGAATAAAGACATTAAGGGTGTGTTTAGACTCAAAATAACCTAAACGATTTCCCTGTACTTCTGAGATTGATAGGTCTTTTACTTTTGATGTATCGCCAAGTCCGATTACATAAAATGGTCTATTGAGTTGTTGAATTTCAAAACTTGGGTCATTGCGGTCAGTAATGATACCATCGGTTACCATAATGACGCCATCTTTCGGGTCATCAAGTGATGAAATTTGCTCGATAGCATCTAATATTCGAGTTTCTCTATCCTCAGTAATTAATGAGTCTTTTAATGAAAGAGGGGTAAGGGAACTACCAAAAGCATAGGTTTCAAATTCTACGTGTACGGGGGGGGCTTTTAAGACATCCACCACTTCACGATAACTATGTTTTCCCTGATATCTTCCCTTCAAAAGACTAGTGCTCTCTGATTTATCGAGTAGTAAAAGAAAATTGGGAGATTGATTTTCTGTTGTTTTCGATAAGAAAATGGGATTGAGCAAAAGTACCAGAAGAAGTGTTAAAGTTGCAGTGCGTAAAAGGCTTAAAATTACTTTTTGATTCCATTGTAATTCTTTGGTCTTAGCATAAGTCCATAGTGAGACTCCTGTAAACAGTAGCCATAACAAAACCCATAACAACACAGATAAATCACGCTGAAATCCAATAAATTCCATTGTAATTTATTTAATAGCTTCTAACAATTTGTTGATGATCTCAACAGAAGTAAGCCCTTCTGCTTCAGCTGCATAATTGGGTATGATACGATGCCTTAAAACAGGGACGGCTAAGTACCTAATGTCGTCTTCTGTAATGTTAAAACGACCCTCTGCTAAAGCTTTTGTTTTTGCTGCTAGTATTAAATATTGTGAAGCCCTAGGACCAGCACCCCAACTTAGATAACGATTGGATATGGAATTGCTGGCATTTTTTTGAGGCCTTGTGCTTGCAACCAGCTCAATGGCATAGTCCAAAACAGAGGAAGGTATAGGTACTTCCAAAATTAATTCTTGGTAGGTTAGCAACTCTTCTTTGCTGATCTGTATACTAGTTTTGTAGTTTGAAGATCTTGTGGTGTGTTGTACGATTGATTTTTCTTGTTCAAACGTTGGGTAATCTACCCACAATTGAAACATAAATCGATCTAATTGGGCTTCAGGTAAAGGATAAGTGCCTTCCTGTTCAATGGGATTTTGAGTAGCTAAAACAAAGAAAGGAACGTCTAAGGGATAGGTTTTACCCGAAGCTGTAATTTGGTATTCTTGCATACCTTCTAGAAGAGCAGACTGGGTTTTGGGTGGCGTTCGATTTATTTCATCCGCTAATAAAATATTGGCGAAAATTGGTCCTCGAATAAATCGAAATGCCTTTGTTCCTTGTTCTTTATTCTCTTCAACCACTTCTGTACCTGTAACATCACCAGGCATTAAATCGGGTGTAAATTGAATTCTACTAAAATCAAGATTCAGTGCATCGGCTAGTGTTTTTATTAAAAGTGTTTTAGCAAGACCAGGAACACCAACCAACAAGCAATGACCTTTCGAAAACAGGCTAATAAGAAGTAGGTCAATAATTTCATCTTGACCTACTATAACCTTTTGAATTTCTTTTTTTAGTGCCGAGAAGTGATGTTTAAACTGTTCGGTGTCTTGTAGGGTGTGATCATTGGAATTCATGCAACTGTTATTTATAACCCGGTTTGCTGATTAGAGTTAGGAAGATCAATTCGATATTCAATATAGACTTCATCTTTTAGTTCTTCTAACCACTTGGTATACTCAATCAACTGTTTTTGCTGAAGAGCAATATTTTTGAGACGTTCATAATCGAGATCCATGCTTGCAAGGTGCTCAGGGATCTGTTCATCTAATCGAATGATTCGGTAGGCTCTAGCGCCTTGTGGCGAGCTAAGTGTGAATGATCGTGGTTCTGAAATATCACCGATATCTTCTAGCAGAAGGACAGAACGATAAAGATTAGCATCTAATCGATTAAGTGGTATATAGCGTTCCCCGGTCTCAGGATCCAAAATTTTACCCCCAGAAACCTTTGTCATGCTATCTTCACTTCGAAGTCTTGCCATATTTGAAAACTCGAGTTCAGGTATGTGTAAAAGGCTATCCCTTATTTCAGTTAAACGATTTATTGCGAAGTCATCATCTAGTTCTTCTGCATTAACCGATATCAAAATATGTCGTGTTTCTATTTGATCACCAATTCTTCTGATAAGCTCGATAACATGAAAGCCATAATCGGTTTCAACCACTTCAGATATTTGACTAGGTTGAAGGGCAGAAGCCGCTGCTGAATATTCAGAGACCAATTCATTGAGCCCCATTAACGGTAGTAGCCCACCTCTAGGAGCCGAAGGACCATCACTATGTCTTTTTGCAAGCTCTTCTAAGCTTTTCCCATGATTTAAAATGGAATCTCTTAACGACTCTGCAAACTGTTTAGCCGATTGCTCAGCATCCTTTTTAGCAGGAGGTATGATGACTATTTGAGAGAGAGCTACTTGTTCTGGAATAGTGGGGAGTGAATCCTTAGGTATTCCATCAAAAAATTCTTGTACTTCTGGTCGGGTTATAGTGACACTGGATAAATATGTTTGGCGAACCTGTTCCGTGGTCATTTGTTCCCGGAAATCTTCGCGGAATTCTTCTCTAAGCTGAATAATGGACTTTCCAAATGCACGTTCTAGTGCTTGTTCGGTACCCGCTTGCATAATGAGTTGCTGAATGCGCTGGTCCATAGCTCTATTTACACGATCGTCAGGAATAATTACTGAATCAATTTTAGCTTTTTCTAATAACACTAAATTCTCGACTGAATTACTAAGAAAATTATACCATAGAGATTCTGTGAATGGAATATTTTGCCCATAACTTCTATTCTGAAGGATGTAGGTCCTCACATCAGTATCAATATCAGATTTTAAGATGACACGATCATTAACCTGTGCAATAATATAATCAGTTGGCGAGGATGAGGTAGCTGAATTTGAGGATACGAGATTGGATTGTGCATGGATATTTTGGACCAAACTTGTGGACATAAAAAGTACCAACAGAAATAAACTTAGTATCTTTTGTTTACGGTTGATGGTGAAATAATAGTAGGGCATGGGATTAATTTTCTAAGTTCAGTTCTATTTCGTTGTTGGCCTCGGCTTGAAGATATAAATTTTGCATGTAGCTTTTAAAACTTGTCCTTTTTTTCTCTAGAATTAACCATTCTTGAATTTCACCCAACAACCATTCTAGATCGGGATGTTCGCCAACGGGCTTTTCTTCCATCAATTGAACAAATTGAAATTCGTTGCCAACCCGTTCAATAACCGATATCTCACTAATACCAATTCTTCGCAAATACCTATTCATAATCGTTGATTCTTCGGCGGCCTTGGTTATAGGCCAAAATCGTTCTGCGTGACGAAGAGTATATTCGGGTTGAAGAGCATATTTGGTTACCACATTTTGCCAAGCACTTCCCCGTAATATTTCTTGTCTCGCTTTTGCGGCATCATTTAGACTAGCTGCTTTGAAAAAACGGAAACGGATAAACCGTTCATTTAACAAGAAATTATCCTTGTGTTCGATGTAATAATCTCGAGCTTCATCTATGCTCACATCTAAATTAGGGTTAAGCTCTTCAGTTATGTACTGCTTGGAGACTTCCAAAAGATACTGTTCTGTAAGTTCGTTAATTGCAGTTACAACTGCTTCATCTCTGTGTAAGCGTAAACGATAAGCTTCCTGAACCAATAATCGCTCTCTGACCCATACATCCACATATTCACTAATAACTTCTGAGCTATCTCTGTACTGAAAAATAGAAGTTGGGATTTGTTTAAATACATCGGATTGAAGAAGTACATCATTATTGACACGTGCTAGGACAGTCTCATCTGATGAACCTTGTAGCGAACAACTAAGACTTATTATTCCAAACGCGAAAAGAAGTAAATGAAAATATTTCAACAGTAATGAAAGTTAAATACGTTTAATTATCTGATAACTTCTCACGTATAGTATCAGGGTAGGATTGAATGGAATAACGCTTGTTAAGTCTATCCAGCCACAATTGCTCTCGTATAGGTTGATAATCAGATAGAACCCTATTAAATGCTTCTTCAAAGGTCATTTTTCTAGCCGGTAAACGTTCATTTAATACAAAAAAGGCTTGTCTATTTTTGTAAGTGAAATACTCACTAAGTTCACCTTCCGTCATATCAGCTAATCGGGTAAATGGTTCACCTTGAAATAAACCTGTGGAGTCCGACATGACCGCTACTGGTATATCATTAGCTCGTAAGCTGTCGGGAGAACCACCTTCTTCGATGAACTTTTGAGCTTTCACTAGGGTAGTATCATAACGAGCAGATATCAAGTGGTAATAATATCGAGTATCAAAGCTATAATTTGTACTATCATTTAGGTAACGATCATATAGAATGGTTGAATCCACAGTCACTGAGCTCCAAACTGAATCCTCGTTTATTTGATAAACAACTAATCCTCTTAAATAACTTTCGCTTTGAGATGAGAAATATGGAAAAACTTCTAAAGTAAAGTCGGCAAGATGAGAGTCCACAAAGTATTCCTGGAAATCACTAAACCAACTAGAACGTACATTTTCAAGCAATAAATTAGATCGAGAATCCTTTAAATAAGCATAAAAATCTTCTGCTGTTGCTATACGACCTTGAAAGGTTAGTAAACTATCAGTGTCATAGTCAGTGATACTATTCATTAGCTCAGAAACCGAAATAGAATCGGTGCCTGTGAACAAATCCATGATGGTTGTCACTAATTCTGTATTAACTTTTAAACCATATTCATCTGAAATCCAATTAACAACAAACTCGTTATTTCTTTCAAAGCTGGAGCTTTTTTCTAATTCCTTGGTTAAAAAAGCATCTTTTGATTCTTCACTTGGAAATTGCTGAATAGAATCCACCCTAATGATATGCATTCCGTATACACTTGAAATTGGTTTGTTGTATGGGAGGGTAGGATCTAGAGCCATAACGGAATCAATGAAAGCTTGATCATAACGAGAACTATAGGACACCCAACCAATGTTACCCTCATTGGAAACGGATGCTCTGTCCTCAGAAAATTCAACAACCAAATCCATCCAGGAGCTTCCTTGTTCTAATTCTGTATACAGGTCATTAATTTTATCTGTATCCCCTCTATTTGAGATAAAAATGTGAGATACGTTACGTGCAGGTATGCGCTCTCTACGTTCTTCTAAATGGATGATATGATATCCAAATTGCGTACGTATAGGCATTGAGATTTCACCTTCCTCTAAGGCATAAAGCGCATCTTCAAAAGGTGCAACGGTAACCCCTACACTAAACCATGGTAGATCTCCCCCCATCAACTGACCATTTCTACTTGAGGAGTACATCTCATTAAGTTCTGCCATGGTATGTTGGCCGGATAAAAATAAATCTCGTGCTTCTATAAGGGTATTATACACCGCCAGTGTGTCCTCAGGTCGTGCATTTTGATCTAATTGAATAAGAACATGGCTAGATTTTAATTCCTCATTGTATCGAGATTTAAATTCCTGAAATAGGGTAGGCTTGATGTGTTGATCTAACCAAAATGCATAGGCTGCTTGCTTTGCATAAACGGAGTATTCTTCTAAAATTGAGTTCTTTTCAAAATAACCCTCATCTTTTGCAGCTTGTAACTTAGCACGATAATTGAGATAGATGGGTAAGAACTCTACCAATTCATCTCTCGTTGGATCTTGATTAACATTTCCTGACATATAGCCCTCTACTAATTCAGAAAATGTAATGGATTCCGTTCCAACGATACCCACCAAATCATCGTTCGCTTGGTTATTTAGTATGTCTGAGCTTGTACTACATTGTATGGTGAATAGAGTGAGTACAACTATGAGTTTAATTCGCATTGACATAAGGTTATGAACAATCATTTTTTGAATACAGTAAATTTAGATGAATAGATTTTTTGTGTTCGTAAACGTACAAATTTAAGCAAAGATTGTGTATTTATTAAAATAACATTCCCGCTAAAGTGGCTGTCATCAAGTTAGCCATTGTACCTGCAAAAACAGCTTTAAGACCAAATTTTGCTATTTCTGATTTTCGAGATGGTGCTAAACTACCAATGCCTCCAATTTGGATGGCAATAGAGGAGAGGTTAGCAAATCCACATAATGCAAAAGTGGTCATAGCTATGGTCTTAGGAGTTAAATTGGCATCTGCAACTGACTCTGCTAACTTTAAATAAGCCACAAATTCATTTAGTACTATCTTAGTACCAATTAAAGAGCCTACGGAAGTTACATCCTGAAGGGGTATTCCAATAATCCATGCAATAGGGGCAAGTATCCAGCCTAAGGCCCACTCAATACTTAGAGAATTGCCAATAAGCCCATTCAACCCGACTATCCCGCCAAACCAATCTAAGAAGCCATTGATCATTGCCAATAAGGCAATAAAAGCTAACAACATAGCGCCCACATTAGCGGCTAATTTTAAGCCTATACCCGCTCCTGAGGCGGCAGCATCTATTCCATTGGCATCGGTTTTTTCAACGACCATTTCAACTTTTCCTGCGGTAATAGGAGTCTGGGTTTCAGGTTCAAGAATTTTGGCAATGATTAAAGCGGCAGGGGCTGCCATGAGGGAGGCTCCTAAAAGTCGCTCAGCGAATAATTGTTGTGCAACAAGTAAATCCAATCCGTTAGCTTGGGCAAATGACTGCCCTAACATAGCCACATATGCAGCCATAACACCTCCGGCTATAGTCGCCATACCACCTGTCATAATTGCTAGTAACTCGGAACGAGTCATTTTTTCTAGAAAGGGTTTCACAACCAGAGGAGCTTCTGTTTGTCCTACAAATATGTTTGATATTACAGATAGGGTTTCGGCACCTGAAGTACCCATGAGTTTTTGCATTCCCTTTGAAACACCTTTGACAACGCGTTGAAGTATGCCATAGTGATAAAGTATGGACGTTAATGAGGCAAAGAAAATAATGGTTGGTAACACTTGAAATGCAAAAATGACACCAAACGAATCTTCGTATTCAGGTCCTCTGGCTAAGGAACTAAATAAGAATTCGGCACCTGCTGTTGTGTAGGTTAAAACAATCACGAAGAAGCTAGCAATCCATTCAAAAAGAAGTTTAGGCCAACCTAGTGGAGACCAAAAACCAGCCAAAGTTTCCGATTTTAAGATAAATATAGCAAGTATAAGCTGTATCCCTAAGCCGGTAGCAACCAACTTCCAGTTAATGGCTTTTCGATTCGAGCTGAGGGCATAACTTATACCTATAATGGCTAACATGCCTAATAGGCCTCTAAGGATATCAATAATCATAGGGCGTACAAGTTAAATGGAATAAATTGATTTTGTTTGGATAAATGACATTGGACCACCATGAAAAGATTATATTTTATGTGGCGAAATGAATGCCGCTTCACGTTTTTCTATACCACGTGAAAAGCAATGTCGAGCTCTAGGTTCGTAGGCATCATATTCACCAACCATTACTTGCTCAGTACCCTCAACCACACGTTGAGAGTAACTCGCCAACATCCCACTTTTGGTGCAAATTGCATGCAATTTAGTTACGAATTCAGCAATAGCAAGTAGATACGGCATAGGACCAAATGGTTTACCTTCATAATCCATGTCCAGTCCCGCCACGATAACTCTCTTCTGATGATTTGCAAGCTGATTTGCTATGTTTACAATTTCATTATCAAAAAACTGGGCTTCATCAATACAAATGACCTGAAAATCATTGGAGAGATCAATGATATGATTTGACTCGGATACCACTACACTTGGAATGGCCGTATCATTATGAGATACCACCTCAGTATCACTATATCGGTTATCTGTTTTTGGCTTAACCACTAAGACCTTCTGGCCTGCTATTTTTGCTCGCTTAGCTCGTCTAATTAATTCCTCGGTTTTACCGCTAAACATACCACCACAGATAACTTCAATCCATCCGTACTCAGGGGGTAAATAACTAGGTTCATTGATCATATACAGTGTTAGATAATGTGGTTAAAACAGGTTAGGTAATTCTATTATTCCGAATAGGAGTAAATTACAGGTATATAGTAAGGCCAAATATTAGCTAATATTACATTAGAGGCAAACGATTATTTTGCCCAGCACATACCAAGTCAATTTCAGGATGATCATACATATATTTTACATATATAATTAGTATCTGTATATTCATAAATGAAAAAATTTACACTTAAGGCCACTCAGAGAACTGCTACGTTTACCATAGATTATAAAGAGGCATTAAATGATGCTCAATTCTCAGCGGTATCATCGAAAGCTAAGCGTCAATTAGTTCTTGCAGGGGCCGGCACGGGTAAAACCAAAACACTAGTATATAAGGTTTCTTGGCTCATCGAATCAGGGGTACCAGCAGAGCATATAGTACTATTGACATTTAGCAGACGCGCTGCTGAAGAAATGATGAATAGGGCTTCTGAATTATTGGATGAACGTTGTTTAAGAATACGAGGTGGCACCTTTCATTCTTATTGTGCTACTCTTTTACGTGAGCACGGTTCAATCCTGGGGATTACACCTGATTTCAACATATTAGACACCTCTGATACTTATGATGTAATACACCATCTTCGTTCAAAGTCTGTAGCTAATATGAAGGAAGAGAGGTATCCCAATAAAAAAACACTCGCTAAATTATTTTCGTTAATCAAAAACAAGCAGTTAGATCTGCGAGTTTTGTTGCAACGATATTATCCTCAATTCTTACACTTAGAATCATCCATCTTGGATTTGTATGATACTTTCGACTACTATAAGACGAGGCATCAACTATTAGATTTTGACGACATCTTGTATAAAACATGGCAATTATTTGATGAATATCCCAAAAAGTGTGAAGAAATAGCCTCTAGATGCGAACATCTTTTGGTTGATGAATACCAAGATACCAACCATATTCAATCATTGTTATGTGAAGCTTTATCTTCTGTTCATCAAAGAATAACCGTGGTAGGGGATGATGCTCAAAGTATTTATGGTTTTCGTGGTGCGAGTTCTGATAATATTCGAAACTTTCCAGATGCAGGCCATCCTACAGAACTCATTAAACTAGAACAAAATTATCGCTCTACACCACAAATTCTGAATGTTGCTAATAAATTGATACAACAGTCCAGTAGCTTGTATGAAAAAAAGCTTTATACAGAAAGATGTGATAGCGATTTACCAGCCCTAGTTCCAACCTTAGATCAAATTGAGGAAGCCGAGTTCATAACTCAGTATGCGCTTCACTTGAGAGAACATCAAGTTGAATTTCGAGATATGGCTGTATTGTTTAGAAATGCAAGTGATTCCTATCAGTTAGAACTAACCTTGAATGCGAAAAATATACCATTTCAAAAGTTTGGTGGTCAAAAATTCACGGAAGCAGCTCATATCAAAGACTTATTGGCCTATCTAAGAGTATTAAACAATCCAAATGATACCATAGCTTGGCAAAGAATATTATTGAAAATCGAGGGTATAGGCCCAAAAAATGCAGAAGATCTATTCTTGTGGATTCAACAATCAAAAAAGAATGAACCCTGGTTTCAATCCACTGAATGGGTTACAAAAAGCTACTATCGTGATTTAGAATTATTAAGTAAGGCGCTATTGGATGCGGTTAACTGCAAAAACTGGCAAGAAAGCATCCTCGTTTTATCAGACTATTACAAACCACTATGCAGACGTGAGTACGATGATGCCGATAAGCGCTTAGTAGACTTAGATGTACTTTCTCAAATTGCTAAAAAGTATCATTCGTTAGCATTATTTCTAAATGATATGGTATTAGATCCACTCGCTGAATCAGTTATCGATACACAACATTCTAAAGATGAGGAAAAACCATTGGTATTGAGCACCATACATTCGGCAAAAGGATTGGAGTGGAAACATGTTTTCATCATAAACTGTCTAGATGGTATTATACCGAGCATGTTCGCAGTAGATGACGAAGATGGTGTTGATGAAGAGTTACGGTTATTCTATGTAGCAGCGACAAGGGCAAAGGATATGCTGTATTTTAGTCACCCTAGAACATCATACAAAGCTAGAACAGGGGATTACCTAACAAAAGTATCTAGGTTTTTGGAACCGATTAATCCAGAATTAGAGCCTTGGGTATTAGATCGTGAACGAATTGATCAGGACACTAATGTGTACTTAGGCTCTTGAAAAGAGTATCTTAATAAAAATTTAGATACTTATCCTAAAACACTTAACTACAATACGTTAGTCATCTTTGTTTTGTCAACCTATAATGAGTACTTAGGTTATGAATGACCCAGATAATTGGGAATGGAGGGAACACAACCGATAGCCACACCATCCATTGTTTATACCTAGGTTTTCCACCATCTAGAGGTTGAGTGATGCCTGCTATACCTGATAACCAGAGTATGAAAAGTACAAACAATAGAAGGGAAAGCACTAAGGATCCAATAAAGCCAAAATGTTCAAATATAGTCTTAAGCATGAGAGCTGATGATAGAATTACGTATCTTTAATCTAAATTACTTAAATCTATTTCTAAATGCTTCCTACTGTTTCCATAGTTGGCCGTCCTAATGTCGGCAAATCCACTATTTTTAATCGCTTATTGGGTGAAAGAAAAGCAATTGTGCATGATGAATATGGAGTTACCAGAGATCGTCATTACGGTGAAAGCTATTGGAATGGAGTCGATTTTAGCGTTATTGATACCGGCGGCTATTTACCTGATGAATTGGATACCATTGTCGTTGGTATTCGAGAACAAGTTATGATTGCGATTGAAGAATCGGACGTCATTTTGTTTGTTGTGGACGCTAAATCAGGCATCAACACCCTTGATGAATCCGTCGCGCAGATATTACGTAGGCAAGAAAAACCAATTCTTATGGTTGCAAATAAAGCGGATAACGAAGACCGACGCTTAGATGCTACCGAATTTTATTCTCTAGGATTTGAAGAACTTTTCCCGATTTCAGCCATTAGCGGAACAGGTTCGGGCGAATTAATGGATCGACTAGTCGAATTATTACCCAAAAAAGAACCAAGTACGACAAACGACATTCCTAAATTGGCATTTATAGGCCGACCAAATGTTGGGAAAAGTAGCTTAGTTAATGCACTCCTAAATGATGAGCGCTGCATTGTTACAGATATAGCTGGTACTACCCGTGATACCATAAATACACATCTTAATTATCAAGAGAACGAGTATCTTTTAATGGATACAGCGGGTCTTAGGAAGCGAGTAAAGGTAAAGGAGAATATTGAATTTTATAGTACTGTAAGAACAGAAAAAGCCATTCGTGAATGTGATGTTGCTGTTTTAATTCTGGATGCTGAACGGGGTTTTGATGCTCAGGATAAAAGAGTGCTAAGACAAGCCGAGCAATACAACAAAGGACTTATTATCGTGTGGAATAAGTGGGATTTAATTACCGAAAAGGATACTCATACGGTTCGTGAGTTTGAGCAAACGGTTTATGAAGCCGTCCCTCAAATGGATTATATACCTGTTCTAACTATTTCTGCACTGAACAAACAACGCATACATAAGGTGCTAGACTTATGTGCACAAGTCATAGAAGAGAGAAAGAAACAGATAGGGACATCTGAATTAAATTCTTTTATTGATGACATTCTTCGTAAAAGGCCATTGCCAATGAAAAGGGGGAGAGAATTAAAGATTCAGTATGCCTCTCAGGTTAAATCTAATCCTCCAGTGTTTAAGTTCTTTATGAACAACCCTCAGGATTTACCACCAAATTATAGACGATATCTAGAAAATCAACTTCGTGAAACGTATAAATTCACAGGTGTGCCCATAACAATGGTTTTCAAACAGAAATAAACTTCTTAAGCAATGCTAATTGAAGCAGATAAAATAATCATCGGTTTAGTTTCTGCAGGTTGTTTTCTAGCATTAATTCCAACGGCTTATAGAGAGCGTATTAGCTACATTAGACTGATAACTATCATATTGCTTATCGTTGCCATAACCAATATCGGAGTAGGATATGTTCCAATTACTTATGAATTACAGAGTTTGAATACTTGGGGCAACTTTGTGAGCATTGTTAGTGTACTTTCTGCGCTGTTTATGATGATTCGAGAGTCGAAACCAGTATTTGCACGATTCCCATTTTATTTAACATTCCTACCGTTTATAAGCTTGATTTTTTTTGGTTTATTGGATGTCAGTTACGCAATTAAAGATTTATTAATAATCATATTCAAAGCAGGGGCTCTGTTGGTGAGTTTTATACTTTTTGGCATTCAAAGCTATTTATTTTCAATCAGTAGGGTGTATTTAATAGCATTATTTATGTTCCTACTACATTATATTTTCAGCTTTACATCTCTTTATGTTACCTATAACAGTGAAATCATAGGTGCGATAATGACAAGCGTAGGAATGGTTTCATTTATTTATGCATTGATTAAAAAACCATTTTATAAACAAATTATATCAGAATGAGCTATACAATTGGAGACCAAATAACACCATTTAAACTTCAAAATACGGAAGGTAAACAGGTGAATATCGATGATTATAGGGGGAGAAAAGTGGTCATACTATTTTTTCCATTAGCATTTTCTAGTGTTTGTACTGATGAACTCTGTAGCATTAGAGACAATATGAAAATGTACGAATCATTGAATACGGATATTTTGGCAATATCGATTGATAGTTTCTTCTGCCTTAAAGCTTTTAAAACTTCTCAAAATTATAATTTTACGATGCTAAGTGATTTTAACAAAGAAGTGTCTGAACGTTTTGGTGTATTAAGCCAAGATTTTTTTGGCATGAAGGGAGTTGCAAATAGAAGTGCTTTTGTACTCGATGAAGATCACACCATCATTCATGCTGAAATATTAGAGGATGCGGGGATGTTACCAGACTTTAATAAAATACAAGCAGCCTTAGGATAAGAGGGAAGTAAACAAATGACGAACAGTATATGTTATTTATTTTACTTTACATAATATATATTATAGGACAATAATATACCCTATATATAGACAAGGAACCCAATACCGTTGGATTCCTTGTATCAATGATTGCTAGGTTGTATGGTAAGACCTATCTATTGTTCTTACTATTAATTCGAAATGTTATAGGTAAAGTGTATCGTACGGCTACCGGTCTACCTCGTTGTAAACCTGGTTGAAACTTTGCTTTTAAAACAGCTCGAACTGCTTCCTCATCACATCCTCCACCAATCCCACGGATTACAGTTGGATGTAACACTTGACCATTCTTGTCTATTATAAATTGGACGATAACTCGTCCTTCTATTCCTGCTTGTAATGCTAAAGGTGGATATACAATGTTTGATTGGACAGCAGCTGTACCACCTATAAGTATGGGCGGATTCTCTACTACTACAAATATTTCTGCCTCGTCATCATTTTTCTGCTGAATAGGTTTTGGTGGTATGGATATATCCATAGGTTCATCAAAATCTAATTCGGCATCAATATCTATGATTTCGTCCTCTAGGATTTCATCATTAGGCACTTCAATAGGCACCGTTGGTCTTGGTGGCGCTGGTGCCTTTAACTCTTGCTTGGTTTGAATGATTTCTTCAATATAGACTTCTTCTTGTTTTTGAATAAGTACTATTTCATTTCTAGAATCGATCTGTAGATTCACATTGAATGCAACCAGAAAGATTAAAATAGATAGTATGAAACCACCTTCTAGCGTAAGTAGGTAATTCTTTCTAAGCTTGCTATCTCTGTTTATGATTTTTACTGGAACTCTCATGTCATACCTCCTATCAATCTTAATCAACCTTTTTAGTATCTAAAGGCAGTATAGAGGATGAAAATGAAGTTTATGTGAAGTCCAGTTAAAATATAAGCCTAATCCACTTGATCAATCGTCACAGAGTAGTCTTCGGATTCTTTTTTATGGAGTGGTATACGATCAATAACAGCATCAATGGATATATTACCATGTATTTCCACGACTTGAAATCTTTTTGAATTCAATGGATTCCGTGAATCATCTTCTAATGGATACATATCCAAATGTGTCATTTTAATAGGTACTTGTAACCGAATAGGATCAACTAATATGAGTAAAACATCAGTAGAATTTGCATACCGAAAATTGAGAACATCTTGTAGTAGATCCGGGTGAAGCCCGTACAATGGTATAGACTCCTCTTCAGACTCTATACGTATAAAACCTTTAGAAGAATATGACTTCCACTTTTCTTTCGTTGAAATGAGGTATAGTATATCTAAATCCATTATGCGTTTTGTTTAATTCGTTTTCTTCGTTTTGGTTTATCCTGGTTTTCTAGCGTTTGTTGCACAACAAAACGTACAATTGATGAAGCAATATCCTTTTGTGTTGCTCGTTCAATTCCTTCTAATCCCGGTGAAGAATTAACTTCTAAAATGAGAGGACCTCGTGACGATTGAAGCAAATCTACACCAGCAATCGGTAATCCCATTGCCTTTGCAGCTGTTTTAGCAGCTTCACGTTCTTTTGCACTCAATCGTATAAGTGTTCCTGTGCCTCCTTGGTGTAAATTGGACCGAAACTCCCCTTCTTTGGATTGACGTTTCATAGCGCCAACCACTTTACCATTTACGACAAAGGCACGTATATCGGCACCTTTCGACTCTTCAATGAATTCTTGAACGATAACTCTGGCTTTCATGCTATGAAAGGCTTGAATAATCGACTGAGCAGCTTTTTTTGTTGGCGCTAAAACGACTCCAAACCCCTGTGTACCCTCAAGTAATTTAACAATAAGAGGAGCGCCACCAACAGAATCAATCAAGGTATCCACTTCTTTAGAATAATTGGTAAACACCGTTTTAGGTAAACCTACACCGGAACTTGCAAGTAATTGCAAACTCCTGAGTTTGTCTCTTGACCTCACCAACGCTTGAGAATGCACTGCTGTGAAAACATTCATCATTTCAAATTGACGAACCACTGCAGCACCATAATAGGTCACACTTGACCCTATTCTTGGAATAACCGCATCTAAAAAATCTAAACTCTCTCCTTGATAATATATTTTGGGATCATCCTGCTCTATATTGATATCACATTTTAGATGATCAATGATATGTGCAACATGCCCTTTCGATTCAACAGCTTGCTTTAGCCTACGCGTTGAATACAAGTTTGGATTGCGGGAAAGTATCCCTATTTGTAAAGTCAAGATCGGTTCCTTGTTCGTAAGTTATGATTCTTAATCAATTTAATGACACGGTTTACAACCAATTCCACTAGCTAACATTTGATTTTGAAACGTCCACTAAAAATCGGTTTAATAAAAATTTACGTCCCAATAATACTGGGTACTTCATTTCTGATCGATCGGTCAATGAAAGCTCCGCTTCAATCAGCTGCTTGTTTAACTCTATAATGGTTGAAACGAAGTATCGGGATTCCACAGACCCATTCGAACTTTTTACGTCACGAACATCCGAGACTGGAACCTCAAAGGTTTTGTGATTATATGCAGAATGCTCAGGATCTAATAATTGAAAACGCACCCAAATTTCGTTGTTTTTTTCAAATGAATGTATGTGACTACAATGAATGCTTGACGAATAGGCACCTGTGTCCACTTTGGCTTCTAACCCTATCAAATCCCAATTAGGAAGGTTAATTCTTTCTAATCTACCGATTATGTGCAATTCGTTCTTTGGCAATACGTATATTTTAATTCATTGAAAAATAAGGCATTTTTGTTAAAACAAATATACCCAAGTCAATTATGCTAGATAAACCCACCCTATTCATTAATAAAGAAAAAACTCTTCATAATGTGGAGCGTATGTATGGTAAATTCTTGGGCCAAAATACAACCCTTCAACCCCATGCAAAAACACATCAGTCTCGGCATGTTGCTAACTGGTTAAGAGATTATAGCATTGACTCTCTTACCGTATCAAGCATAGAAATGCTTAACTATTTTGCAAAGGATCAATGGAATAAACTTTTGTTAGCCTTGCCCATTCATCCTGGTATTTTAGCACAAGTAAAAGATTGGAATAGCACAATAGATCTCACGGTCATTTCAAGCTCCATTGAACATATATGTATGCTTGATAATGTATTGGATAAACCCATCAAAGTTTTAATCGACTGTGATCCTGAATATGGACGTACGGGTATATTAATTCATGATCATGAAACCATCTCAACGGTAATAAAAAAGATAAATACGTTGAGTAACATTCAATTTTCTGGTTTTTATCTTCATGCCGGACATTCCTATTTGTGCAATTCAAAACAAGAAATTCTCAATTTTTACTCACAGCTATCTAACTATATAGGAACGTTAAAAGGCACCTTCAACTATCCTGTCTACTTTGGCGACACACCTACCTGTTCAGTGGCAAATAATTTCGATCTTTTGGATGTTGCGACACCAGGTAATTTTATTTTTTATGACCTGATGCAATCGCACATAGGTAGCTGCTCACATGATGATATATCAATAGAAATGGTATGCCCAGTAATCGACTGGAAACATAATGGTGAACAAGCACAGCTTATTATTCATGGTGGTGCGGTCCACTTTTCAAAAGATTCAATGACCATTCAAGGTCAAACGATTTTTGGGCAGTTGAGCCACTACCCTTCCCTTTTTGTTCATAAACTATCCCAAGAACACGGCCTCATCTATGGTCCTTCTTCATTAATTGAGCAAGTGTCTAGAGAACGAGTGGTACATATTCAACCCGTACATTCGTGTTTAACGGCTCAATCTATGGGTTTCTATATCGACAGTGAGACTGGTTTAGAATACGACCATTTGTCAAAAAACGGATGAGTAAAACCCTTCAGAATCGATGCTATATAAGTACAGGACGTTCTAATAATTCTATACTTCCTTTTTGAGCATCCATTCTGGCATGAATACCAACGGGTATCGTGCTATTGTCTGCTTCATGACTTATTAGGGCTCCATAAAAAGCAGGTATGCCCAATGGCTTGATATGATCATCAAAAACTTGCTCAAGACTTAAACTATTTGATCCCGCATCACAATTAGTACATTTGCCAAATACAAAACCAGTAATATCATTGAGTATGCCCGATAGTTTTAACTGTGTTAACATTCTATCTACACGATAGATATCCTCACCAACATCTTCTATATATAAGATAGCACCTTTAAAATCAGGCATAAATTCTGTACCTAATAACGAGCATAGAACCGTTAGATTACCCCCGAGTAAAATCCCATCGGTGGTTCCCATGCTTATAATTGTATGCGTGTAGTCATTTTGCTCATTTTTTTCAGGTAGATACACAACTTGCTCGCCCTTAGATATCACATCACGAAAATTTTGTTCTGTATAATTATTCCAGCTAGATGTCCCAACTGGGCCATGAAAGGTATGCATGTTGCATTTTTTCCAAATAGAAAGATGTAGCGACGTAATATCACTAAAGCCACACAGAATTTTAGGGTGATTCCGAATTACTTCAAAGTCCATATGAGGCAAAATCCGATTACAACCCCACCCTCCCCTGATGCATAAAATCGCATCTATTTCGGGATTTTTAAACATGTCCATAAGATCTTCAGCTCTATCCTTATCCGTTCCAGCTAAGTATCCCCTTCTATCTTTGGCATGATTACCAAGAACCCAGTCATAGCCCAATGAATCTACTTTTTTTAACATTTCATCAAAATCTTTTGGGTCATAAACCGGACTGGCAGGTGATACCAAACCAATTTTTGAGTTTTTTTTCAGAGCTTTTGGCTTAATGGGGGGCTTTGTATCTAATGTGGCTTGCTCAAAATCATTGGGTTCGCTTAACCACATAGTAAGTGATGCCATGCTCAAAGCTTGTATGAATTGGTTTCTATTTAAACTCATATTTTTGATATAGTTTATGTTCAAGTATATAATCAATGGTAGCTTGGTCTAATAAACTAGTAACCGAATCACCCCCTAATAACGCCTGTCGTACTTGGGTTGATGATATATCAATAGCTGAATGTTCGATAACGCGTACCTTTGCTTCTAAATAGTTAGGAATAGTTACAGAGTCACTTCTTTTTGCTACTAACAAATCAACATACTTCAGGATCTCACTATATGATTTCCAGTTATGAAAAGACTTTAGACTATCCTCTCCTAAACAAAATGACAGCTTATAATTAGGGAATCTACTACGAATATAATCAATGGTCTGAATCGAATAATTTGGTTTAGGTAATTCTTCTTCAATTGTTGAAACAGTTACCTTCTCCATGGTATTAAAGGCTTGAACAACCATTCGCTTTCTGTGTTCATAACTGGCAGTTAACGCCTGTTTATGAGGGGGAAATGGATTTACCAAAATCCATAGATCGTCAATATAGCCACTTGAGAGAAAGGACTTCGCTATTGCAATATGACCTAGATGTATAGGATCAAAACTACCTCCGAGTAAACCAACTCGACGATCAGTCATCTCCTTCGGTTAAAGATGGACCCTGAAGAGCTGTTAGTCGAAGAATTTGATCATTGGCTTCTAAATAATATTGTTCAGCTTCTGACCGATAATTAGACTGGGGGAATAGCTGTAAGAATTTTTCGTAGTTATCAACAGCAAGTTGAAATCGTTCTAATTGTTTGGATTCAATGCTTTGATTGGCATAAGCCACGTAGGTTTCTATAATTTTTAGAAGGCTTTGCTCTGCCCACACCGATTCTGGGTATTGATCAATGGTCAAATCAAAATATATGGCGGCAGCTTTATATCGTAAGGTTCTCAAATAAAATTGACCCGACTCATAGTTTTTACGAGCCAGCTTGTTGCGCAATTCATCAATTTTATTCGCACTTTCAGTGACGTATTCAGAATTTGGATAATTGGTATTAAACAATTGAAATAATTCAATGGCACGCATCGTGGGGGTTTGATCCAAACGATATCTCGGAGACTGCTGATAGTAACTAAGGGCACGATTAAATTCGACTTCTTCTCTGCGTTCATCCTGAGGATAATAACTTATAAAACGCTCGAACTCAGAAGCCGCAAGCAAATATTGTCTATTTTGAAAATAGCTATCAGCCAATAAATATTGGGCCTCTTTAGCATAAGTCGTACCCCTTCCCATACGGGTTACTAAGTCAAATCCATATGCGGCATCCGAATACTCTCCCTTTTCATAGAAGGCCATAGACTTTTCATACGCAGAGTCAATGGGTTCACCTGGTTTAATGAGTTCTTTATTGGCGCATGAGTAGGTAATCATACCTATCAATAAAAAGAAGATGGTTTGTTTAAGCATGTTTATTTAATCCTTGATCGCAAATAGTCTATGAGTTTGGATAACTCTGTTCTGTAAGTAGATTCTTCAAATTCTGCAATAATATCGTATATCTGCCGATATTTATTGTCTATTAATTTACTTGTCTCATCAATAATGGAATACTTTTTCATATATGCAATGATGGTATCGACATGAGCATCCGTTACATCATGTTGATCATAAACGCCCAGCATTTGGTTTCTTTCCTCATCAGTGCACTCCAAAAAAGTACGTATCCAAAGATACGTTTTTTTACCTTCTCGAATATCCCCTGCTTTTTTCTTACCAAAGTCTTCAGGCTCAGCAATAATGTCTAATAGATCATCTTGAATTTGAAATGCTACCCCCATAAGATTCCCAAGCACCATCATTCGATCAACATATTCGGATTTATTACCAACGATTGCTCCCATCGCAAGAGCTCCGGATAACAAAGCCCCTGTTTTACCCTCAATCATTTCGAAATAATCTTCGATACTAACTTCTGATCGATCCATGAATTCCATGTCTAAGGCCTGTCCATCACAGACTTTGATGGTTGAATCGACGAATGTTTGAAGTAATTCAGCAAATTGTTTTTTGTCTAACAGGTTGGATTCTTTGTAGGCGAGTAACTGCTTAAAAGCATACGCATACATCACGTCACCACTCAGAATAGCAATATTTGCATTCCATTTTTGATGGACACATGGAATCCCTCTCCTCGTATCAGCATCATCCATAATGTCATCATGAAGGAGGGTGAAATTATGTAATACTTCGACGGCTAGGGAAGCAGGCATGGCATGTTTATGATCCCCAGAAACCATACCGCACGCCAATAAAGTCACATAAGGTCGTATTCGCTTCCCACCCATAGCCATGGTATAACTAAATGGTTCGTATAAGGATTGGGGTAAGTTGGGTAGGCTTAATCCCTCAATGGCCTGCTCTATTTCATGTAACCATACTTTATTCATTACGGGTCTGTTATGATACATTGACTACCTAATAGATCCCACTTAGTAACACCTAACAAGGTCATAATCATCCTAGTTTCTTTTTTCCATAGATCATACCAGCGATATAACCCATCCAAACCATCTCGAACAATAATCGGAACAATAGGTTGTGCAACGGCAACAAAATGAGCTCCCAAGCATTTTGCCTTAATCATATGACTGGCATGTCGAATTCCCCCAGAGGCAATAATTTCGAATTCTCTCTCCCATGCTAGTGATTGTAGGCTTTCCAAGCAGTATCTGGTTGAATTTCCCCACTCGTTCAGCCTAGCATACATCGCATGTTCGTAGTTCGTAACAAGTTCACCAACATTCTCATCGCCTGTTTCTTTCCTTAATCGTTCATACTCAACTTTAGACCAAGATGTCCCACCTACCCCCGCCACATCAATTACATCAACGCCTACATTCAATAATTTTTTTGCACTTGAGGCATCTATTCCCGCTCCTGTTTCTTTAACAATTATAGGGATGGTGATTGATTTAGCTAAATGTTCAATTCCAGATAAAACCCCAGTAAAATCACGATCACCTTCGGGCTGAACCAATTCTTGCAATGGGTTTAAATGAACAATAACTGCATCTGCCTCAATACTTTCAATCAATCTAGTAATTTTATCTTTAGATAAATTGCCAATCAGCTGAACTCCCCCAATATTGGCGGCAATGAATGCATTAGGTGCCTTATTTCGTACGATACTAAAACTGCTTTCAAGGGAAGGATCTTCTAACATTGCACGCTGACTCCCTACTCCAAAGGGTACGTCCATGGTCTCACAAAATTCCGCAATATTAGCATTCATTTGAGTGGCATATTCATAACCACCCGTCATAGAAGATACAAACAACGGAAAAGGAAAGATTCTTCCCATGAGTTGGGCACTGGTATCTATATCATTCACTGAGCATTCTGGTAAGGCATTGTGACGTAATTGTATAGAATCCAAACCAGTAGTTCGGTGATATTGACTATGCTGTGACATCGTCAATTCAACATGATCTTTTTTTCGGGTTGAAATAGAACTCATATCTATAAGTTAGTAAAGTTATGGTCTGATAAAAACTAAGGGGGCACCTTTTCTTTTCAGACACCAACTAAACCATATAGGAACCTGAATTAACATGAAACGTTTGCCCAGTTGCATGTTTAAACTCATTAGATGCTATACGATATGCCAAAGTTGCAATTTCCTCAGGTGGTACAATTTCTGTTAAAGCTAAACCTTGGGTTAGGTAATCCTCTCCATAGGTCTGAATGGATTCTATAGCCATATCAGTATGAACGAAACCAGGTGCAATACTGAACGCTGTAATCCCTTTTTTCCCATAGTTACGTGCTATGCTTTTAACAAAAGCTAACATACCTGCCTTTGATGCCGCATATGCCGCAAATTCTTGGGTATCTCCCCTCTGAGCGGCTCGTGAAGAAATATTAATGATAATCCCATGCACATTATTCTCAACCCAGTAGTGAATGGCCTTCTTTGCTATATAACTACTCGCCGTTAAGTTAACCTCTAATGTTTTTCTCCATTTATATAGCCATTCTGTCTCATCTGACTCAATTGGACTTTCCAAAAATATAGCGGCATTATTTATGATAACTGATGGAAGCGTCTGATGATTAATCATGGGATTCATCCAAGTGTCTATGGCACTGGGGACTTCTGACAAATTTAAAATAGCATGACTATAATTTGGTTGATCTTTCCATTCATGTATCTCTTTGGTTGAAGCTCCAAAAACCTTCCAACCCTCATGTAAAAATCGTTGGGTTATGGCTTTACCAACCCCTCTCGAGGAACCTGTCAATAATATGGAAGAATGCATAATGAGTACTTAGGATTTTGCGGTATGAATAGGAACAAAGGAGCATGCTTCACCATACATAATTTTTTTTGCAGTCCCCAATAGTTTTTGGGTTGCATAGGCAAATACGGAAGCGGGAATTGAGTGATCTGAACAGCCTTTAATGAGTACATATTTATCTTGGTAAACCGCCCAATCGTATTGATCCATTTCCTTCTGGTATAGAGATGTGATGACTGTTTCTTTATCACTAAAATGCACACCAAGACAAAATGGTGTAGCCGCTTCCATTAATAACATATAAGCCCACGAAGTAATTAAGGCCTGTTGATTCACTTTAATAATGAGATGCGAATTGTGATATTGATCCCATGAGTGATTTTCAATATGCTTTCGAAAATCGTGTTCTTTAATCAAGAGCCCTTGAAATAACCAAGGCGTGATATCTAAACTTTCTATCTTATGTTGTTTATTAAATAACTTTGATAGATCTACAGCAACCAACTTTTGATTATCCTGAACTTTGTTCTTAATCATAACGAGAAGCTCTCCCCACAAGTGCAGGTTCTGCTGGCATTCGGGTTTTGAAAATGAAAACCTTTGCCATCAAGGCCATCTGAATAATCCAACTCAGTACCAGCAAGCATCAAATAACTTCTCATATCTACGTGTAATGTAAAATCTGGATAATTATATACATGATCATGTTCACTACTCATAATTTCGTCTGGCTTTAAAAGCTCCAAATCATAGGTTAAACCACTACACCCCCCACTAACAACTGAGATTTTAAGTATGGATTTCACTGTATCACTAAGTGATGATTTAATTTCACAAATCCTCTGATAGGCTCTATCACTAATGGTTATATCGGACATTTCTAAACTGAAATCACTTGAATTTCAGGATCTATGCGTTTGACCATGCTTTCTATGGCATACAGGGTGCCCGTAGTTGCAGTAGGACAGGTACCACATGCTCCTTGATAATGGACTTTTAGACGATTGTCTTCCAAGCTGAGTACTTTTAAGCCCCCACCATCGGCGAGCAAATAGGGTCTAACTTGTTCATCCAACATGCGATTGATCTCACTCAATCTAGGATCATCGGACTCCATAGCTTCTTTGCTAACATGAACTTCATGGTCATCTTCAAGATGATCTTGAGCTTCTGCTTCTCTAATTGGTGGTGCAAGTTTTCGCAACAACTCAGACCAGACGGCACCACCATCTTGAGTTACTGTTATGTATTTATCCACGTAGTACACATTTATCACATGATCTATCTCAAACAAAGATGAAGCTAATGCGTCGTCTTTTGCAGAGTCGGCATCTTCATACGATCTGGTGATGCCATTGGTTAATGGCTCGGCTAAAACGAATCGCATTGCGTCCGGATTAGGTGTGCGTTCTATCTCTTTTATTTTTGCCATAGCTTTCTAGTTTTAAGTAAAAAACAATTGAGTTTCCTTAATACCCTCTACTAAAGCATCAATATCTTCTTCGTTGTTATAAAAAGAAAGTGAAGCTCTAATGGTACCTGGAATGGAATAGTAATCCATGATAGGCTGCGTACAATGATGTCCTGTTCGTACTGCAATGCCATACTTATCTAATATAGTGCCTGCATCAGTAGGATGAATACCATCCAATAAAAATGAAATCACAGAGGCCTTATTGGTAGAAGTTCCTATAAATCGTAGGCCATTTATTTTGGAGAGTTTACTATTAGCATATTCCAATAAATAACGTTCTCTTTGTGAAATCATATCAAATCCAATACGAGTCAAAAAACTCAAGGCTTCACCAAAACCAATCCCCGCTGCTATGGGCGGCGTACCTGCCTCAAATTTATGAGGCAAATCATTGAAGGTTGTGACTGAAAAACTAACCTTATCTATCATGTCTCCACCCCCTCGGTAAGGTGGCATTTCCTCTAACAATTCACGCTTGCCATAAAGTATTCCAAAACCGGTGGGGCCACACATTTTATGTGCTGAAAATGCGTAAAAATCAATATTCATTGCCTGTACATCTACCTGCATATGAGGTACGGCTTGTGCACCATCGACTAGTACGGTAGCATCGTATTTTTTGGCGAGTCTACAACATTCAGCTATTGGGTTAATACTACCAAGTGTATTCGATACATGTACCAAGGCTACTATTTTAGTTCGGTTACTTAACAGTGATGAGTAGGTATCTAAATCTAAAACTCCATTAGCATCCATAGGGATAACTTTGATAATGGCCCCTGTCTTCTGTGCAATCAACTGCCAAGGTACAATATTGGCATGATGTTCCATCTGACTGAGAATAATCTCATCCCCTTCCTTCAAGTTTGCATGTCCCCATGCATCAGCTACAAGATTTATGGAATCTGTAGTCCCCGTTGTGAATATAATTTCTTCTGTAGCATCAGCATTAATTAGGCTACATACCTTTTCACGAGTACTCTCATATTCATTTGTCGCATTTTGAGATAGATGATGCACTCCTCTATGAATGTTGGCATGCTCATTGGAGTGATAGTCATTTACTCTATCGATAACAGACTTGGGCATTTGACTAGAAGCTCCATTATCGAGATAAACCAAATTTCTTCCATGTACCTGCTGTTGCAGAACAGGAAACTGAGTTCTGATATGATCCCATTCAATAGCCTGCATAGATAGAGCGTGTTTTTAAGATATTAGGAGCGACATGACGTTTAATCTCGATTAGTATACGCTATTACTTCCCTAAGCAACAGTTCTTCTACCGATTTAACGGCCATACTTTCTACAGATTCCAATGCAAAAGCATACACCAACAACTCACGACTTTTTTGTTCGGTTAGTCCTCTACTTTGAAGATAGAACACTTCATCGTCCTGAAGTTGCCCAATAGTAGCGCCATGAGAACATCGAACATCATCTGCAAAAATCTCAAGTTGTGGCTTGGTATGCACTTTGGCATCATCCGAAATCAACAGATTTCTGTTTTCTTGAAAGGAATCTATTTTCTGAGCGTCCTTAGCTACAAAAATCTTGCCGTTGAATATGGAATGGGCTTGATCATTAACCACCACTTTATGGAGCTGATGTGAATTACCATGAGAGAATCGATGGTCCATAATAGAATGGGTATCTGCTATTTGTTCTCCATCAATGAGGACAAGACCATCAACGGTGAAATCTACCTCAGCATCATTTTGAATAACTCTTGGGTCATTTCTAAACAACTTTGCCCCAAGACATATGGTGTATGAATGATACTCAGCATGTGCATCCAACATTGCAATTGGACGTGAAATATGTGTCGCTAACTTAGAATCTCTTTGAATTCTGGCATGATGTACATGCGCACCATTATAGAGTCTAAATTCAGTAACCGGGATGTTTAAATATTGATTGTTGGCCAACCCTATATG
>JAYPDB010000005.1:0-34052 GCA_038125045.1 Bacteroidota bacterium
TTTTGGGAAGTGGTGGAAAAATATAAGGTCACCCATTTTTATACCGCGCCTACGGCCATTAGGGCCTTGATGTCTTTTGATCTAGACTTTGTAAAGAAATATGATCTAAGCTCCCTTAAAGTCTTGGGTAGTGTGGGTGAGCCCATCAATGAGGAAGCGTGGCATTGGTATAATAAGCACATTGGGAATGAGCAATGTCCCATTGTAGATACTTGGTGGCAGACCGAAACCGGGGGGATACTGATTTCTCCCTTGGCCGGGGTTACTCCCACCAAGCCTGGTTTTGCAACCTTACCATTACCGGGAGTATTTCCTGTGCTTATGGATGAACATGGCAAAGAAATTGAAGGTAATGGGGTAGAAGGTAACCTGTGTATCAAGCACCCCTGGCCTTCTATTGCTCGAACGGTATATGGGGATCATGAGCGCTATAAACAGACCTATCTTTCCACCTATAAGGGGTATTACTTTACTGGAGACGGTTGTCGGCGGGATGAGGATGGCTATTACCGAATCACTGGCCGAGTCGATGATGTATTAAATGTATCGGGTCATCGATTGGGAACCGCTGAAATCGAAAATGCTTTGGATGAACATCCGCTAGTAGTTGAGACTGCTATTGTGGGATACCCTCATGACATAAAAGGGCAGGGAGTGTACGCCTTCATGATTTGTGATGGGGAGGTGAGTGATGAGGCTGCGTTTAAAAAAGAATTACTGGACTTGGTAACCAAAATTATTGGGCCTATTGCCAAACCCGATAAAATTCAGATTGTACCCGGATTACCAAAAACTCGATCGGGAAAAATCATGAGACGGATTTTAAGAAAAGTGGCATCCAATGAAGTAGATCAATTGGGAGATACTTCAACCCTATTAGATCCAAGTGTAGTGGATGCCATCGTCACAGGAAAACCCATCTGAGGTTAAAGGCCGAGGGCATATCCGAAGGGCAGAAAAAGCAAACTTACGATCAGAAATACGATTCGAAACCGGGTTTTGATGAGTGCGGGGTGAAAGAAAAGTCCAAAGCTATAGGGCTTTTCTTCAAGCCAATCGTAGTAGCGGTAGCGATGAATGGAGCCTAAGGCCATGGTCACATGCCCGTGAATAATGGTGAGTAAAAAGGGCATAGCGAACATAAAAGCTCCAATGTATCGGAAACTTTGATCCAACCCTAAGGCTCGTGCCGCGTAGTAATAGGGCCATGCAAACAAGATGAGTAAGGGTAGGGTTAGTGCCCAGTTTATGACACTAATGCGCACAAAATTAGACTCTGAAAATTCCGATTTCATGGGTTAAATCTGTGATGCAATGAGCATTTCAATTTCTCTCACGGGTATTCCGTAGACTTTCCCTAACGATTGCTTGGTGAGGTGTCCTTTGTAGGTATAGGTGCCGTTTCGTAAATCGGTATTTCGCCATAAACACTCTTGAATGCCCCCATTTTGGCCGATGGCCAACACATAGGGAACCAAGACATTGTTAAGTGCATAGGTACCTGTTCTGGCTACTTTGGATGGTATATTCGGCACACAATAATGGGTCACGCCATGTTTTAAGAAGGTGGGTTGAGAGTGGGTGGTGGCTTTTGAACTTTCAATACAGCCTCCTTGGTCAATGACCGTATCCACAAGTACACTACCTTCCTTCATGGTACTCACCATTTCTTCGGTAATCCAAACCGAACTGGTTTCTCCTTCCTTGAAAGCAGAACCAATTAATACGTCTGCGAATTGAAGCGCATTTCTAAGATATTGTTCGTTTGCCACGGCGGTAATTATTCGCCGGTCCAGTGCATTTTCAAGCCTTCTAAGTGCCGTAAGATCATTGTCCATTACGAATACTTGAGCTCCGTAGCCTAAGGCCGTTCGGGCGGCATACTCTGCCGTTATACCCGCTCCTAGAATAGCAACGGTTGCAGGTGGTACACCCGAAATTCCACCGAGCATGATTCCCTGCCCAGCATGCTCCCCGGTTTTACTCTCGAGATAATGGGCGGCAATTTGAACCGCCATAGAACCGGTGATTTCATGCATCATCCGGACAAGAGGGAATTCTTGATCGGCCCCTTTGATGTATTCATAAGCGATACCCGTGGTTGATTTTTCAAGCATCGACTTGAAGTAGTGTTCGTTTTGAGACCCTAAATGCAGCGCTGAAATGATGGTTTGTCCTTTTTGGACCCACTCCAATTCCTCGCTGGTTAGCGGAGCTACTTTTAGCACAATTTCGGCCTGTTCAAAGACTTCTTTTTCCAGTTCTACAATTTCGGCCCCTGCCTCTCGATACTCCTCATCACTAAATTTAGCATCTCGTCCTGCATCCTGTTGAATTCTGACCTTATGCCCATTTGCTGTGAGTAATCGTACCCCCCCGGGGCTCAAACTAACTCGGCCTTCATCTGGGGATTGTTCACGAGGTACACCAATAAAGAGCTCCTTCTCGGTTTCGGTCCGAATGAGGTGCTTTTCAAGGGTTTTTAACCCGATGTCTTCGGTATCTAGTGGATGAATATGCATACTCGGCTCCTGGCTAATGAGATGAGGTCATCTGTTGTACTTAAGATAATAACGCTAAAAATTCTTCTTCACTGAGGATAGGTATTCCTAGAGATTCGGCTTTGGCTCGTTTTGATCCTGCGGCTTCCCCGGCAACTACAAAATCCGTCTTTTTACTCACCGAAGACGAGGTTTTCCCACCGTTGGCTTCGATTCTATCACTGGCTTCTTTTCGAGAAAGCGTGGGTAAAGTGCCCGTTAGCACAAATATTTTTCCCTCTAATTTGGAGGATTCCTTTTCGGTTTGAACCATTTGGAGCTGAAGTCCATGCAATTTTAATGCTTCCAACATGTTTTGATACCGTGGATTTTCAAAAAATTCACGTACCGATTCTGCGATTCTCGGCCCAATGGCGTCTACCGCTAAAAGTTCTTCTAGACGTGCGGAGCCTAAACGTTCTAAGCTTCCAAAAGCTTTTGCTAGATCCTTGGCCACGGTTTTCCCTACAAAGCGAATACCCAGTCCATAAAGTACCCTTTCGAAGCTCTGTTGTTTGCTATTTTCTATACTTTGAATCAGGTTAGAGGCACTTTTCTCTGCCATCCGTTCCAAGGGTAGTAGCTGCTCTTTTTTAAGTGTATAGAGATCGGCATAACTTTTGATGAGACCTTCACTAACCAAGAGGTCTACCATGGATTCTCCCATTCCTTCGATATCCAAGGCATCCCTAGAGGCGAAATGTTCTATTTTGATTCGAATCTGTGGAGGGCAGCTTAGGTCAATGCATCGCCAAGCTACTTCACCTTCATATTTGATTAATTTCGATCCACAGGCCGGGCAGTTGGTTGGAAATTGAAATTCAGAAGCTCGATCGGTTTGATTAGGTACTACTTCAACCACTTGGGGTATTATTTCTCCTGCTTTTTCTACCCGAACCAGATCACCGAC
This sequence comes from Bacteroidota bacterium, assembly GCA_038125045.1. Taxonomy (GTDB): domain Bacteria; phylum Bacteroidota; class Rhodothermia; order Balneolales; family Balneolaceae; genus UBA1275. The sequence goes on from JAYPDB010000005.1 coordinate 3,451, forward strand.
TCGAATATCCTTACGTTGAATTTCTTCTTCGTTATGAAGTGAAGCTCGTTTTACGGTGGTTCCTGCCAGCAGTACCGGTTCTAATTCGGCCACCGGTGTAATGGTTCCTAAGCGTCCTACTTGCAGGCTAATATCTTTAATTTTAGTGGTGGCTTGTTCGGCTTGGAACTTGTAGGCGATGGCCCATCTCGGGAATTTTGAGGTAGACCCAAGGGTTTCTCTCAGGGATTCCTCATTGACCTTGATTACGACTCCGTCGGTTTCGTAGGGCAATTCGTGTCGAAGCTGATCCAATACGCTAATGGTATTGTGCACCTGAGCAATGGAATTACATAAGGTAGGGTATTCATTGGCCGGAAGACCAAATGATCGGATCAATGCTAACTTTTGATCTTGATTTCGGGAGATGCCGTCTTCGAAGAGTAAATCAAAGGCAAAAAATCGGATGGGTCGCTGAGCAACTACTTTTGGATCTTGCATTTTAAGTGAGCCAGCGGTGGAATTTCGTGGATTGGCAAACACGCTTAACCCTTCATCCTCTCTGCGTTGGTTAAATCGAGCAAAAGCCTCTTTTTCCATATAAGCTTCTCCTCGGACTTCCACTACCTCGGGATAATCTCCTTTGAGTTGAAGGGGAATGTCAGCAACGGTTCGTATGTTTTTCGTGATATCATCTCCTTTCTCCCCATCTCCACGAGTTGCACCTAGTACCAGTATACCGTTTTCGTAACGTAAGCGGATAGAAGCGCCATCAAATTTTAACTCGACTAGGTACTGATAATGAGAATGCCCTAAAATTTTTTGGATGCGTTGATCAAATTCGTTGAGTTCATCTTCGTTGTAGGTATTGTCTAAACTAAGCAAGGGTACGGGATGTTGAACACTTGCAAATTCGGATGATACACTTCCACCAACTCGAACACTGGGTGAATGGGGATCTTCTAGCCCGTAGTTCTGTTCCAGCATCTGCAATTCTTTGAGAAGTTCATCATAGCGCTGATCACTCATAAATGGTTGCGCCTGGTCATAGTAGGAGTCATTGGCTTGTGTGAGCAGTGCCCGAAGTTCTTGAACTCTCTTAGTTGCCGTTGTAGTGTTCATCCTCTCGATGACTAATTAGAGATTGAATCCATCTTCTATAGAACGGGGAGCTCGCACTCCATCGGGTAGAACCCATTCAGAGTTCGAGTTAAATTCATCGGAAAGCAGATCGGATCGTGTAATTCGTACGGTGTTATCCTCACCATCGAAGAATCGTTCCAAGGCATTTTCGATCACCGTGTTGTTGTATATGATAAGCATGCGACTAAACTGCCCACGAATGCGTATTTCATTCTGAAAGCCAAATCGGTAGGCCTGTCCTTCTTCTATCCAGTAGGGATAGGTGCTACTACGTAAATCCGAAACGATACGAACGGGCTCTAATTTATCATAAGCAGCATAGACCAAAATCTGTAAAGTGTCTGGCAGCGCTAGTTCTAGAGCATTTCTGAGTGAGTCAGAGACTTGAGATCCTGTGTCATTGGCTTGTTCACCTGAGGATGAGTTGCCAATGGTAGCCGTTACACGTGTGGTAATACTGGTTTGGTTTTCATTGGCATTTGTTTCGGTTCCAGTAGATTGAGATCCATCCGAAGATTGGGCATTGCCATCTTCATCTTCTGCTGGATTTTCATCCCCTGACAGGGTCATTGAAAGGCTGTCGGTAGCCAAGCTATCGACTCCCTGCATGTTCGAAGAAGCGTCTGGATTGGAAAAAGAAGCCATCCAATCACCAATGGTACTTCGATATAAAAAGCCGAAACTAAGGATGGTGACACTGACTATGGCGATAACACTGATGAGTAGAACGTTACTTTTTTGGGCCTGTTGTTCGTTAAAGCGTTTACCCATCTGAGCCCAGTTTACATCATCTACCTGCTTTTTGGCTGAGCTTTTTGTGTTTTTTACCGTGGTGGTAGTTGGCTGGTCTTTGGTTGGTTCTTTAGCAGTTTTTGGTGATTCCCCTGGGCTAGGCAAAGACTCTTGAGAATCTTGTGCAGCAGGCTCTTTTGATGTTTTTGCGTCAGCGGGAGTTTCTTCTTCTTTTTTATGTGAATCCGCCGAATGTGCTGTGTCCGTAGTTCGGGTTGAATCTTTTTGTTTGTCGTTTAGCTCAGATCCGGCTGAGCTCGTTGAAGATGAGTCGGCCTTGCCGGTAGGTTTCTCTTTGGCGTCCTCTTCCCGATGGGTAGTCTCATCCTCTTCTACATCGTCGGATGTTGTTTTATTCTGAGCAACATCACTTGCCCGAAGTGCTTCGGCACGAGTTTTTTCGTCGTAATTTAACTCCGTTTTAATAGGGGGAGCTTTGGGCGTAGTATCTTCGAGTTCCTTATTTACGTCTTGGTTTGTACCAAAAGGATTCTCCGGATCGGGTGCCCCTGCTTCTTTAAAGATGTTGTGGTCGTAATTTCCAGACTCGACATCATCAAGTGCCTTTACTATAACCGTTTCTTTGATTTTTAACGCACGAGCATAACTGCGTATAAAATTTCTTCGATAGGCGTTGTTAAATGTAGGTGACGTAAATATTCTATCACTCTCAATATCATCGAGTAATTCCATGGAAAGCTTGGTAAGCCCTTGAAGTTCATCAAGCTCAACACCTAGCTGTTTACGAATCTGCGCTAAATCTTTTCCTAATCCCATCGTATTTATGTAATGAATGCCTAAGTAAATGTTCTACACAATAACTATGCAGAACAAAATACACAATAATTTAGGGGAAATAGAGGCTAAAAAATAATGCACATTCAAGGTTATAAACCATCAAGAGTAAAGACAAGTAGCCCCAAGCCCAGAGCTGCTCATGTACTTAAGCAGGTGTTTCATATGGTGGCCCCACCCTCGTGTTTTATCTGTGGTGGACCTCTGCCGAATGGGGCTGAGCGACTGTGTCATTACTGTTTACTTAGGCATTTGCCAAGGAAGTATCCAGAATCTGGGGTGGCCATGCTACCCGAGCATGTACAATGGAACGTTTCTCATTGGCATTTTAGAGAAGGTCAATGGCTTCAAAAGCTCATACACCAATTGAAATACCGTTCAGATTATCCTTTAGGAATGGACCTTGGTCGCATGGCTGCTCTGTTATTTGTTCAACACTATACCCATTTATGCCCCTCATATTCCCCTCAAGATTGTTTGTTAGTTCCGGTACCTATTCATCCTAAAAGGCGTCTCAAAAGGGGGTACAATCAAAGTTATGCCATAGCGGAAGGATGGGTGCGTATACTTCCTTCGGTGATTCTGGATGAAGGTATTCTGAGCCGCACAGAGTCACGTCCTTCACAAGTGGGTCTCAATAAATTTGAACGAAGAGAAAATTTGAGAAGTATATACACCGTTGAGGATCCCGGTATATACGCTCATCGTTCTAAGCATGTAGTAGTCATTGATGATGTCATGACCACAGGAGCCACCTGTTTTGAGCTTTGTCGTTTATTGGTGCACCTTGGGTTTAAACAGCTTAGTATCATGACCCTTGGTCAAGCTTGAGCCATAGGATGGCCATGACTAAGCGTAAACATGTGCCAACACCTGGTTATTTTATTGTGTATTTTAAAGTATGAGTAAGGTCACAAAACAAGCCAGTTGGGAGTTAGTCGAGCTACCCGGAGGATTAAAGACATCCATGGGCCATTGGTACACCATAACTCGGGAAGGTATTGAGGCCTATGCCCCTGGACTTTTGAAACGCTATTCCCTCGAGCACTTGGTACGAGTGGCGGATGATTGGTTGAGGAGCCGAGAGCAGTTTCCGGTGCTTATTTTTATGTTACTTATGTACAGTCCTGTGGGTTTGGGAGTGACCTGTGTCCTAAGTATGGTAGGGTATCTTTTTTGGAAGTTTCAGGTGTCGGCATGGGTCTATCCTTGGGCACATGGACTTATTAAATTCGTGAGCAACGACATGCTGTTGTATGGTCTTTTTATTGGAGGTTTGGTCTATCCATCTGTGGCTCCGGATGATTGGCTGAAGTGGGTACTTTCAACCCGAGAAATGGGGGTATTGATTGGGGTATTTCTGGTCGTGAAAACAGGTCTTTTTGCCATACTTTGGGAGCAACTTGCACAGCGATTGGGCTCTCCAAATTCCGTTTCCATGGAGGATAGTGTTTTGAATATGGTGTTGATTCGTTACGCGTATAAGGAGGGTATTTTAACGAAGGGAGTACAGAACATGCAGGATGAGTTAATTCGAGTAGCTAACTATCACAAAACACGAAAAAAGAAGTCCTAAGGGGGTCATGGCTACCACTCAGATATGTAATCTCTATCTCATTCGACATGGGCAAACCGATTTCAACAAGCAGCAAAAATTTCAAGGTAGGGGAATCGATGCCCCACTGAATGCACGGGGTAAAGCGCAGGCCAGAGCCATCGCTAGGGATTTTCAGGAACGCGGAATTGTACTGGATTACATGTTTTGTAGCAGTCTCAAACGAACCATGGAAACGGCCGAGCCGCTGGCCATACAGCAGTCTCTTCGGGTTGAAGCGGCTGGGGAGCTGGATGAAATGGATTTTGGCCAATTGGAGGGTACCTATGTGAAGGATCATGGCCGTCTGCTTGAAGAGTTACAGCGCGAGTGGTCCAGCGGGAATGTGCAGCATAGTGTGCCTGGAGGAGAACATCCCGAAGAAGTCTATGCCCGTGCGAATGCCTTTGTTCGAGGGGTTCTTAGTAAGGTTTTTGCTGCTAGTTCACACAGAACGATGAAACCACTAGAAATCGCCTTTTTCATTCATGGACGTCTCCTTAGAATTTTGCTATCGGAGTGGCTGGGCTTGGGACTTGCCAACATGCATAAAATAGAACATACCAACGGGGCTATTAATCATATTGAAACCGACGGTCACCATTTTAAGGCGATAGAATGTAACCGGACGCTGCATTTGATAGACAGTTAATTCGTATATTGTGGAACTATTCATTAACAGGCTCTCGTTTTTGCCTTAAAATTGTATCTATGAGTGAAAAAGTTCGTTCTATGTTTGCAGATATTGCCTCGGATTATGACCGAGTCAATACGGTTTTGTCTTTTGGTGTTCATCATGCTTGGAGAACTAAAACCATTGCAGAATCCGGGGTAAAGGCAGGAAATAAGGTTTTGGATTGTGCCACGGGTACGGGTGATTTAGCAATCGCATTCAAAAAAGCTGTTGGGAACGAAGGGTATGTATTGGGCACTGATTTTTGTGCTCCCATGATTGAACCTGCACCTGCTAAAGCTGAGAAAGAAGGCTTATCTATCGACTTTGAAGTGGCTGATGCGATGGATCTTCCCTATGAAGATAATCGATTTGATGTCTCAAGCATTTCCTTTGGTATTCGAAATGTGGATGAGCCGGTGACCGCTTTGAAGGAAATGGCTCGAGTGGTTCGACCCGGAGGGAAGGTGGTTGTATTGGAGTTTGGGCAACCCAATGGTCTTATGAAGTGGCCTTATGAGTTGTACAGCCAGCACATCATGCCAACGCTTGGAGGATGGCTTAGCGGGAATCGAGAAGCCTATACCTACTTACCTAGGACCAGCGCAGCATTCCCGGCAGGTGAAAAGTTTTTGGCTCTCATGGATGAATCAGGCGCATTTGAAGACAAGCGCGCGGTTTCATTGACTGGAGGCATTGCCTACATCTACATAGGTACTGTGAAATAAGGGTATTTTTTTCTACCATACAGTGCTTAGAATCTCATTAAAAGCACATTTTTTACGTTAAACCAAATTGTTTACGCATGAATATTGAAGACATAAAGAAAGTGATTCCACACCGCTATCCCTTTTTATTGGTAGATCGAGTCGTGGAAACAACCGATGAATCGATTAAGGCCTACAAAAATGTAACGGCGAACGAAGAGTTTTTTAATGGTCATTTTCCTGGCCAACCCATTATGCCTGGAGTTCTTCAGGTAGAAGCATTGGCCCAAGCGGGGGCGATTCTGTTGATGACCAAAAAGGTAGAAGACCCGTCAAAAGCACTTATGGTCTTTACCGGAATCAACAACTGCAAATTCCGCAGACAAGTGGTGCCAGGGGATCAGTTGATCTTAGAAGTCGAATTGGGGAGCATGCGTCGAAATTTTGTAACCATGAAAGGTAAAGCCACCGTAGACGGTCAGGTATGCTGCGAGTTAGAGGCATCGGCCGCTTTGGTAGAAAAAACGGGTGACTAAGGCAGAAGCGCCTAAACCAAATAAGAGTTTCATTGGCCAATGAATCTTTTGAACGCTTGGTTTCATACTATAACTAATCGCACATTATGAGTACTCATTTAGGTAAATCATCATCGGCAGGGCATTCTACTCCAAACCCTGTTAAAATCACCACTCAAACGGTGGTTGAAATGAAGCAAAAGGGAGAAAAAATATCCATGCTTACGGCATATGATTTTACCATGGCACGTATTCTGGATACCGCTGGAATCGATGTCTTGTTGGTAGGCGATTCTGCTTCTAATGTGATGGCCGGTAATCAAACTACGGTACCCATTACGCTGGATCATATGATCTATCACACTCAATGTGTCGTTAGAGGAGTGGACCGCGCACTGGTGATTGCCGATATGCCTTTTATGAGTTATCAAGTGACTCCAAAAGAAGCTCTTACCAACGCAGGTCGGTTGATGAAAGAGGCCGGCGCCCATGCCGTTAAACTCGAAGGTGGAGCAGCGATAACGGAAACCGTGAAAAAAATTGTGGATGCGGGAATTCCAGTGATGGGACATTTGGGGTTAACACCTCAAAGCATTTATCAATTTGGGACCTATCAAGTTCGTGCTAAGGAAGAGGCAGAAGCTGAAAAATTACTGGAAGATGCCCACAAACTTCAAGAAGCGGGTGCCTTTGCTCTGGTATTGGAAAAGATTCCATCCGGTCTAGCCGCAAAAGTGACCCACTCGCTAGGCATTCCAACCATCGGAATCGGTGCCGGATACGCGTGTGATGGCCAAGTATTGGTGGTGCATGACATGCTTGGGATGAATAAAAATTTCTCACCGCGGTTTTTGCGTCGTTACGCCGACCTCGAATCGATCATGAGCGAAGCGGTAAAGCAATACGTTTCTGATGTAAAATCATTAGATTTTCCGAATGAAAAAGAACAATATGGCTAAAAAGACACCTTATATATTAGTCTCTAATGATGATGGTTTCTTCTCTAATGGTATAAAAGCGTTGGCTCGTTTAGCGGCGGAGTTTGGACGAGTGGTGGTTATCGCTCCAGATCGTGAACAAAGTGCCGTGGGACATGCCGTTACCATACATGAACCTTTGCGTGCCAATCGCGTGCAGGTGGTGGATGACATCGAGGGTTTTGCCGTTACGGGTACCCCAGCCGATTGTGTAAAGTTAGCCCATGATCAACTCCTTGAGGAAAAACCAGATTTGGTGCTCAGCGGAATTAATCACGGGAGTAATGCGGGGATCAATTTACTCTATTCGGGTACGGTAAGTGCTGCTACCGAGGGAACGGTCTTAGGATATCCTTCCATCGCGGTTTCTTGTACAGACTTTGATACGGATGCCGATTTGAGTGGGTGCATTGCTGCCGCCCGCTTAATGATTACCCAAGTATTGGAGCATGGGCTGCCCAAAGGAGTAACTCTAAACATCAATGCCCCGTCAGGCCCATTTAAAGGATTGAAATGGTCGAAAATGGCCGACAGTCGTTATGTGGAAGAATACGAGGGTCGTCAAGATCCCTTCAACCGACCTTACTACTGGCTCACGGGTAAATTTGAACTATTGGACGATTCTCCCGATGCGGATATACAGTTGTTGCGTCAGGGCTTTGCTACAGTTACGCCCATACAATACGATCTTACCCATTACGGGATGCTTGAGGAAATGAAAGCCAATACAGAAAGGGAAAACTAACGATATGGTTATAGTTTTTGATCCATCAAGTGATGAACGAGGTGGGTCCAAAATGTCGTGTATCGTTCTTTTGTTTCGCGGGTACTCACCTGAACATTAATCTGATTGAGGTGGGATAGTTGAAGGGTACCCAGATGCTCTCCCCATTGAGCGCTTTCGACCGATACAAAAGAATCGTTTATGCCTTCTTTTTCGTGTATTAGATTGTTTTGAAACAAAAAAATGGGGTTTAAAGGCGTTTTGGTGCCTTTTCCAACACCTGCTGAATAGGAAAAGATAGGGATATCCGTAGGGTCAGGTGTATTCGGGTTGAAGGTTTTCTGAACATAGCTTCGGGTGAGTTGCTCTACCGAACCAATCGCATCATTGCGTTCTTTTACATAGACACTATCGGCAAACCAATCGACGACGTCTCCAATTTTTTCCGTTAAAATTTCAGGTGTACTTCGAACAAAGTCGGCTAAATAGGTTCCTCGATGAGGTGTGGCAACGGTTGTTAGTGACGCGACCATGGGCGAGATCCCTAGATGAGCTAGGGCGTAACGCATATCAAGCCCTCCCATGCTATGAGCCACCACGTTGAACTTGTTAATGCCGTGACGATGCGTCAATTCTTTGAGGATGCGAGCCCATGTATTTGCACGGGTTTCAATGGGGGCATAGGGGACAATATTGGGCGCAAATGCCAAAATTCCATGACCGCGCATCCACATGCAGGGATCGTGGAGGGGAGAGGGTTTTACTAGCCCACCAATAGCGCCGAAACCATGACAAAGCAGCACTGGGTACCTTAACTCCCAGATCTCGGGTTGAGGAAATTCCTGCATCTCTAACCGCTTCAAAAGAGTGTTTTTCTCATTCATTGTATCTACCGAATTGCGCCCAGCGTAGTGGTAACAGACGATGTGGTATCGGGTTCTAGTATGAGAGCGGGATCGGTAACCAGGCGTATGGTACGGTGGATGGTTTGGTTGGCCATTACATAGAGGTGAAGGTCTTTTTGTGGAAATAATACCCGAGCAGGAGTCTCTACACCATAGGGTTCTAGTTTGCGATGAAGGGCGTAGTGAAAGCTTGTTTTTGAGTAACCAGGTGCTGTGGCAACTCGGTAGACTTTTCTGACGAAAAGGGAATCTTGCACTGCGGTAAAAACGAGATATTGGTTTTTAGGAATTAACTCCTCTTGCAATGTTTCCACAATGAGTTCATCCAAATGCTCTTGTGATAGAAAGCCCAGCGTAGGTGTTTTTGGGACCGAAATCAGAAGATAAGCTGAAATGGCACATGCCATCAACAAGAGTATGACAATGCTTAGTTTTTTGTTCATACCGAAAATATAGTACGAAGAAGACTCATGGCCAAGTCTTCTTTAGGGCCTTCCATGTGAACCTTTAGCTCATCACCCAATAAGGTCACCTTATTGTAATCACTCTCGAATCCCTGCTGCTTTACATCATGTCCTATACTGTTGGCAATGATCCAGTTTGCCTTTTTACGCTTTCTTTTGGATTCGGCTTGTTCTTCCAGGTTTTCCGTTTCCATAGCAAAGCCTATGCTAATGGCGTCTTGGTTTTTGTGATCGCCAATCCAAGAGAGAATGTCTGGGGTGGAACTGAGCTCGATGGAGGATGCCTCGGCAGATTTTTTGACCTTATGGGTTACTTTGGTTTTAGGTGTGAAATCCGAAACCGCCGCCGCTTTGATATACACATCGGCGGGGCTGAGCTCCTGAACCTGTTCAAACATATCTTGGGCCGATGTGACGGGATAAGCAAGAAGGCCTTCGGGGATTTCAAGGGCTATAGGGCCATGAACTAAATGTACGTGTCCACCCAATCGCATGGCTGCTTTGGCCATGGCTAAGCCCATTTTACCCGAACTTGGATTGGACAGGAATCGAACAGGATCCAGGTATTCTCGTGTGGGTCCTGCCGTGACCACTACTTTTTTTCCGAATAAAGGGCCTGGTAATTCACCTACTAGTTCATCTATCTTTTTTACAATGGATTCAATTTCAGGTAGTCGACCTTTTCCAATAAGACCACTTGCCAGGTAACCAGATTCGGGCTCCATAATGTGAATCCCTCGTTCTCTTAGCGTATGCAGGTTATCCAGAGTGGCCGCTGATTCCATCATTTCCCCATCCATGGTTGGACAAAGAAGGAGGGGGCAACGAGCCGCTAAGATCGTAGCGGTAAGTAGGTTGTCCGAGGTGCCATGGGCAATTTTTGCAATGGTATTGGCTGTGCAGGGGGCGATGACAAACCAATCGGCCCATTCTCCCCATTGTATATGGCGCGTCCAGGCATTATGACTCTGATGCTGGTTAAGTTGCGTGGGGTGTTCTGAGGGAGTAGATGAATCATCACCTATAAAGGTATGAACCCCCACTTCATGTCCTGTTAGTGCTGTGAAGGTTTCTACCCCAACAAAACGAGTGGCCGCAGGTGTCATTATCACTCGTACAATTGCACCTTCTTGTTGAAGGGCACGCACCAAATACGCCGCTTTATACGCCGCAATTCCTCCGGTCACCCCCAGTAGGATGTGCTTACCGGAGAGCATAATTTATTCTTCTTCTGGTCTGCGGTAGTAAATAGCATCCTCTTCCATTTCGCTAATAGCGCGTCTGGTCGCATGAGGAAGCTTCTCGAAAGCCTTAGAGATTTGCTCTTGTTCTTCGTTGAATGAAAACTCATCATCATCTTCAAAGCCTTCGAAGTATTGAAGTTTTTCATCCAATTCAAGTTTTTCTTGAGCAGCAATTTGTCTTGCTCGTTTACCGAGAATAACCATGAGTTCGTATTTATTCCCAGTAACTTCTTTCAGATGTTCGATATCGAGCGTTTTAATTGGCATAGATTTAAAATGTATTCATGAAGGTTTGAACAGCTTCTTTCACTTCTTGATAGGCCATTTCCAAATGGTCATTGACAATGGTCTGATCAAAATATTCCGCATAGCTTAGTTCTTCTTCGGCCCGCTCTAAACGAAGCTTCAGAGAATCCTCACTATCGGTGTTGCGTTTGCGAAGTCGCTCTTCCAATATCTCGAGTGAAGGAGGTCGTAAGAACAAAGCCAGGCATTGCTCGCCAAACATTTGTTTGAGTCGTACTGCACCTTTTACTTCCACATCGAGCAGAGTAAAATATCCTTTTTCTGTATTTTTTACAAGCTCAGAAGCTAAAGTTCCGTATCTGCTGCCACTATAAAATTCCTCCCATTCCACAAAATCATCTTCGTCTATTTTGGCTTGAAATTGTGCCGGAGTTAAAAAATAATAATCAACACCGTCCTGTTCGCCCTTTCTAGCCGCACGAGTGGTTGCCGATACACTAAATTTAAGTTGAGGAAAGTCCTGAAATAACCGATGAGCAATGGTGGTTTTCCCCGTGCCACTGGGGGCTACTAGAATAATGGTTCGTGCCTTAATCATTCGACGTTTTGTACCTGTTCTCTGATCTGTTCCAGCATCTCTTTTGCCTTTACCACCTCGTGGGCGATGGAGGAGTCGTTGGCTTTAGAGCCTATGGTATTTAGTTCTCTATTAATCTCTTGCGTTAGAAAGTTTAATCGTCTTCCGGCATGCTCCTCTGAGTTCATGGCTTCGATAAAAAACCTTAAATGGGCATCTAAGCGAACGGTTTCTTCGGTGATATCCATTTTGTCGGCCATGATAGTCACTTCCATTTCGAGGCGATCCTTGTCTATCTTCTCATCTTCGAGTAAAACCTTCATGCGGTCCAATAATTTTTTGCGGACATCGGAACTTCGATCTTGAGTAATCTCACGTATGTGTTGAACCGCTACTCCGATCGCCTCTATGCGTTTTAAAATATCGTTTCGGAGTTGCTCACCCTCTTGAATTTTCATCTCCATGAGCTTCCCTAGGGCTTGCTCATTCGCTTTGTTTATGAGCTCCCAACACATGGCATCATGCTCGGCATCTAATTCGGGTTCGGGATGCGTAATGAGGTCATTGAAATGGAGTAAATCCTTGAATTGAATGGAGGTTTCTTCCTCCATGAGTCCAGCCTTCTCTTTAATTTGTTGCAGGATTTTTGTGTACTGATCCAATTTTTGTTCGTCGAGTACGGCTGTTTTTTTGGTGATCTCTTGTTCATCTAAATACACCGTGGCGTTTAGCTTACCTCGGGTAATTTCTCTTGAAATCCATTCTTTAAATTGCAGTTCTTTGTCCTGAAAACGCTGGGGTAAACGAACCCCAAAATCTAAGTATCGAGAGTTGAGTGTTTTGAGTTCAACCATGGCTGTCACACCATTAGTGCTGGCTTCACCGCGCCCGAACCCGGTCATTGAAATAATCATAGTACTACCTGAGTCAAATTGTTGGTTAAAATTACGAAATGCCGCTCTGCTTTAAAAACCAAAGCGGACAGTATGTTTTATTGGAACCGAACTCCTATCTTATAACATGAAAATTTTAGGTATATCAGCCTTTTATCATGATTCTGCCGCTGCTTTTTTGGAAGACGGTCATATTCTTGCCGCTGCCCAAGAAGAACGTTTTTCGCGCATTAAACACGATGCGGGCTTTCCTACCCATGCTGTAGACTATGTACTACAAGAAGCGGGTTATGATCTATCCCATGTAGATGCGATCGTGTTTTATGACAAACCCTTCTTAAAGTTAGAGCGTCTTTTGGAGAGTTATCTTTCATATGCACCTAAAGGTATTCGTTCGTTTATTATGGCCATGCCGGTCTGGTTGAAAGAGAAAATGTTCTTAAAACGAATGATTCGGCAATCCCTAGAAGACATGGGATTCGAAGGGGTGAAAAACATTCCTCTTCTATTTCCCGAGCATCACTTATCCCATGCGGCCAGTGCATTTTATCCTTCTCCCTTCGAAGAAGCGGCTATATTAACGATTGATGGAGTTGGTGAATGGGCCACAGCTTCAATTTCGAAAGGGAATGGGCGTTCCATTAGCTTGATAAAGGAGCTTAATTTTCCTCATTCACTTGGGCTTTTGTACTCGGCTTTCACCTATTTTCTAGGATTCAAAGTAAACTCTGGAGAATATAAACTCATGGGACTAGCTCCTTATGGGATTTCGGGTAGTGAGCGGGTTAACACCTACAAACAGATTATATACGACCGTTTAATTACCCTCCATGAAGACGGATCTATTTGGCTGAACCAATCCTACTTTTCCTACACCACAGGATTGCGTATGGTGCCGGATAAAAAGTGGGAATCCCTTTTTGGTATGCCACGAAGAACCGATGAGGGAGATCTTAGCCCTGAGCAAGCCGATTTGGCGCTTGCGATACAGCAGGTCACCGAAGAAATCGTGCTAAAAATGGCGCAACATGCCAAAGACATTACAGGGGCAAACAAGCTATGTATGGCGGGAGGGGTTGCCTTAAACTGCGTGGCTAATGGGTTGTTGCACCGTTCAGGTATCTTTGACGAGCTATACATTCAACCCGCTGCTGGTGATGCCGGAGGAGCTCTTGGCGCCGCCTTAGCTGCTCATCATATTTATTTTGAGCAGGAGCGAAGGGTAGAAGGCGACCAAATGAAAGGCTCCTATTTAGGCCCTTCCTATGGTGCTCATGAAATAAAACGAGCACTCAAACCTTTTCAGGCGGTTACTCATCAGTATCAACGTCCGGAGTTATACGAGGTTGTTGCTCAGCATCTCGAGCAAGGTATGGTGGTGGGCTGGTTTCAGGGGCGTATGGAATTTGGGCCAAGAGCTTTGGGAGCGCGGAGTATTTTAGGGGATCCGAGACGCTCGGATATGCAAAAGAAATTGAATCTGAAAATAAAGTACAGGGAATCTTTTCGCCCATTTGCCCCTTCGGTACTCCCAGAAGATGCCAAAGAATATTTCGGGTTGAACCATCCTTCTCCCTACATGCTGCTGGTCTATCCGGTCCAAGAACGTCATCGTAACGAGGTGCCTGAAGATTTTAATCAGATGAGTCTGCGGGATAAACTAGCGGTAGAACGCTCCGATGTTCCGGCTATTACGCATATCGACTTTTCGGCTCGTGTTCAGACCGTACATGCCGAGTTTAATGCCGATTACTCAGCACTCCTAGAAGCCTTTAAAGCCAAAACAGGAGTCGGAGTGTTGATCAACACCTCCTTTAATGTGAGAGGAGAACCAATTGTATGTACCCCCTCGGATGCTTACGCCTGTTTTATGGACACCGAGATGGATGTTTTGGTGCTAGATGATTATGTTTTGTTGAAATCTGAACAACCAGCATGGACTCAAAAACGAATTTTTGATAAAGATTAACGGATAGTTTAAACAGTAACGCAACGATACAGATATGGAATTACTGAGGGATTTGTGGAGATTTATGAAGGAGCGAAAGAAGATTTGGTTGGCTCCTGTGATTGTCATATTGGTTCTCTTAGGAGCACTGATTGTGATCGGTGGTGGCTCGTCCATTGCTCCCTTTATCTATACACTTTTTTAAGCCATAGTGTGTCAACGCTTCAGAAATGGACCGCTTGGCCTTTTGTGTTGTATGGCCATGCACCTACGTGTAAACAGCTAATACCATGATTAAAAGAAGCCTTAAAGAAATATCGAAGGATCCGCTAACCCCTAAGACCCAATTGGTCATGGTGGTGGGCTTTTCTGCCATTGCCTGGTTCTTGGAATTAGCTTGGCTCAGAGATGGGGCCTTGGTGGTAGGAGCGTTGTTTTTGGTGTTTCCTATTTTTGGGAATGCCATGGTTTGGGCTTGGTACCGCTTGGCTTTTCTGATGAGTTTAGTGGTCAATCCCGTGGTCTTAGGGGCGGTTTACTGGATATTTATTACACCTATAGCCCTTCTGTTTCGCCTTTTTGGTAACGACCCCCTACAAAAGAAACGAGCAGGGAACACGACCTATTCAACCCGAGAAAAAACCTACAAGGCTAAGGATTTGAAGTATCCTTGGTAAGGCTAAGGGCATTTACGCAGTAGCGTAGGCCCGTGGGGGCTGGGCCGTCGGGAAATACGTGGCCCAAGTGTGCGTCGCAGACGTTGCATAGGATTTCTACCCGAATCATACCGTGGGAAGTATCGCCTTGGTAGGCCACAGCACGCTCGTCTAAGGGTGCGGTAAAGGAGGGCCAGCCCGAGTGACTTTCGAATTTTTCTTGGGCATCGAATAGCAAGGTGTCACAGCAGGCACATCGGTATGTGCCGGGTTTAAATTTGCTGCATAGTTCACTGGACCAGGGTCGTTCGGTTCCTTTTAGGCGGGTGATGCTGAAGACCTCATCGCTCAGTTCTTTGCGCCATTCATCAATGGATTTTTCGACTCTTTGGGGTGGTGTTGGGTTGCCGTTAATGGCGCGTTGTTCAACTTCTTTCCAATTCATTGGGGTTTCCATTTCTTATAAGTTGACCGGGCGCGCAATCATAATACCGGTATGTTTGGATTCGGGACGTAAGAAGTACGACAGCGGTTCCTTGGACACTTCTACTTTTTGATTGGATTGGGAGGCATGCATGAGATGAAAAGCGCCATTCTTAACCACTACGATCCCAACATGAGAAACATCGAGTCCTTTAATGCCAGTCGTGAAGCCTATGATATCACCTTGCTGTAACTGAGATTCGAAGAGTTGGTAATCGGACTTAGGAATGAAGGAATAGGTACCTTGAGATAATTGCGCCTCGAGTTCTTGAATTTGTGTAACAAAGGAGGGGTTCTGAGCCAAATGTTTGTAGGCGGATGGGTGCTCGGACATGAAACTGAGTTCATTGGGATAGGGGCTCCCGAATTGATCGACCGGAGTTTCCACCAAGCCCAGGCTCGCATTGTTGTAAATCCACTCGCTAAAATAGTGTAGGCGTGAGGGATAATTTCCGCGTTGTCCATCTCGATAACGTATGGCTTCGAGATGTCGGGCGTAGGCCTCAAAATTTTGAGTTTCGGATTTGAGGGTTCGGGATAGGGCTAAGAGGTGTTCGGCGTAGGTGGTGCAATCCAACTCACGAAGATTGATGATGAGTAGCTCCTGATCGGTAGTTTCCAAGGCGTGCGCTACATAGGGTTGACCTTCAAAAAACCGCCCGATTTTAGGAAGTAAAGCAGCGATGGGTTCATCTTTGTAGGGGGCATAGGTCTCCATGATTTCATGAAAGAGCGCCACATCCTCTTCGGTGTAGATCCAATCGGAGTGCGGAACCTGAGATTGAACAGCGGTGTTCGCTTCGGTATGCTGGGTGTTTTGTTGTTGCGCACCTAGGTAAGAAGCGGTAGAAAAAGGAGCTAAAAACGGTGCGAAAAGCAGTAGTACTAGCGCTAAAAATACCCCGAATTGCGCTGCAATTTGATCTTTGATGCGTTTTGCGAAGGCATGGGCTTCTTGGGTCGAAGGACCTTCGGCATAAATCCGAACGATAGGCTCAGTATTTGAGGGTCGAAGGTGCACCCAGCCCTCTTCAAAATTCACTTTTACGCCGTCGGTGGTGTCAGGGTTTAAGCTTTGGTAGTGGGTTTCTACCATGCTCAGTACCTCTGGGGCAGAGGCCCCTAAATCCGTGAGTTGGATTTTATTTTTGCTCATGTGAAAGGTGGGCCATTGGTCGCGATACTCGGAGGCGCTGAGTCCCCGTTCGGCCAGTAGTTGGAGGGTGATGGCAATGCCGACTAGGGCATCTCTTCCGTAGTGTAAATCGGGCAGAATGACTCCACCATTACCCTCGCCTCCAATAACAGCGCCAACTTCTTGCATTTTCTTGACTACATTAATTTCCCCAACGGCTGAGCGATGACAAATTTGCCCATATTGCTCGGCAACCACATCACAAATTCGAGAAGAGGATAAATTGGTGGCCGACGGACCGGGCGTTTTGGACAGTATAAAGTCGAAGGCTGTGGCTTGAGTGTATTCCTCGCCGAATAATCGCCCAAGATCGTCTACCAAAGCTAAGCGGTCGGCATCGGGATCGGTAACTACCCCTAAGTGCGCTTTTTCTTTACGAACCAATTCACAGATTTCACCCAGATGTTCGGGTAGAGGCTCGGGGTTGTGGGGGAAATGACCGTTGGGGGTGCAGTGAATGGCCGCCACCTCGGCACCTAATCGCTTTAGAAGCTCAGGCACTGCATAAGATCCCGCCCCATTTACGGCATCTACAGCAACTTTAAATCCCTGTTTGGAAATGAGCTCAGCATCGATAAAAGGCAGATCGAGTATGGCCTCGATATGATGGCTTAGGAGTTCATGATCTTCGATTTCCTCACCCAAGTGAAAGGCATCTACATACGAAAAATCACCCGATTCGGAGAGCGCGATCACTTCTTTTCCCTGCTCAGCATCCAGAAATTCACTCTTAGCATTCAAGAGTTTTAAGGCGTTCCATTCTCCTGGGTTATGACTGGCCGAAATAATGATGCCACCGTCGGCATTATGTATTAACACGCCCATCGCGACGGTAGGGGTGGGTACGATGCCTACTTTGACCACGGTACATCCGACACTTTTTAAGGTGGACACCACAATATCTTCGCACAGTTTCCCTGAGATTCGAGAGTCTCTACCCACCACCACTTTGCCGCCTTTAAGCCAGGTGCCATACGCTGCGGTGAAGCGGGCTAGATTCTCGGGGGTTAAATCGGTTCCAAAAATGCCTCGAATGCCCGAGACAGAAATCATTAAAGCCATACCATTTTTATTTTAGTGCGATTTAGTTAAGCGCACGTGAGAGTTGAGCCATCCATTGCTGAATCCCTGGAAAATTAGGGTTTATTGCAACAACTTCCTCAGCTATTTCCATTGCTTTTTGATACTGCTTGTTTAAGCCGTAGGCGCCAGAGAGATTATAGAGCATTTGGGGATCATTGGGTATGATTGCGCGGGATTCTTCTAGTAATTGAATTCCGCGGTCCAGATTTCCCTTTTGGACCATGATGGCTCCTAGCATTTTGGTGGCATAGGCATCGGTGGGTTCAATGGCGTAGGCCTGCTCGAGAAGGGGTTCGGCGGCATCAAAATCATTTTCATTTAAACGAATCCTAGCGGCAAATATATAAGGTGAATCGTTCCATGGTTGATTTCTTACCAAGCCCATGTATTCCAAAAAAGCTTTCTCAGGCTCGTTCGTGGACTCATAATAGCTGCCCAGTTCTACTTTACCTTCGTCCCAGTTCATGCGGGAGTGTACGGCTAGAAATGCTAGTGAATCGGCAGCGTTGATGGGCCGGTAGGTGTTTTGATAGGGGGTTGGCTTCTTGCCGAGTACGAAGGGGAACCCCTGCTTCAAGGTTCGGACACGATGATAGGCGATACGGTGATCGAATTCGCTGATGTACATACTGGATTCATACTTCTGGAATTGGTTCAAGTCTCGAGCACCTTCGGTGTTTTCAATGCCTAGCTCGGCATCTAGAAGCATAGATTGAGCAAAGGCGCGACCAATGAGAAAATAACCTCGAGTGTTGGGATGTAAATGCTCGAGCATGAGCTCATCTCCTATGATACCGTTCGGACTTTCTTGAGTGAAGTGCTCAAATACAGGTACATAATGGACATGTGGATACTCACGACTTATCTCATTAATGAGAGTGTTGATAGATTCTGGAGCGCGAAACTTTAGTCCATCTAAATCTTTGGCATAGGCAAATAGTTGTTGAGCCTGTTCCATCTCACCTTCTTGGTAGCGTTTTTGAGCGTCTTGATAGATCTGATTAGCAGCAGGCAAAGATTCATCGTCCACATCCACAAAAGGGGGTTGATCTTTGTAATTACTGGCCAAACTACCCATCCAAACAGGAACTCCTGCCGATTGAAACTCTTCCATTATCGCCTTCATGTTACTTTCGAACTGATGCATGGCGAGTTGATGTTTAGGCCCGTCTAATGGAATGGATCTAGAATTGATAATGCGTTCCATGAGCGTTGCCGTAGGATCCACCTGATCTTCGGACACCCGTTCCGATATCCACCTTCCCGAAGAAACCAATGCATTTCTGAGAAGTAAAAAGGTTTTAAACTGTTGAAGTTTAAGGTACCCTCGGACGAACCAGGGGAAACCACCTAGATTTTCATTAGAACCCACTCCTAGTGCCCCATAAAATTCATTGTGGCCAGCATATATCATGATGGCATCGGGCTCATGTTCTAGGATCTCCTCTACCTGGTCGAAAAGGGTATAACTGCTAATGGCTGAAATTCCAACGTTAACCACCTCCACTTCGCGATCGGGCATATAGTCCTGTAAAATATCCTTAACCACTCGTGAAAAGGTTCCATTGAATCCGTAGGGATAGCCAGCAGCCGATGATCCTCCCATGGCAAACACACGAAAACTGTTGGGACTTTTTTCTTGCTTAAAAACGTCTATGGATGGACTGGGGACGGTTTTGGTGTAAAAAAAGTATCGAGCCGCAAAGTTAGGGTTCGGCAGTAAGTAGGCCTCATTTTCAATACCTGGATCCGAAAACAACTCCAAATCTCCCATGTAATTCCCTGCTCGCAAACCCAGTTCAAGTAGTATAAAAAAGAGAAAAGGTATCGAAATCGTAACCGCATAAAATACTCGAAGGCGTTGTTGTTTACGCTCCTTAGGTTGTGTTTTAGCTGTTTTTTTTGGCTTTATTTTTTTGGAATCCATGGGTTTTCTAGACAACCACTCTGATGATTCTCGTATCTAGCCAGCACAAACAAAAAATCGCTGAGTCGGTTGAGATAGCTAAGAACCATTTCATTTATCTTTTCTTGATTACTGCACACCACGGCAAGTCGTTCCGCTCTTCTACATACGGTACGTGCATGATGAAAGGTAGAACCTGCTATGCTACCACTGGGTAATATAAAATTTTTCAGGGGGGGTAGATGCTCTTCCATAGCATCTATTTTTTTTTCCAGATACTGAACCTCATGTTCTGAAATTCGGTCGATACGGGCATTTGAATGAAAGGGTGTTGCCAAGTCGGCGCCCAAGATAAAAAGCTGATGTTGGACCTCGTTAACAACTTCACCGGTGAAGGCTTGGTGCTCATGAGCGATGGCAACTCCTAAAATAGAGTTTAATTCATCCACGGTTCCATAGGTTTCGATACGGATACTGTGTTTTGAGACTCGGTCACCACCGAATAATGCCGTTTGTCCGCCGTCGCCTTGTTTGGTATAAATTTTCATGATAGATCTTCTGGATGAATGGTTGGTATAGTACTAAAAAATAAGAAGTGTTAACAATGGGGAATAAATGCTAAGTTTCATCAGATAGTGATAAACCCTATTCCAAAGCTATTTTATGAACTACTTCATCTTATTTTTGTTGCTTTATCAGCTAACTTCTGAACCTGAAAACCCCGGCACACGTTCCAATCCAAGCCCACTAGCTCTTTTGGAAGAGATGGTAGAAAGGTATCAGGATTCATGGTATTCCTATCTTACCTTCGATCAAAAAACGACCTTTTATGATCAAAATGGGGATGTGGAGCGCACCCAATGGTGGTTTGAAGCCTTGCAGGCCCCTGGTGCATTAGCCATACATTTCGATGAAAAAAATTCTGGCAATGGAATCTTATTTTACGAGGGTATTCAGTATGGCTACGCCAACGGTGAAAAGATTCAAGAGTTGGCTCGAATTCATGATTTACTGGTCTTGGGATTTGATGTGTACAAACAGAGCCCTGAAAAAACACGAAAGCAGCTAGAAATGGTGGGTTACGATATGACCAAAATGTACGAAGATGAGTGGCAAGGCAAGGCGGTTTGGGTGGTAGGAGTAGACGCGCCATCCAATGATGCTCCGCAGTTTTGGATTGAACAGGACCGCCTGTTGTTTGTTCGAAGTATTAAACCAGGTCGAGCAGGAACGGTTCAAGAAGTACAGTTTAATCGCTATGAGCCTGTAAAAGGAGGCTGGGTGGCCCCTGAAGTTGTTTTCAACATGAATGGTCAGCGCATGCTGTACGAAGAGTACTTCAACATACAGGCACCTACCGTCTTGGATTCGGCTATCTTTAAGCCCGATACTTTTCTAGAGGCTAGTTGGTAGCCGATTCTATTAATTTTAGTTCCGACCAGTTCAGGATTATACCCCTATGTTCCCAACCACTCAGGCTATCTTGAACGACCTGCTTTTGTTCTTTTGGGATAAATAATTGGCGTTCTACACCTATGCCAAATTCGTTATTCAACACGCTCAGTTGCTGATGGTGCAACCACTGTTTTACGAGATTTTCCTGATCATATGGGTTATGTATCCTAAGCTCATAGCCTCCTTGGAACCGAATCATATCGGATGCGTTTATGGCTAATTCAGTGACTCCTGAATAGGCCTCAATCAATCCACTTTTACCCAGTTTGGTTTCCCCAAAATAGCGTACGACTACTGCTAGGGTATTTACTATCTCATGATGGTGCAGGCGATGCAAGATGGGATAGCCGGCCGTTCCTCTGGGTTCCCCGTCGTCACTTTGATGTTCATCTACACGTAGTTCATCTTCAGAACACACCACCCACCGCCAGGCCCAGCAGTGATGGTTTGCGGTATGATGTTCTTTTTTCACGGGTTGAAGGAGTTCGGATACCTGATCGATGGATGTTAGTTCGAATAGATAACAGATAAATTCCGAGGATTTAACCTTATAACTGAGTGGTTGAGATGGTTTGGGAATAAGCACGAACGAAAGAATAGATTGAATGATGTACACTAAGGGTGTTTAGTACTGATTAGTGATGGGTGCGACAGTCAAGATTTTAATTAAAATATGGACGGAATCTAAACAACTTTAAAAAATACAATTTAGTATATTTCTCCTCAGTAAATAAAGAATACGCCATAGAAGAGCTATCTTTATTCAGGAGTTATCAACTGCATTATAAAATCTATCATCATGCCAACGATCATCAAGGCGTTACAGTCGCAGGTAGGCAGAAAAATAATGACGGGCATTACCGGCATTGGCCTAATGCTATTTTTAGTGGTCCACTTAGCGGGTAACTATGCCATCTTTGCTTCTGCTGACGCATTCAATATCTATACCAAGAAATTAGAGAGCTTAGGACCCCTGCTTTATGTGGCAGAGGCAGGATTATTGTTTTTTGTACTCTATCACTCCTATTTAGGGGTGTCCATTTGGTTAGGTCGTAGAAAAGCCAGAGCAAGCTCCTATGAAGTGTATGAGTCACGAGGTGGCGCCAGCCGACAAAACCTAGCTTCTAGCAGTATGATTTTTTCGGGCATCACCATTTTGCTGTTTTTGGTTCTCCATATTTGGTCCTTCAAGTTTGGGGACACAGCCATGATTACCACCGCCGATGGTGAGACTATGAGAGACCTACGCCAGCTGGTTATAGACTCCTTTACCACTTGGTACATTGCATTAGGGTATGTGGTGGTCTTAACCTTGATTCTGCTTCATTTGTCGCATGGTGCCTGGAGTGCATTTACCTCACTTGGGCTCACCAACAAGAGCAATACCCAGGCCTTTCGTTTGGGCGGGTATGTATTCGCAATGATACTGATGTTGGGTTTTCTATTCATACCCATATACATCTTCCTCACCAATGGAACCGGTTCACTAATCGCTTATTAATCAAGGAGATTTCGAATGTTTACACTAGATGCTAAAATTCCGGAAGGCCCATTAGAACAAAAGTGGGGCCGGCATAAGAAAGAAATGAAGTTGGTGGCACCGAATAACCGCCGAAAGTACGAGGTGATAATTGTAGGAACTGGATTGGCGGGTGGAGCCGCGGCTGCCAGTTTAGCTGAGATGGGATACAAAGTTAAAAGTTTTTGTATCCAAGATTCTGCTCGACGTGCCCATTCCATCGCTGCTCAAGGTGGAATAAACGCCGCCAAAAACTATCCTAATGATGGGGACAGTGTTTGGCGATTATTTTATGACACCATTAAGGGTGGAGATTACCGCTCACGGGAAGCCAATGTTTATCGCCTAGCCGAAGTTTCGAATAACATCATTGATCAGGCAGTGGCTCAAGGGGTTCCTTTTGCTCGCGAATATTCAGGATTATTGGCCAACCGTTCGTTTGGGGGTGCCCAGGTAAGCCGAACCTTTTATGCTCGGGGTCAAACCGGTCAGCAATTGTTATTAGGGGCTTATCAAGCCATGATGCGCCAAGTAGAAGAGGGAGGTATAGAATATTTCCCTCGACATGAAATGTTGGAAGTGGTGATCATTGATGGCCAAGCGCGCGGAATTATAACCCGTGATTTGGTCACTGGAGAAATTTGTAGACACGAAGCGGATGCGGTGGTCTTAGCTACAGGTGGCTATGGCAATGTGTTTTATCTATCGACCAATGCCAAAAATTCAAACGTAACGGCCGCATGGAGAGCCCATAAAAAAGGCGCTCTTTTTGCCAATCCTAGTTTTGTTCAGGTTCACCCGACATGTATTCCCGTTTCTGGAGATTATCAGTCCAAACTCACACTTATGAGTGAGAGTTTACGTAATGACGGT
This sequence comes from Bacteroidota bacterium, assembly GCA_038125045.1. Lineage (GTDB taxonomy): Bacteria > Bacteroidota > Rhodothermia > Balneolales > Balneolaceae > UBA1275. The sequence continues at coordinate 26,797 of JAYPDB010000005.1, forward strand.
CGAGTTTGGGTGCCTAAAAAGAAAGGGGATGATCGAGATCCTAATGACATTCCTGAAGAGGAACGGTTCTATTATTTAGAGGAAAAATATCCCAGCTTTGGGAACCTGGTACCTAGAGATGTAGCTTCTCGAAATGCCAAGATTGTCTGTGACCAAGGATTAGGGGTGGGAGAAACCGGTTTGGCTGTGTATCTTGATTTTCGTGATGCCATTGCCCGGGATGGTGAGGATGTAATATCGGCCAAATATGGAAACCTCTTTGATATGTACGAAAATATTGCTGGAGAGAATCCATATAAACAGCCCATGAGAATTTTCCCTGCGGTGCACTACACCATGGGTGGGCTGTGGGTAGATTACAATCTAATGACAACCGTACCGGGATTGTTTGCAACCGGTGAAGCCAATTTCTCGGACCATGGAGCCAACCGTTTAGGAGCGAGTGCATTGATGCAAGGTCTCTCCGATGGATATTTTGTTCTTCCAAGTACCATTGGAAATTACCTAGCCGACATTACGCCTGGTACACGCTATGGTACCGATCATGATGCTTTTGAGCAGGCTGCTAAAGAAGCACAAGAAAGCATTGATAAGTTGTTGAACATTAAAGGTAAACGTACCATTATCGATTTTCATCGAACCCTAGGTAAAATAGTATGGGACAAGATTGGTATTTCCAGAACCAAAGAAGGTCTTGAGGAAGCCATACAGGATATTCGAAAGCTTCGTGAGGAATTCTGGACCAACGTGTATGTGCCCGGCGAAAAAGCCAACTACAACAAGTATTTGGAATTCGCTGGCCGGGTGGCAGACTTCTTTGAACTTGCCGAGCTAATGGCTATGGATGCCTTAGATCGAAATGAGTCCTGTGGGTGTCATTTACGTGAAGAGTTTCAAACCGAAGAGGGTGAAGCCATTCGTAATGATAAAGACTACGCCTATGTTTCGGCTTGGGAGTTTAAAGATCGAAACGGAGTGTTAGAAGAAGCCTTGCATAAAGAAGATTTAAATTTTGAATTTGTTGAACTAAAGCAACGTAGTTACAAATAAGAGGAGCTTTTATGAGTACAAATATGACCATTCATCTAAGATACTGGAGACAAAGCGGACCTACAGCTAAAGGATATTTCGAAGACCGAACCCTAGATACGGTTAACGAACATATGTCTTTTTTGGAAATGTTGGACGTTTTGAACGAAGAGCTTCAACTTGAAGGAAAAGATCCTGTAGAATTCGATTATGATTGCCGTGAAGGAATTTGCGGATCTTGTAATCTCGTTATTAATGGCCAAGCACATGGTCCCAAAAAAGGCACTGCTTGTTGTCAATTACACATGCGTAACTACTCTGATGGGGATCATATCACCATAGAGCCACCACGAGCCGCCGCATTTCCTGTAATAAAAGATTTGGTGGTCGATCGATCTGCTTTTGATCGTATCATAGAAGCCGGTGGTTATGTATCGGTGAAAACCGGTTCTGCTCAGGAGGCGAATGCCATCCCTATACAGAAAACCGATGCGGATACCGCATTTGATTATGCGGCTTGTATCGGGTGTGGTGCTTGTGTGGCGGCTTGTCCTAATGCCTCGGCATCGTTGTTTACCAGTGCCAAAATTTCGCATTTGGCCCATGTGCCTCAAGGCGAAGTGGAGCGCAGTAGACGCGTAGTGGCCATGGTTGAACAGATGGAAGCCGAAGGTTTTGGAGATTGCTCGAATTTTGGTGAATGTGAAGCGGTATGCCCCAAAGAAATATCAATTGCAGCAATTGCAAATATGCGTCGAGACTATACCAAAGCCGTATTCTCGGGTTTGTAGGCTGAATGAACACGTCAGTCTGCGAACTGAGTAGCTTGTTGGAACTTTATAATGAAGTCACTGCATCTTGGTAAACGGAGTAGCTACCCCTAACTCGCCATAAAGCGGAAGAGTTGAGGATGCTCGTTTACATACTCAAAGCTGAGCTGCTTTTCTTTCATGCGCTCGATCAGAGGACCAATATCTTCTTTGAATTTTAATTCCAAACCAATGAGTGCAGGACCTAAATCTCGGTTGGTTTTTTTGGAATATTCAAAGTAGGTAATGTCGTCATTAGGGCCTAATACCTCAGCCAAAAACTCCTTCAGAGCTCCCGCACGTTGAGGAAAATCCACAATAAAATAGTGCTTGAGTCCTTCGTACATCAGGGAGCGTTCTTTGATTTCAGCAGTTCGCATAATGTCATTATTGCTTCCACTGAGTACACAAATCACATTTTTACCTTTGATGTCCTCTCTACAGTTGTCTAAGGCCGCAATTGACAGCGCCCCGGCAGGTTCTACGACAATGGCCTGATCATTATAGAGTTCTAAAATGGTTCCACATACTTTTCCTTCGGGAACAGTGAGCACCTGATCAAGTACTCTCGAACATATGTCATAGGTATATTTGCCGACTTTTTTAACGGCAGCGCCATCTACAAACTTATCGATTTCTTCTAAAACCACAACATGACCCGCCTCTATAGAACGTAGCATGGCCGGCGCTCCTTCGGGTTCAATACCAATGATGTGAGTTTTGGGTGAGTAATGCTTTATATAGGTCCCAATACCCGCCGAAAGTCCTCCACCACCAACGGGAGCAATGATGTAATCGATGTCAAAATCAGCATCTTCCCAAATCTCTTTACCAACCGTACCCTGACCAGCAATAATTTTAGGATGATCAAAAGGGGGGATAAAGGCTGCTTGAGTATCTTCGCAGAATTGTTTCGCTCGTGCAAAAGCGTCATCAAAAGTGTCGCCATCTAAGACCACTTCCACATATTCACGTCCAAAAAGCTTTACTTGATGCACTTTTTGCTCGGGTGTGGTCACTGGCATAAAGATGGTGCCTTTGATTTTCTTTTTGCGACAGGCAAAAGCAACGCCTTGCGCGTGATTGCCTGCACTCGCACATACCACACCATTTACAGTATCCGACTCGGGAAGAGACTGTATCATGTTATACGCACCACGAATTTTGTAGGAGCGAACAACTTGAAGATCTTCTCGCTTTAACCAGATATGGGCATCGTACTGTTCAGATAACAGTTCGTTGTACACTAAGGGGGTGTGATGAGCAACCCCTGAAAGCTCAAGGGCAGCCTCATCGATATCCTGAATGCTCACATGCTCATGTAGCATCTTTGCTTCTGGTTTTTCTTTTGCTGTTTGAAGAGTGGTATCCAACAGTTTGGTATGCGATTAGTTGTTTTCTGGGCGAAGGGTACGAACCGTTTTCCCAGCTTGCCACATTTCGGAATCCCGTAACTCGGCAAGTTCTACTTCTAATTTTTCTCTGTAGTCTGACTTACTATTCGAATCAATTGATTTTTGGGCTTCGTTACCCGTTGCTACTTCGTTATACAATTCTTCGAAAACGGGTTTGGTGGCGTCTTTGAATTTTTTCCACCAGTCTAACGCTCCACGTTGGGCTGTGGTCGAACAGTTGGCATACATCCAGTCCATTCCATTTTCGGCCACCAAGGGCATGAGCGATTGAGTAAGTTCTTCTACTGTTTCATTGAATGCTTCCGATGGACTATGCCCATTGGCACGTAGTACCTCGTACTGTGCGGCAAAAATTCCCTGAATAGCACCCATCAGTGTTCCACGTTCTCCAGTGAGATCAGAATAAACCTCTTTTTTGAAGGTGGTAGGAAACAGGTATCCAGAACCCACACCAATTCCAAGAGCGACTACACGGTCTTTGGCTTTTCCTGTGCTATCTTGGAAAATAGCATAACTGGAATTCAAACCTCTTCCCTCTAAGAACATCCTTCTGAGGGAAGTTCCAGATCCTTTGGGAGCCACAAGGATAACATCTACATCTTCAGGTGGTATAATGCCTGTGCGTTCGTTAAAGGTTACGCCAAATCCATGAGAAAAGTAGAGGGCCTTACCTGGATTGAGGTGTTTTTTGACGGTTGGCCATAGGGCGATCTGCCCCGCATCGGATAGTAAGAACTGAAGAATGGTTCCTCGCTCACATGCTTCTTCTAATTCGAACAGAGTTTCACCGGGTACCCAGCCGTCGGCAACTGCTTTATCCCAAGTTTTGGAATCTTTGCGCTGTCCTACAATTACATTAAATCCGTTGTCTTTAAGATTTAATGCTTGCCCAGGTCCTTGAACCCCATACCCAAGAATGGCGATGGTTTCATCTTTTAGGGTTTCAATTGCTTTTGCGAGTGGGAATTCATCTCGTGTTACGACTTCTTCTTCAACTCCGCCGAAATTTAATAATGCCATGTTATATGCTGTTTAGTTAGTGAGTATGATTGAATATACTATTTTCTTGTACAGGGTACAGTTAAGATTCGTGCTGGTGTAACATACTTTCAATATCCTTACCAGGGCCAAATTGTTGACGAGCCACTGCTATTCTACCCGATCGAACAAATTCTTTAATACCGTAGGGTTCTAGTTCGTCGAACAGAGCCTTGGTTTCGCGTCGGTAGCCCGATTTTTCGATGACTACGAATTCTTTTTCTATGGTGAGAAATCGTGCGTTATGTTCTCGGACGATACGTTCAATCTCTAGACCATTGGTCAGGGTTTCGGTAGCAATCTTGTAGAGTGCTAATTCCTGTTGCACCACTTCTTTTTTCTTATAAAAATCTGCTTTTAGCACCTCGACTTGCTTTTCGATCTGCTTCACCACTTTTACTACCTGTTCTTCGGTTTCGGTTACTGCAATGGTAAAACGGTGAATACCGGGTATTTCACTTTCCGAGGTCGTTAGACTCTCTAGATTGATCTTACGTTTGGTAAAGGTAGTGGTTATGCGATGCAGTAAGCCCACTTGGTTTTCCGTATACACGGTTATGGTAAATTCTTGCTTTTCCATATCGATCACTCCAATCTGATTTCTGCTACACCGCATCCTGACGGAACCATCGGGAATACGTTATTTTCTTTACCCACCATGACCTCTAGGAAGTAGGAGCCTTCCGATTCGATGAATTCGGTGAGCGCTTGGTCCAATTGACTCCGATCTGTCACTTGGTTGGTATTCATTCGGAATCCTTTGGCTAATTGTTGAAAGTCGGGATTAATCATTTCTGTAGATGAATACCGTTTGTCAAAAAAGAGTTGTTGCCACTGGCGAACCATTCCCAAAAATTCATTATTTAGCAACAGAACTTTAACTCTTGCTTGGGTTTGATGGATCGTGGCAAGTTCCTGTATGGTCATTTGCAGACCACCATCACCAACCACACAGACCACGGTTCTGTCGGGTGCTCCTAGTGCCGCGCCCAATGCCGCTGGTAGGCCAAAACCCATGGTTCCAAGTCCACCCGATGTGATGTTGCTTTTAGACCGAACAAACTCAGCATATCTGCAGGCAACCATTTGGTGTTGCCCTACATCGGTAACAATGATCGCGTCGCCTCCTGTTTTCTCATTTAGAATATGGATGACTTCTCCCATGCTTAAGACGTCATGCTTGGGATGCAATTCATCTTGAATAACCTTTTCATGTTCTAAATCATCACACTCTTTGAAGCGTGCCAGCCAATTGGGGTGCTTTTTGGCTTGTAAACGCTCGGTGAGTAGGGGGAGTGTTTTTTTGGCATTCCCCATGACCGGAATGTGAGCAAATACATTTTTATTGATTTCAGCCGGATCTATTTCCAGGTGAATGACTTTCGCCTGTTTGGCATATTTACTCAAATTCCCCGTTACTCGATCATCAAAGCGCATACCTACCGCAATGAGTACATCGCATTCATTGGTGAGTAAATTAGGCCCATAATTTCCATGCATCCCCAGCATACCCACATTCAAGGGGTGATCGGTTTCCAAAGCGGACAACCCCAAAATGGTCCAAGCTGCGGGTAGATTTGCTTTTTCTATAAATGCCTTGAATTCCTCTTCGGCGTTGGCCAAGATCACGCCCTGTCCAAACAACACAAAGGGTCGCTCCGCTGAATTGATGGCGTCGGCTGCTTCTTGAATTTTATCCAGTTCTATGTTGGGTTCTTCTCGGTAACTTCGAATAAATTCACACGCTTCATAGATAAAATCCAGTTCCTGAAACTGAGCATCTTTGGTGATATCAATAAGCACCGGGCCAGGACGTCCACTTCGAGCGATATAGAAGGCTTTAGCCAATGCCGAAGGGATTTCTTCTGCCGTTGTTACCTGATAATTCCATTTGGTAACCGGCATTGAAATACCGATAACATCGGTTTCTTGAAAGGCATCGCTTCCCAATAGGGCAGAGGGTACTTGCCCTGTGATGCAGACCAAAGGAGTCGAGTCGATTTGAGCATCCGCTATACCCGTGATTAAATTGGTAGCCCCAGGACCCGAGGTTGCTAAACACACACCAACCTTACCACTGGCACGGGCATAGCCTTGTGCGGCGTGAATGGCTCCCTGTTCGTGTCGAGCCAAAACGTGGTGCAACGTATCTTGGTAATCATACAAGGCATCGTAAACGGGCATAATCGCCCCGCCAGGATAGCCAAAAGCAATGTCTACTCCTTCTGCTAGTAGTGAACGAACGACGGCTTCTGCTCCGGTGATGGTGGATTGAGCCGAAGGGCTTTTATTTTCTTTGGGTTGAAGGTCGATGGTTGCCATAATTGGATGATTGTCGGCGTTTACTTGTTGTGTTTAGAATTCGTCGGTTGTACACCCTTTAGAAGCCGTGGATACGGTCTTAGCATATTTATAGAGTGTACCACTTTCTGCTTTGAGGGCAGGGGCCGTCCAAGCACTTCTTCGCGTTTGTATTTCTTCGTCACTTAGTTGTACGTGAATGCTATTTTCTTCGGCATTGATGTGAATTAGGTCTCCATTTTGTACCAGTGCAATGGTTCCTCCCACCTGAGCTTCGGGTGTAACGTGTCCTACAACAAATCCATGAGAACCACCTGAAAAGCGGCCATCTGTAATCAGAGCTACCTCTTTTCCAAGACCAGAACCCATGATGGCCGAAGTGGGCTTTAACATTTCGGGCATGCCAGGTCCCCCCTTGGGTCCTACATAGCGAATAATGATCACATCGCCTTTTTGAACAGCACCACTTTCAATGCCATGATTGGCTTCCTCTTCACTATCAAACACTCTGGCAGGTCCCGAAAAACTAAGGCCTTCTTTGCCTGTAATTTTCGCCACCGCTCCTTCCTCCGCGAGATTTCCATAAAGAATCTGAATATGACCCGTTGATTTAATAGGTTGATCGAGTGGAAAGACCACCTTTTGCTTCTCAAAATCCAAAGGT
>JAYPDB010000006.1:0-20819 GCA_038125045.1 Bacteroidota bacterium
TATTGAGCTTCCCAAGCAGCCATTTGCTCAGGATACCAGTTCAAATCACCTAATGGAAATCCACCCATGGCAGCTGTTTGCATACCGGTATGCTCGTAGGCCATGTTTTCTGGAAGGGGCCAAATTTGATTAAAGCCAGCCTCTGGTTTATAGGCCCAGTCGATATCAGAGTTATCTCTCCACTTTCTTTCTACGAAATCTTTAAGAGTATCTTGGTTGGTAGCCTCCACAATAAATTGAGGATCTTCACCGAAAATCATACTAACTGAATCAATGTTCATAGTCGTGAAGTATTTGGCACCTTCTGAAGTTGTAGAATCCATAAAGGTAATCACACCATCACTAACCCAAGCTCGTGGCTGTGGGAGTAAGTCTTGCTCACGGTTTCTTGTTCTTTCTAAACAAACAGGATCACAGTTTACCATCCAATCAAGAAGCCAGTCATGGGTATAAATGGCATTATTACCTACAAAAACTTGACGGTCCAAATCGGTGAAATCAACTTCAAACCCAAAGGAATCAACCGGCATCATGGTAAATACCGAACTAGGAGCATCACCACAATTTCCACGTTCAAAATCACGAAAAGTCTGATCATCTTCACACACGTCTACAGCATAATATCCTAGCATATAAGGATTCACAATAATAGAATTAGTAATTGAAAACTTATTCAACCAACCAGATTGAACGACTTCTTCTAAGGTATTCAAAACAGTGACATGATTGAGATGAATATTATCTCCATACTCATTACCCTCCATCATCACAATTCGAGCAATATTGGCAAAGGTGGTATTTTCAAAAAGTAAATAGTCATACTTCCAACCAGTACTTTGAAAAGGAAAGGATACTGCTCTACCATAATAACGGAAGTGGATATCATTGTTGTTTCGGAAATAAGAATTCTTAAATGTACCATGGAAATGGTCTGCTTTTACTGTAACAGATCCACCTGCTTCAGGTCCAATACCTGCATAATCAAATAAAACACCATCGAAATATCCAACTTCCTGATCATCGTCTGGTTGATTTTCAAATACAATACCGGAGTTGGGAATTTTATTGCCCAAAATATCGGCATAACGAACCCATATATTTTTCATTACCAAATCCCCATAGGTTTGAATGATGTAGGTATTGTCGATGTCCTCTTCGGTCCAAACGATTTGAGGTGGAGCCGACTCCTGATCGGTACCGGGTTTATCTGCAACAATCTCAAGGTTCTGATCGAGATCCATAAAGATACTTCGATTCAATACATAGACTTCATAAGGCTTTAGTTTGAAGACCGTATTGTTAATGGTTCCGGCTGTTACTGCTGCTGAAATAGCATCATTTAATGTACCATAGGTACCACCGGTCTCATAATAACCGTCCACTACTACGGTGTCCTTAGCCGTTTGAGCGAATGTTAGAGCGCTAAACATCAACATGAATGCTGATAATAGTATCCCTTTTTTCATATATACTCCTATCATTTTGTTAGTAATTAATAACGTATTCGGATCCCGAAGTTTCCGGTCAATCCATAATTTTGAATTCCTCTAAAGCCCCCTATTGTTCGCTGAACCCAGCTACTGTTCGAACTGGTTAGGTTGCTGATTTCTAAGAATAATTCACTGTTGAAGCGTGGTAATTTTTGCTTAGCTGAGAAATCCCATTTGTAATAATCGGTTGTGCTCGAATCATCTTCTTTGAACTCACCCCCTGTATTTACAGTCGAGTTCGCCTGATATAAGAAGGATATGCGAGCCGAAAAGTCTTTGTAGTCATATCCCAAATAACTATTCAACACATGATTGGGCTGATTCACCAAACGACCTGCAGACGCACTATCTACCAATACAGGAATACGCTTACGGCCTTCTAGTTTAACCTCGGTTTTGTAGAAAGGATATTTGGTTTCCGAACTTATACGTGCATAGTTGATTCCAAATACCAAACTGTTAAAAGGCTTCGGCAAGTACCAGAAATTGGTCTGAAAATCTAGTTCAAGCCCTTTTACAATGGCATCAAAAGGGTTGTTAATGGGTATGATTACTGTAGGATTGGCATTGGTCAAAGGAGTGACCACGACATCACCATCGCGTACAATCTGATAGTTAGACAGCGTATCAATACCCGCTAAGTCTGCTGCATTCAATCCGTAACTGGTGGTATAGACAAAGTCCTTAATTTTTTTGTGAAATACCCCTACCGACAGTAATCCTAGTTTATTTGCATGGAAGGTGACACTTAAATCATTATTGAATGCTTCAGCCGGCTTCAGATTTGTATTCCCGGTATAGACCTGATTCCCTTGGGTGATGGTGAATTTAGGAGATATAGACGTATAATTGGGTCGAGCTAGTGTTTCGGTATATGCGTAGCGTACATCCATCCAATCGAAGGGAGAATATTTAGCCTGAACCATAGGTAAGACAAATTGATTGCCTCCGGTTGACGTTGTATCGTACATCTCTTGCAACTGAGCATTTCTAGCATCTCTGGCGTTATATGCGAAATAATCTGTTGTTAAATCTTCGACCCGAACACCACCAATCACCATTAAATCCTTGGCGTTGAGTTTAGCCATCGCATAACCAGCCTTATAGACCTCCGAATATTCATAATCGTTGGCTAAAGACTGAAATGGACCATCGTACCATCCCCCCTGCGCACCAGTTGAAGCTCCATCATTAGAAGCATCAAATTGTGGCTGACTCCGTACATAGTCAATCATACCCACTAGAGTGGATGTTTGGGGCGCAAAATAAATCTGACCAAATTTATTATCTAAGAAGCTGTTGTATAGTGCATTATTACCGGTTAATAGGTGATTACCTGTAAAGAATCCTTGGCTATTGATTGGAATACCAAGCTGTGAGGAAATACCTTGAATCATAAGGGCTTGAATTCCCGTTCCATCTCCTCCTGTCAGTCCTAAATAGGGAGTTTCCTGGTTTACGCTGTTGGTTTGATCAGTTAATTGACCTCCTAATTTTATAAAACCGGCTACATTCAACCCTAGATTAAAAGGGATCTCAAAATCTGCTTTAAGATCATATTTAGACTCCTTGTAATCGGAACTAAAAAGGTTTCCACCCGTAAGTATTACCGCTTCATCGCCTCTGTAAGTAAGAAGTCCAATGAGGTCTTCGGGTAGAACATTGTCTCGTATTTGACCCGCCTGAACACCAGCATCTTGATCAAAAGAAAAATTAGGAGACTCATCTAGGATATTATTGGCACTGGTGTAACTGACCGAAATATCAGTGCTCATAAACCCAAAATCATAATCTAATTTCAACGAGTTAAGTTGTTGATCAATACTATTGTCATTGAGACGAACGCTCCAACCCAAATCCCCAGTGTCGTAGTTAATAGACTGTCTGTACTCGTTTACATCGGATCGAATAGCCGTAAACATATTAATTAACTTCACCGAACCTTTGGGCAGTTGATAATCTAAAATAAGATTCGCTCCAAATCGGTTTCGTGTTTCCAAATGCCGATTAAAACCTACGGACGCAACTTCTACAGGTCTAAAACCTGTGGTTTCATCTATGGTACTAGCATCCCCAACCGTATTATAGTTTGCGCTTAGATTATCTGAATCACGATCATAGGATTCGAGATTACCCAAGGCATATAATCCAAGCCTATTGTTTAAAAATCGATTACTTACCGAAAAAACTCCTCGATAGTTGCCATAGTTTTGACTTTTAGCGGTATAGCCTTGCTGCCATAACGCCTCCATTTTTAAACCATCTGGAGCCTCGCGTAACTCCATATTCACCGTACCACCTATAGAGTTTGCATTCATGTCGGGAGTGAGTGACTTATACACGGCAATCATGCGAATCATATACGGTGACACCATTGTTAAATCCACACTACGATCGTTATTTACCGCACCTCCACCAGATGCTGATGTAATACCAATTTGAGAACTACCTGTGGCTGCTAGTTTAATGCCTTCAATTTCAATTGAATTGAATTCAGGTGAAAGCCCACGAATTACGACTTTATTATCTTCCCCTGAGCTTTTGGTGGTGGATACCCCAGGCAAACGTCCCAAGGCAGCAGCCGCATTAAAATCGGGCAGCTCCTGTATTCTCGTTTCCGAGACTACGTTTACAATGTTTGTAGACTGCAGCTGCTGATTAATAGCTTCAATTTGCCCTTCTGCTTGAGCCGATATCACCACTTCCTCACCCACAACTATTTCTTGGTTCATTATAATATTCAAGGTGGTAGTCTGCCCTGCAACCACTACAACTTCTGCTTCATAACGAGTATAACCAATAGCAGAGGCTACTATCGTATAAGTCCCAGCAGGAACACGGTTAATTACATAGTCTCCATCAATGGTGGAAGCGTTTCCCAAACTAGTCCCAAAAAGACCGATATTTACCCCGATAAGCCGTTCTTCTGTATTTGAATCAGTTACAATACCCCGAATAACTCCTGCTTGAGCATATATTTCTACGACACTGCCGAAAAATATAGCTAGCAAAACTCCTAAGACACGCGTTAATTTTTTCATATTATGCACAATAAAAACTCAAAATTTGTTCTTTAAACGACTTATATGTGAGTAATATATCAAATGAAAGCAATAATGAAAAAAAATCTGAACAAAATTTTATTATTTTTGCGCAAATTTTTTGCTCAATTAAAAGCCCTTCCAAATAATTTTAATTCAACCTGATTAATATCCTATCCATAATGGTAATTACTCATCGTAAACTTAGCTTTTTTAGGCGCTCATCCATTATTCGATAAAGCACAACTCAAGACCCATTATTTCACACAGATCTATTAGATGTTCTTTCTGAATTGACTGCGTGTACACGGTATGATGGGATCCGCCAGCTTTTATCCAAGCTTCAGCAGACTCCTTCAACGAGGGCTCTGGTTTCCACATCACTCTAGCCACGGGTAGATGAGGCATATTAGGGGCTTTCATAGCATGAACTTTATTCGCTATTATCCTATAAGAACCTCTCATTTCTACCAGGGAAATGTTCATAGCCTCCCCTTCCGTACCATCAAACACCAATCTTGCCGGATCATTTTTACCACCAATGCCAAGTGGATGCACCTCTAAAGAAATTGCTTCACTTGCTATACTAGGGCAGATTTCAAGCATATGTGCTCCTAAAACAAGATCATCCCCATCATTATTGTTAAAATGATAGGTGTAATCTTCCATGAAAGAAGTACCTCCCTGTAAGCCCTCACTCATCCTTTTCACAACATGTAACAAAGCAGCTGTTTTCCAGTCTCCTTCGGCAGCAAATCCGTAACCTTTGCCCATAAGACGTTGTACACCGAGTCCAGGTAATTGATGTAATCCATGCAAATCCTCAAATGTTGTGGTAAATGCTTTATACCCCCCATCTTCGAGAAAAGCCTCTAAGGCATATTCAATCACAGCCGCCTCTACTATGGAGTCACGATGTTCCTTTCGTAGTTTGGACGTATCGTATAGCCTATCATACTCTTCTACGAGTGATTGTACCTCAGGTGAATCCACTGCTGGCCTGAATGCCAATAAATCACCTATTCCGTACCCATCCACTACAAAATTTAAATCCGTTTCCGCCATTACTTTGTTGCCTTCTGTAACAGCCACACTTCTCATGTTATCACCAAACCGGGCAACCTTTAACGTCTTAAAAGATTGTTTGGCTAAACATGCCCTAACCCAAGTCTCAACAGCATTGAGTACCTGCTCATCTTTCCAGTGTCCAACCACCACTTTTCTAGAAATCCCCAAATAAGTACATAGATATCCAAATTCTCTACCACCATGTGCCGATTGGTTCAGATTCATAAAATCCATATCGATACTATCGAATGGAATTCGATCATTAAATTGAGTATGCAAGTGTAATAACGGCTTGGTTAATACCTTCAAACCGGAAATCCACATCTTTGCAGGAGAAAAGGTATGCATCCAAGCCATCACCCCCAGACATTCTGGGTCTGAAGACGCCGCTAAACAGGTTTTCTCTATGTCTTCCCTATTGGTTAATACCTCTACTACCTTAATAGTCACAGAAACCCTAAGGCTTTTCTGGATATACCCTCCAACAATATCGGAATGCTCTGCCACCTGTTGCAAAGTTTCAGGGCCGTATAAATGTTGACTACCTGTCAACAACCAAATCGTTTTCATCTTGTATTACTCCTTACTGATTTACCAGAAATAGGCATAAAAGAGTAGGGTAAAGAGAAGGATGATTCCAGTATGAACCAAGTCCCAAGTTCCCCAACTCTGTCGGGTTTGAAGTTTCTGTTCCTGTGTCGCAGAGGCAAAGGTGAGACCCTCAATTTGCTCATCGGATGCGGGTTGAGTTACATAACTAACCCCTACGATCACCAACACACAAAGCAACAGCATACCCCCACTAAAAAAGAGCCAATTCACCTCATAGAAGAGCGAATAAAACCACCCGTTAGTTCCGGTTTCAAGGGCCCATTGGGGTACACTGTCATAACCAGCAACCTTAGAGGTTTGAGTAAAGTATACTTTGGAGCCCAATCGCATAATACCCACTACAAAGCCAACGATCATTCCCAATAAACCGGCCATTGGGGTAGGCTTTTTGGAAAGTACTCCCATTAAAAATGCTGCTGCTATACCTGGAGCTAATACCGATTGAACATCTTGGAGATAGGTATACAACACCTCACCAATACTTTTCATAACCGGTATCCATAGAATACCGAGAATTACAACTGTTACCGTAGCTAATCTACCCACCAAAACCAATCGCCGCTCCGAACTCTCAGGTCTGTATTTTTTATAAAAATCGATGGTAAAGAGCATAGCCGATGAATTAAATAAAGACGCCAATGAACTCATCAAGGCTGCTAATATACCACAGACTACCAATCCTTTTACCCCAGCAGGTAATAGATAGGAGACCAGTGCAGGGAAAGCGGCATCTGCCGAAGACATTTGAAAGAGTTCCCCATTGATTACGATACCTTTTTGGGTCATAATCAATGCAATCATACCCGGAATCATAAACAAGAATACCGGCGTTAACTTAAGATATGCCCCAAAAATAGCCCCTCTTCTAGCTTGTTGTTCGTCTTTTCCTGATAGTACCCGTTGTACGATAAATTGATCCGTACACCAATACCAAAATCCAATCACAGACGAACCAATTAACACTCCCAACCATGGAAAATCAGGATCTCTGTTATCTCGAATGAGATTGGTCATACTATCTCCATAATCATTGACCTCAATGGCAGAAGCAAGCGCCATTAGTTCATTCCAGCCTCCGATTTCACGTAGTCCGAGTACCAGTATAATCAAGGAACCCAACAGCAAAATTGGAGTTTGAAGCACCGATGTATACAACACCGACTTCATTCCTCCCACAATGGTGTATATGGCGGTCAATACAACAAGGCCGATGGCTGAAATCCAAAAGAAATCAATACCCCATATCGACTCAATGCCAAATACTTCTTTGAAAACCAATCCTCCAGCATAGACCGTAACGGCTACCTTAGTAAGCACATAACTTATCAGTGAAATCATGGATAGTAACGTCCGGGATTGGGCGTTGTATCGTTTTTCCAAAAACTCAGGCATGGTGTAGACCATGCTTCTGCTATAAAAAGGCACAAATACCCAACCTAAAATCAGAATCATCCAAGCCTGAATCTCCCAATGTGCCATAGCCATCCCACTGGAAGCTCCTGCACCTGCCAAACCAATCAAGTGTTCAGATCCAATATTTGAAGCAAAAATGGAAGCACCAATTGCTATCCATGTAGCATCCTTACCTGCTAAGAAATAATCTCCTGAATCTTGTTGCTTCTGTTTGAATACCCATACCAGAATTCCAATCAACCCAAGGAAAAAAATTGCAATAACTAACCAATCTAAAAAAGCCATTGTTTATCGTTTTAATGATTTTTGCCCGTAATAAGCTGTTTTACCATGCTTACGGTCGTAGTGTTTTTGAATAAGACTCGATTTTAAGGATGGGGCATCCGGTCTAATCGTCAATGTGAGGTATGCCAATTCAGCAATTTTTTCCAGAACTGCACTGTTATATACTGCTTTTTCAATGGTGGGTGCCCAAGTAAAGGGGCCATGATTCGAGATCAGCATCATTTCAACATCGGCATGAGAATATCCTAATGTTATGAGATGGTCCACAATTTGCCTTCCCGTCATCGTTTCATAATCCTCAGCAATCCACTCATCATCCATAGCTGGCGCACAGGGAATATCATAGGTGGTATGATCGGCATGAGTAGTGCCCAGAATGGGGATCGCCTGTTGAGTTTGTGCCCAGGATGTAGCATAGGTAGAATGAGTATGCACGATACCCCCTATAGAATCCCATGATTGATATAGATAAGCATGTGTTTTGGTATCAGACGAAGGACGCAAGCTTCCCTCCACCACCTTATTTTCTACATCCAGGATTACGATATCCTCAGGTCTTAATTGATCGTAAGCTACACCACTGGGTTTAATGCCGAATACTCCTAATTCACGATCTATAGCACTGGCATTGCCAAAGGTTTGAAACACCAATCCCATTTCAACCAACTGCATGTTTGCCTTATATACACGCTGCTTCAAATCATCAAAACTCATGCTTTAAGCCCTCCATGATCTTTTGTTCCGTATAAATTCCCAATGCACAATATTCCTGATATCTGTGATTATAATAGGCTCGCTCCTGTTCATTTGGCTCATATACACGTTCTATCCCCGAAGCCATATGCTCAACAGCTTCTTCTACCTCTGTATAAATCTGCGCGGCAACCGCACCAAATATAGCCGCCCCTCGCGCACATGCTTGTTCGGAGGCTACCACTTGAACAGGTATCTGAAGAACATCTGCTAAGGTTTGCATGATATAGGGAGCTTTTTTACTTACCCCACCCATTGCGATGATGCCACGAACTTCGATTCCCTCCTGTACAAACCTCTCCACAATGGCTCGAGAACCAAAACAAATTGCTTGTACAAAAGCTACATACAGTTCAAACGGACGTGAACCTATACCTAAACCCTCTATACTTGCGGTCAGGTGCTGGTTTGCATCCGGAGTTCGCCTCCCGTTGAGCCAATCTAAGGCCAATAACTTTTCAGGTTTATAATTAATCCGACTAGCTTCTCTTTCAAGATATGAAAGCACCATATCTTCAATATCATGGGTCACCTGCGCTTTGAGTTGATCGTCCAAATAATTCAACTCCTTTAGAATCGCAAGAGGTGTTTCCGAAACTAATTGTTTAAACCAGGCGAGCACATCACCAAAACCAGATTGACCCGCCTCCAATCCTAAAAACCCTGGAATTATGGACCCATCGACCTGTCCACATATACCTTTAATCGTTTTCGATCCAACATGAACCTGATCGGCCAGAATCATATCACAAGAGGAAGTACCCATGACACGAACCATATAACCCGAGGTAATTCGACCACCAACGGCTCCCATATGAGCATCAAAAGCACCAACGGCTACATGAACATCATGGTCTAAACCTAGTCTCTTCATCCAATCGGAACCCAACAAACCCGCAGAAGAATCCGAGGTATACGTATCCTCATAAAGACGGCCACGTAATCCCTGTAACAAGGGATCTAATCGAGATAGAAACTCTTCACTTGGCAACCCTTGGTAGGATTCATGCCACATGGCTTTATGACCCGCGGCACATCTACTTCTTTTCATAGTATTGACATCATCTGCGCCGGTAAGTAAAAAAGGTATCCAATCGCATAATTCCACCCATGAATGGGCCTTTTCTACTATGGAAGGGTCATTTCTAAGCACATGCAATATCTTGGCCCAAAACCATTCCGATGAATAAATACCCCCTACATATTGCGTATAATCTTCACCTCCCCAGGTGCTTGCGAGCTGGGTCAATTCATCAGCCTCTTTTACAGCCGTATGGTCTTTCCAAAGCAAGAACATCGCGTTGGGTTCATCTTCAAATTCCGGCAAAAGAGACAGAGGAATTCCTTGAGCGTTTACCGCCACGGGAGTTGATCCTGTAGTATCCACAGCAATCGCTTTAATCGACCTTCGCTCATCGGCATCTAAGAATTCAATAACTTCTTTGAGCGTATGTTCTAAGCCTTCAACATAATCTAAAGGATGATGACGAAACCGATTAACCGAAGGGTCGCAGTACAATCCCTTCATCCATCGAGGGTAATAAAAAACCGATTCACACAATTCTTTACCTTTATCCGTAACTAAGACGGAGCGAACCGAATCGGTGCCACAATCGATCCCAATTAGATAATTCATACTCTATACTCAAAGACTATTGCTATTAAGTGTAACTCTAACACTTTTTAATCAATAGCGCAACTGTTATTCTAATTCAGAAACAAAAAAAGTCCCTTTTGTTCTAAAAGAGACTTTCGGAATACAAATATCCTCACCTAATAATTAGTAGAGATTCAAATCCATATTTTGACCTTCTCGTTGAAGCTTGTTGAACTTACTTTGGTCAAAGGTGTACAAATACGCCCCCTTTTTAGAGCTGGATTTTTCTTTTTCACCCGTATTAATAAGCACATCCATGGATAAAATCCGCCTTCTAAAATTTCGTTTATCTAAGGGCCGACCATAAATACATTCATAGAGTTTTTGCAATTCTGGAAGTGTGAATTTATCGGGCAATAGTTCAAATCCAATGGCCTCATGGGATGCTTTATATTGTAAACGATCTAATGCCGCCTTCACCATGTCATTATGATCAAATATCAAATCGGGAAGCTCTTGAATTGGAAACCAGGAAGCAGAATAATCCTCAGATAGTTCAAAAGCATGGGCTTCTATGTCGATTAACGCATAGTGGGCAACCGAGAGGGTACGCTCTACAGGATCTCTAGTGACTTCTCCAAAGGCGTGTAACTGCTCCAAATAAATATTTTTAAGACCTGTTAGATCGTACAAAATTCTGTGAGCACCTTGGTGTAGATGTTCACAACCTTTTAAAAACCCACCCATCAACGACCAATGACCTCGTTCGGGTTCAAAATCACGCTTAATAAGTAGTAGTTTTAGTTGTTCTTTGTCAAATCCAAAAATAATACAATCAATTGCAACTACTATACGATCGGCATTCTGATATGATGTTTTTTCCATACAACCTACATAATTAACTCAGGCTGTTATAATACCACTTTGAATCCATAAATGGTGCTACTTCTAAATTCTTCTCCAGGATGCAAAATGGTTGAGGGAAATGCGGGTTCATTAGGGCTATTAGGAAAATGCTGGGTTTCTAAACATAACGCGCCGTGTTTAGAGATGGGTTTCGAATCACCTAGCTTAAGGGTACCATCCAAAAAATTCCCCGAATAAAATTGAATACCCGGTTCGGTGGTCCAAACTTCTAGCTGTCTACCCGAAAGCGGATCCGTGAGTTTCGCCGCTAAATGCAGGCCATCCTGATTTTTTAGACCATCAGAATCCAAAACAAAATTATGATCAAAGCCAGAAGGCTGTGCTTGCAACCGTTCACCAATGGATTGCTCGGTTCGGAAATCAAATAAGGTCTGTTCTACCTCTGTAATTTCACCTGTGGGTATCAATCCTTCATCTACAGGAGTATAGGCTGATGCCATCAATTGTAATTGATGATTGAAAATTCCCTGCTCAACCTCTCCACTCAAATTGAAATAGGCATGATTGGTAAGATTTACCGGAGTAGAAGCATCGGTTTGCGCCCAATAGTCCATTTTTAACTCATTCTCTTGAGTTAAGCTAAATCGAACCCGGACCTCAAGATTGCCAGGATACCCCATTTCTCCATCGGCACTCAAGTAGGAAAACTCAAGATATTCGTTAGAGTAATCCCGCAAGGTCCATAGTACGTTATCAAAACCTTCAGATCCTCCATGCAAATGATGATCTCCATCATTCACCGAGAGCTGATAACTTTCCCCATCCAATTCAAACCTTCCCTCTCGAATCCGATTTGCATAACGACCAATAGTGGAGCCAAAATAGGGAGTTCCATTTAGATAGGGTTGAATATGATCATATCCCAGCACAACATTTTTGGTTGTACCATCACGATCCGGTACTTCTATAGCAACAATTGTTGCGCCAAAATCGGTGATGGAGACCGACATACCGTTCGAGTTATTCAAGGTGTAGCGATAGACCTCTTGGCCATTCTGTAAAAATCCAAATGATGACTTATTCATAAAAGTGGGTGCAGGGTTGGTACAGTTAACTCCCAGATATGCTAAAAATCCCATGATAACGTAGTGACTAATTTTGTAAAATTTCCTCATATCCGACCTTAATTTTTTTAAATGTGATTCTAACACTTAATTTATACTAAAATCAGAAATTTACTAACCAATTTTTTGTTCTTGACCCCAATTATACAACCCGTCCACTCTTTATCCTACTTCAACACTACTTTTCTAATCATCCTATATGCGCTTGTATCAGGGCCCTTCCAGTCTAAGGTACAAGCTCAGGACCATCCAACCGTCATCTTCAACATAGACAGCACACGGCAACTTATTAGAGGGTTTGGAGCGGCCAATATCGTTGGTTGGAGACCCGATTTAAACGATGCTGATTTGGATCGCGCGTTTAATGTTCAGACCGAAGGTATGGGCTTGAGTATTCTTCGCTTAAGAGTGGCACCTCAAGAAGATCACTGGAACAATCAAAGTGCATGGATGGCCAACTTACCTACCGCCCAAAAAGCACATGAACGAGGAATCACACTTATCGCATCCCCTTGGACACCTCCGTCAAGTATGAAATCCAATAATGATTTGGTTGGAGGAACGCTTCGAGAAGATGCCTATGCCGATTATGCCGAGTATCTCAACCATTTTGCCGAATTCATGGCCGAAAATGGGGCACCCATCTACGCCATATCTGTTCAGAATGAGCCTGATATCGCAGTGGGATACGAATCATGTGATTACAGCCCAGAACAGATGCTAAATTTTGTGAAGCACCATGGGCATTTAATCACTGCAACCAAACTCATGGCTCCTGAATCTTTCCAATTTAGAAGAGTGATGTCCGATCCTATCTTACATGATTCGCTAGCGACCGTTAATACAGATATTATCAGTGGTCATGTGTACGGTGGAGGTAATTCCAGTTATCCACTGGCCGAAGAAAAAGGCAAAGAAATTTGGATGACCGAGTATCTCATGAATTTGAACACAGGAAATATTTCTACTCCTTGGGAGGATTTTTCTCGGGCCGAAAAATGGGAGGAAACCCTGGACATGGCCTTGTCGGTTAACAAATCAATGAAAAATAATTGGAATGCGTATATATGGTGGTATTTGAAACGCTATTACTCTTTTTTAGGGGACGGAACACAACGAACGGCCGATAGTAGTATACTCAAAAGAGGGTATGCCTTTTCCCAATTTTCTCGCTTTGTACGGCCTGGTTATCATCGAATCAATGTTATTGAACCTACTGGGCGAGGCTTGTTACGGCTTGAAACTACCGCATACGTTCACCCCGATTCTTCTAAACTTATCATCGTTGCTATTAACGACGAATCAAATGACCTGAATTTAGATTTTGCCTTCCCTTCCTATAATAGTTCACATGTAACGGCTTACCGAACATCAATAAGTGAAGATGTGGAAGAAGTGGAAGATTTTCGATACGTCAATGGATATTTAAATGTGGACCTTCCAAAAGGCACCATTACGACCTATATCGTAGACTTTGCTCTAAAGACGACTATAGAGGAAGATCCGATGGATCTACTTCCAAAGGCTCCCCAACTTCTGCCCAATTATCCCAACCCCTTCAACCCGAATACAACCATTTCTTTTAGGTTATCTCGTTCCGAAGCTATCCAACTCAAAGTATATTCTATGCTGGGACAAGAGATTCAAACCCTTGCCGATGGTTTTTATGCCGAAGGATTACATCACAAGGAATTCGATGCCAGACATCTAAGCAGTGGATGGTACCTAGTCCGTTTACAAAGCGAGTCTGGAGTATCGACCCAAAGCATCCTTCTTCAAAAATAAGTCAACCTTTATTCTGAAGACCTAATTTGAAGGGTAGCCTGAGTTAAACCTTTCGAATTAGCTTTTAAAGTTATGGATCCGGTTTCACCCACTTTTGACCGCACAATTACCAGTGCTAAGCCATTAAAGCTTTTTCTACTATGCAATGGAAATGGGGTAAAATCGGTCGGATCACCATTATCGGTTGCTACGATTTCACCGGGCCCTTCAATGGTAAAAGAAAGCTCAATGTTGGCATCCGGTACCTCACGTCCTTGCTCATCTTTCAAACGCACGGTTATAAAGGAGAGGTCGTAGCCATCGGAAGCAATGGTCGAACGATCGGCTTCTAAATCAATAGCTACTGGAGCCCCGGTTGTTTCAATGGTTTGCTCTGTCCAAACGGCCCCATCCTTATATGCCACCACTTGTATGGTTCCTGGTGTGTAGGTCACATCATCCCATCGCAACCGATAGGTATATGCTTCTTTCACCTTTCTGCCCTGTGAAACTCCATTGATGAATAGTTCCGCCTCATCTCCGGTGGTGGCTACATGAATCGGCGTAACGAGACCCTCACGACCTGGCCAATTCCAATGAGGAAACATATGTACCATTGGGTAATCAGGTCTCCAATAGGCTTGATATAGATAAAACCGATCTTTCTTAAACCCAGCTAAATCAACAAATCCAAAATACGAACTTCTCGCACTGTAATACGGGGTAGGTTCTCCCAAGTAATCCCAGCCGCTCCAAACAAAGCCACCCCCGACATAAGGATGCTGATCCAAAGATCGAAAAACCTTATCTGCCGAAGACCCAAAGTCGGCCGTATAGAGCTCATAGGCACTTACATATGCGCTTGAAGGGTCACCTCCTACACCGGGTGAAATAGGTGAGCTAATCCCATTAGAGACTGGAAACAAATAGGTGCCTCGCGAACTCACCGCCGCCGCGTTCTCACTGCTAACGATCAGCTGATTCGGATGAGCCTCCTTAAACGAGGGATATAAAGGAGTTGTATTAATACCCTTTAGATGAGCATAGGCGGGAGCATTTCGGATACCTTCACCTTGATAATTAAGGCTTATAATTTCGGCCTCTTCAGGAAATCGCATGGGAGGCTTAGCAAAATTCATTGAATAGGTTGTTAAACGGGTTGAATCTTCGCTGTGCACAATCTCTTTCAAATAACGTGCCCATTCTAAGCCCGCCTCACCTGTGTATTGTTCACCCACCTCATTACCTGTGCTCCAAGCAAAAACCGAAGGGTGATTCTTATCTCTTCGGACCAAAGCTCTTAAATCCTGCTCATGCCATTCGGGAAATATAAGATGAAAATCCATGGGTGTTTTTCTGCGCACCCAAACATCAAAGGACTCATCAAGCACCAAAAATCCCATGCGATCTGTCAAATCTAGCAATTCTTTCGCAGGTGGATTATGAGCCGTTCGAATGGCATTCACTCCTGCTTCTCGTAGGATTTCCAACTGACGCTGCGCGGCACGTACATTAAAAGCAGCACCTAGGGCCCCTAGGTCATGATGTTGATTTGCACCTTTCAGGGGTATGAGTTCACCATTAACCAGAACTCCTCGCCTAGGGTCTACCTCAATAGTGCGTACTCCAAAAGACGTCTCATAACGATCCGAAAGTAGGCCATCTATCGTTACATCTGTAATGGCGATGTACATTTGAGGGATTTGAGTGGGTTTAGGGCCCCATAACTTCGGGTTCTTAAGGCTCGTTTCCCCCACCGTCTCGGCGCTGCTTCCTGGGGTAATTGTGAGTTTAGGGTGTTCAATAGTTGCTCTTAGTTCCTGCCCTCGAATTCCCTGTGCATCCAACTCATAGATACGAGTAACCACCTCGGGTGTGACCGCTTCAGAACGTTCATTTTTAACCCGAATACCCACTTTAACTTGAGCCTGTTCAGCATCAACTTCAGGAGTATGAACAAAACTACCCCATTGATCTACATGCACAGCTGAAACTTTTGTTAACCATACATTGCGATAGAGTCCTCCTCCTGGGTACCATCGGGACGACTCGGGAGGATTATCTAAACGGATTGCTAACTGTTGAGGCCCCTCCTGGTTCAGATAAGGGGTTAGATTCAATCGGTATGAAGTATAACCAAAAGGCCAACCGCCTACTAAGTGACCATTCAACCAAACCATTGAATAGGACATGGCACCATCGATGTCCAAATAGATGACTTTTCCCATGTCTTCTTGGTCTAATTCAAAGCGATTGCGATACCATGCTACACCAGGAGACGGTAATCGCCCCATTCCTCCCGTAACCTCAGCGTCTTCGCCTTCAAAAAAGGGGCCTTTGATAGCCCAATCGTGAGGTAATCGTACCTTTTCCCACGAAGAATCATCAAATTCGGTTTGAACGAAGGGGAAATCAGATCCTGGATTACCCTCTGGAAGTATGTAATGGTTCGAAGCGTCTTTTATGAATGCATTACCTGTGGGGAGAATCCAAGGTTTGAGCACAAATTCCTCGGTAGTTTGCGTCCATAAAGACTCTTCGGGGCGAGTATCGGCCTGTTGGCTATCATTATACTCTATACCTTCTGGACGAATATCGTAGACCAGAGTATCGGGGATTTCATCTGAAGCATATTTCATAAAGGTCCATCCTTCATTCAGGGCGGTCCGTACCCTTGGGCTTTCTTGGCGAAGCATCCCACATTGTATCTGCAGAAATACGACTATAAAAAGGAATCCAAAAAAAGTAATACGTTTCATAAGAATCATGGTAATAAGGAACCAAATCGCCGCGAATGGACGTACAATGGTTTGTGATTAGAGACTAAACCAATAAGTGTAAATCATACAATTATTATAACAGAACACCACTTTCTTTACAACCTAAAAAAAGTCTTTTCTTAGTACCATCTGTATGATAGTTGAAACCCATTTTTATTGGGCAAAATTTGCTTTTTTATTTGATTGATTGATTGTATAATGATTTGGTTAAACTAAGATAATTACATGAAAATACCATTAAAGCCGCTATTTATCTTTATTCTTATCAGTCACTCCTGGACAATATTTGCGCAAATTAGTTTGCCAAAATTAATTAGTGACGGCATGATTTTACAGCGAAATCAACCTGTTAATGTTTGGGGATGGGCCCAATCCTACGAAACCGTTCAATTAGAATTTGGAAGTGATTCCTACACCACCAAAGCCGATGCCGATGGCCATTGGACCATAGAACTTCCTCCTCAGCCTGCCGGTGGCCCTTTCGTACTATCCTTTCATGCTTCCAATACCATTCACATTCAAGATGTATGGTTTGGTGATGTTTGGTTGGCCTCAGGGCAGTCCAATATGGAATTACCTATGGAGCGGGTGAAATTCACCTATAAAGAAGAAATGCACAACGATGATTTTCCCCTTATCCGGCAATTTACCGTACCCGATGGCTATGATTTTCATCATCCACATACCGATGTTGATGCTGGACATTGGGTGGCTGCCCACAAAGGAAATCTGTCCGAATTCTCGGCTGTAGCCTACTTTTTTGCCAAACATCTACACCAAGAGTACAACATCCCCATTGGGATTATCAATAGCGCTCTGGGCGGGTCTCCAATCGAAGCATGGATGAGTGAGGAATATCTAAAAAAGTTTCCTTATGCCTATGAAGAACTGAGCACGTTCCGAAATCAATGTTTTGTAGATAGCACTATAAGTAGTGATCAAACAAGAAATGATCGGTGGTATTCGGAAATGAATGGTCTAGATAAAGGGGTACAAGGCAAAGAATGGCAACACCTCTCTTTACAAGAGGCCAGCAAAAGGTCCCTGTTCTTAGAAACCATGGAGCTACCTGGTTACTGGTGGAACACGACAACCCTAGGAGATATCAATGGAGTGGTTTGGTTTAAAAAAACAATTGAGTTATCCGAAGATTGGGAAGATAAAGAGGCCGCACTTTGGCTAGGAAGAGTCGTTGACCAAGATTACACCTACATCAATGGTGAATTTGTAGGGTATACCAGCTATCAGTATCCACCAAGACGTTATCGCATACCTGCAGGCGTGTTACAAGCGGGTGAAAATGAAATTACGATTCGCGCCATTAATAGCTCGGGGAAAGGTGGGTTTTTCCTCGATAAACCCTACTTCATCGCCCTGCCTGGAGATACCTTGGATCTAAGAGGCTCCTGGAACTATGAATTAGGTACTCAGATGCCCACCCTTGAAAGTCAAACCTTCGTGCGTTGGAAAGCCGGAGGACTCTACAATAAAATGATTCATCCTTTAGTGCCTTATGCTCTAAAAGGGGTTATTTGGTATCAAGGAGAATCCAACACCAAAGCGCCCTCCAATTATGCGGAGTTGAAAAAAGCACTCATCGATAATTGGAGAAAGGATTGGAATCAAGCCGAGTTACCCTTTCTCTATGTACAGCTGGCCAATTTTATGGCCGTTCAAGAACAGCCCATGGAAAGCAATTGGGCGGAACTCAGAGATCAGCAACGCCAGAGTCTTGCCCTCCATAACACAGGCATGGCCGTGAGTATTGATCTTGGAGAATGGAACGACATTCACCCTTTGAGGAAAAAACCCATAGGGGATAGACTTGCTCTTGAAGCACGCCGCGTTGCCTACAACGATGAGCTTGTAAGCTCCGGACCTCTGCCCAATCACGCTCAATTTCTCGACCATGAGGTTCAAATTTATTTTAAACACGTTGGGGATGGCTTAGTTGCAAAGGACGCCCCTACTCTTCAATATTTTGAACTTTCTGCCGATGGAACCACCTTTGTTCCTGCACAAGCACACATCTATGGAAACACGGTTCGCGTGAGTTCCGAAAATCTTCGCAACCCCATTGCCGTGCGGTATGCCTGGGCGCATAATCCGGAATCTGCCAATCTCTACAATCGTGCCGGCCTACCTGCTTCCCCTTTCGAATTGCGCAAACAAAGCGGGTTGGCAGAGGTTTATAGGGATCATTTCAAAATAGGAACAGCCATTAATACTACAATTGCCCGTTCTTCTGCGGCAGAACTCAATGGAATAGTTGAAAAGCACTTCAATACCATTACTGCCGAGAACGTGCTAAAGGCGGAATCGGTTCAACCCGAAAAGGGACGATGGGACTTTTCAGAAGCCGACGCCTTTGTCCAATACGGATTAGGTCATGATCATTTTGTTGTTGGGCACACACTGGTTTGGCATAATCAAACGCCTGAATTTTATTTCAAAAAAGAGGATGGAACCGCCCATTCGTCTGATGAAATGATTCAGATCATGGAGGATCATATCCAGCGGGTGACTGGACGATATGTGGGTAAAATTGATGCATGGGATGTCGTCAATGAGGTCATTGATAATGATGGCTCTTATCGACCAACTCTTTGGGTTGAAGCGGTTGGGGATGGAGATCTCATGGTGAAAAAGGCTTTTCAATTTGCTGAAAGTTATGCTCCTGATACCGAACTCTACTACAATGATTTTAACGCTTGGAGACCAGAAAAAAGAGATGGGATCATGCGTATGGCACGGATGCTTCAACACGAGGGTATTCGAATAGATGGCATTGGTATGCAAGGCCATTGGGGGTTGAATTATCCGGACTTGGAATACATCGAAGCAGCGATCGATTCCTTCGCAACCTTAGGACTTAAGGTTATGATCACCGAATTAGATATAGATGTGTTACCTCTAACCCAAGAGGGCCAAATCATAGGAACAGGGATGTTGCATCCTCAGTATGAACTCGAAGAGTTTGAACGATACCTGGACCCTTATCCTCATGGATTACCTGAAGAAGTACAAGAAAAACTAAGCCAACGGTACGCCGAACTTTTTACACTTTTCGTAGAAAAGAGTGCTGCCATAGATCGAGTTACCTTTTGGGGTGTTCATGATTCGATGTCGTGGAAAAATGATTATCCCATCAATGGTAGAACCAACTACCCCTTACTTTTTAATCGCGATTTATCACCTAAGCCAGCGGTTCAACAACTTTTAGACTATAAGGAATCTAACCAGTGATTCAGCCAGCACCAACACATGTATGGAGTGGACATACCCCATTAAACCATACCCAATTTCATCGTCCAACGAGTATTGCTCAGCTACAAGAAATCGTAGCTATGGCCCATAAAATCAGCGTTATTGGCGCAGGTCACTCCTTTAACTCGGTGGCAGATTCCGAAGAAACACTCCTTGATTTAAGCCTGTTAAATTTGCCAATGGTATTTGATGATGACCTACATCAGGTAACCGTACCGGCGGGTATGTGGTATGAACAAGCAAGTGAAGAAATCTTCAAAAAAGGGTATGCACTTCCGAATGTCGCCTCGCTTCAAACCATAAGTTTTGCAGGTGCTATTAATACCGCTACCCATGGCTCTGGTGATCATGTGGGGAATTTAAGCTCGCAAGTCGTGGCTATGGAGGTTGTAAATAATCGAGGTGAACTCGTTGAATACTCACGCGAGAAGGACGCCGATGAATTTCATTCCGTACTTATTCACTTGGGTGCTATTGGAGTCGTAACTCGATACACTCTTCAATTAGTTCCTGCCTTTCATGTGCAACAAAACGCCTATCAAGAACTCTCCTTTGAAGATGTCCATAACCATTTTGATGAGATTACATCAGCTGCATATAGTGTGAGTTTGTTCCCCACATGGCAGGAAAATTTTGTGGATACCCTTTGGTTAAAGCATAAAATTCCCTCGGAAAAGATAGAAAAGCTACCCACACCTGAACTATTTTTCTCCGCCAAACGAAGAATTCCAGAGATTGCTCAACAAACCGACCAGTAT
>JAYPDB010000006.1:20919-32377 GCA_038125045.1 Bacteroidota bacterium
ATTTTTCTCCGCCAAACGAAGAATTCCAGAGATTGCTCAACAAACCGACCAGTATCGAACTCTAACACCGTTCGAGACCCCAAATCCGTGGTACCAACAACTTCACCACTACCGCTTTCATGCACCCAAAGCAGTAGGGCAAGAGCTTCAAAGTGAATATTTTGTGGCTCGTGAATACATAGTTGATGCAATCAAAACCGTACAATCATTACATCAAGAACTCAATCCCATTCTAGGACTCAGTGAAATCCGCACTATGGCCGAAGATGATATTTGGTTAAGTCCCGCCTATCATCAGGCAAGTGTAGGCATTCATTTTAACTGGAAAAAAAAAGGGAGGGAGGTTGAAGCTTTTTTACCACGACTAGAAGAAGCCCTTGCTCCCTATCATGCAAAACCACACTTCGGTAAATTGTTCCATATGCCAGAGGCAACACTACGTACAGTGTATCCGAATTTAAGCGCCGTGCAAGAGCGGTTCCGAAGCCTAGATCCAGAAGGTAAATTTGCCAATCCCTTTATATCCACTTACCTCAGGTAGTGAAGGGGAATTGTTGACCTGCGTTATTTTATTAAAAGCATCGATTTCGTGAGGCGTATATCCTGCTTTCTTAATTCATAGAAATACATCCCCGTAGGTAGTGTATGGGCAGTGAATGGAACCACATGATTTCCCGCTGAAAGGTATTCGTTAACTACCTGAGTCACCAGCTGCCCCAGGCTGTTGTATACATTGAGTTCTATTGTACCCGCCTCTTCCAGATAAAAGCTAATGGTGGTGCTTGGGTTAAAAGGATTCGGATAATTTTGATCCAGTATCATCTGAGTTGGAAAATGGTTGTTATTCTCCAACTCGCCCTCGTTTGAAACTGCAAAACGTACCTGAGCGGTATCTACATAATTTTGCAACCAGCGAAAAGAGGACCTTGGCCGACCTAAATCATTCCACAAATATGCTTGCTGACTTGTTCTCCATAGCCCTGGCTTCCAGCCCCAAAAAGTAACCCCTTCAACCGCTTCATGCTCCCAAAAAACAGGGAATATCTCTTTTATTTTGTTCAGTTGATACGCATCGGATTCTCGATCCGTTCCATTCGATAATCCATCTATATCCATCTCTGTTGCCTGTATCGGTAAATTTACTTTCGCCAAACTATTTAAATTACGCCGAATGGTAAATGGAGACGTTCCAGAAGCCGAGGAACTTCCATTCGAAAACGCATGGGCTTGTACACCGATGGCATCAATTAACTGTCGCTCTTTTAGCAGCTCAATGATTTCAAGGTATTGATTTACCGCTTGAGAGCTACTGATAATTCCATAGTCGTTGATCATAAGCTTGGTGGAATCGGGAAAAATATCACGAGCAAGTTCAAATGCTTTAATTACCCAATCCCAACCCGTTTCGCCTGGCCCCCCTAGTGCATCCCAGTAGTCCGCAGCTCCGGTACTACCATCGGGTCTTTGATGTAGTGGTTCATTCACCACCTCCACATAATCCAAGTCAGGATAACGGTCTGCCACGGCCTGAAACCACTCTACAATTTCCTCAAGCTGAGCTGAGGCGGATAACGAATTCATCCATGTCGGCTGTTGCGCCCCCCAAACCAACACATGAAACCTAAAGGGGTATCCTTTTGATTTAGCTAAATTATAGGCTTCGTCTAGTTGAGACCAATTCATGTTGTCTCTAGAACCTTCAACACTTCCCCATTTGCCTGCATTTTCGGGAGTTATCTGGTTCCAATAGGTTGTTAATCCGTCACTCTGTGAATACGAATAAACATTCCCTAGCCATTTCTCTTGGCCTTCGGCCATAGGTTGTGCCAAAACTGGCAGAGCAATTAGTATGTAGATAAGAAGCAAAGAAAAATAACTCTTTTTCATTGTACGATTAACTTTAAGGTCTAGGAGATGCGTAGGCATAGGGTCCTACTACCGCTCCAACAAAACCGCCGGCTACCTCGGTACTGAGTAAGGTAGCATCTACCTGACCCTCCAATAGTAACCAATCTTGGTTGTGATCTGAACGATAATAAAAACTATATCGACCACCCTCTGCTTCCATTTTTAATTCAATTTCTTGTGCCGAATACTCTATAGCCGAGTAGCTTTGAACCTCCCCACCACGTACCGCTCTTAGTATAAGTTTTTGAGACGGTTCGGACGTTTTGTGAAGCCCAAAAAATATATAATGATCACGGTTTTGAAAGGCTACCATCCCAGCTTCATCTCCCACATGCTCCGGCGTATAATGCATTTCGGTTTGAAACTGTGCATAGGCATGTTGTTGACGCTTTGCCACATAAGATGGCTGACCTAATCCGGATATTGAATCACTTCTAGGGGTAACAGATAGTCTTCCATTGCTGAGCTGATACCACTTTTCTTTGGGCACCCGAACAAAAAGCCAATCCAAACCCAATTCATCATCAAATTCCTCGATATAGCCAAAATTTCCCGAAGCTAAACTATTTTCTGTGCGATACTCATCTAAGTTTGGTTTTTTAAGCTTTAATGGCACTTCTTGCCCTGGCTTTAAAATAATGGGCCACCCATCCTCCCAAGCAACAGGCAACAGAAAGGTCTCTCTACCGGTATTAAAATTACGGCCATCATAGGGGCGGACTCCTAAAAATATCGCCCACCATTCCCCAAATTTGGTTTCCACCATATCGGCATGCCCCGTGTACTCAACCGGAAACTCACGGTCTACAGGAATATCTCGCTGCGTCAAAATAGGATTGCCAGGAAAAGGCGTGAATGGCCCCAAAGGATGAGATCCCTTAAGTACCACTTGCGAATGGTTCACACTGGTCCCTCCTTCCGCACTATGAAGATAATACTGACCATCAATCTTCATCATATGAGGACCTTCTATCCAGATGGGTTTTGTACTAAAATCAACTCCACCATTAATCAAGACTTTGGATTCACTAATCGATCGATTATTAACTATGTCATACTCCCGAATCCAAACTGCTCGATGTCCGGGATACTCAGGTTCTCCCTCTGGTGCATCATTGTTCAATATGTACACTTTACCATCATCATCGAAAAAAATACTAGGATCTATACCCCCCACACGATCTAAAAAAATGGGATCCGACCATGGGCCCGCTGGGTTCGTTGCCGTTACCATATAATTCCCCCCTGCATCTACAAAGGTATTCAAAACATAAAACACCCCATCATGGTATTCGATGGTTGGAGCAAATACGCCCCGTGAAATGCCAATACTATCAGGATTAAATTGGGATGGACGATGAATCACGTTCCCAATTTGCTCCCAGTTTACTAAGTCTTTAGAATGAAAAATGGGGATCCCAGGGAAATAGGCAAAGGTAGAATGAACCATATAGTAATCATCTTCAACCCGAACAATACTGGGATCCGGATAAAAGCCGGGTAAAATGGAGGTATAATATTCGCCCTCTTCTAAAGGGTATTGCTCATAGATAGGATCATTACCTTCGTATGACCAATACAAAAATTCAACTTTAGGAACCTCAAGCGAACAACCAAAACCTACTATCACAACCCAGAATATGATGCTTAACCTTTGTAATAATTTCATACACTTAAATAGATGACGTATTTGCTCTATTGGAAAAGAGCAAAATTTGTTCTAAAAACTTAATTTAGAAACATTATAGAAAAATATTATTATAAAATACATCCAAATAATAATAAAAAGAGGTTTTATTGCAAAAACCCATCAATATTAATTGAGCAAAATTTGTTCTAAATCAGTGAATCATGCTATTCTTTAAACCATCGTTTTGGAGTTTACTTGGTCTTTTAATCTTCACCACTCAAGTAACCTGGGCACAAAACTCCTGCTTTGACCTCATCCAAGATTCACAAGCAGCGGCTCTCTATATCGCGAGTAACGATCTGCCTGCTGTTCAACGAGCGATGGGTGATTTACAAAGTGACTTGCAAAAAGTAAGTGGCCAACCGGTATCACTATGGTCGCATAAGATCCCACATGCGAAACGAGTCATTTTCGCGGGCACACTGGAAAATAGCCCCGAAATTAAACAGTTGATTGAAGAAGGCTATTTATCACCTCCATTCACTTCTAATGACTGGGAACATTATTCCATCCAAAAACTAAATAATGTGTGGGGTATAGAGGAGTTGTTGGTCATAGTAGGAAGTGATCGAAGAGGTGCCATTTATGGTATTTATGAGCTATCCAACCAACTTGGGGTTTCCCCTTGGTATTTTTGGGCCGATGTACCTGTACTCCAAAAAAGTCGTGTTTCCACAGACTTTTCCCATCTCACAATCTACACCAAATGTGGTTATTTTGATGCGCCAAAAGTACACTATAGAGGCATCTTTTTAAACGATGAAAATCCTGCTCTCTATGGTTGGGTTCATGAACGCTATGGAGGATTCAACCATGAATTTTATAGTGATGTATTTGAGTTATTACTCCGCCTAAAATCAAACTATTTGTGGACGGCTATGTGGGGTAAAGCTTTTTATGATGACGATCCACTCAATGCCGCAACCGCCGATCGCTATGGCGTTGTCATTGGCACCACCCACCACGAACCCATGGGGAGAGCGCATGTGGAATGGGAGCGATATGGTGAAGGAGAATGGAATTACCGAAGCAATGATTCGGTGTTAAATGACTTTTGGAAAAAAGGGATTGAACGACTCGAAGATTACGAAGCCTCCATTACCTTGGGAATGAGAGGAGATGGTGATGAAGCGATGGAAGAGGGCACCAATATTGCGTTACTACAACATATTGTAAAGAATCAACGAGCCATCATTGATCAAGCCGGTAAAGGGAATAACAAAGAACAATTCCAATTGTGGGCTCTTTATAAAGAAGTGCAAGAGTATTATGAAAAAGGTATGCGTACCCCTGATGATGTGATGCTTCTGTTAGCGGATGATAATTGGGGGAATTTACGATTGCTCCCTCATCCCGACAGTGCAGATTACCATCCTGGGGGTTGGGGCATTTACTACCATTTCGATTATGTAGGTGGGCCACGGAATTATAAGTGGATAAATACGACCCAAATTTCTCGTACTTGGGAACAGATGAATCTGGCATGGGAACATCATGTAGATAGGATGTGGCTGGTGAATGTGGGGGATCTAAAACCGATGGAATACCCCATTTCTTTCTTTTTAGATCACGCTTGGAATCCTGCTGAAATGACCCTAGAAGCCTTAGAGGCCTATCCTTCTGAATGGGCTGCAGAACAATTTGGAACTCAATTAGCACAAGAAATAGGTGATATGCTCACGGCCTATACCACCTATAATAGTCGACGTAAACCCGAATTACTGGATTGGAATACCTATAGCCTGCTGCATTACCGTGAGTTTGAAACAGTGGTTCAAGATTACAACTCATTGGCTCAAGAAGCAGGAGTACTTTATCACCAAATACCGGAAAGTCATCAAGAAGCTTACTTTCAGCTAGTGCTTTTCCCCATCCAAGCTAGTGCTAATCTGAATGAGCTCTATTATGCCACCGCACTAAATCATCACTACCATCGTCAGGGACGGGCTTCAACCAATCAGTTAGCTGACAGAGTGCGTGAATTGTATGAAAAAGATTCCCTACTAACCCTAGAGTATCATCAGCGAAACCAGGGAAAATGGAATCATATGATGTCTCAAACCCACATTGGGTATACCTATTGGCAACAACCAGAACAACAGGTTATTCCGAATACTTTCCGCAATGAACCCTCGAGTCTAGGAGACCTAAGGGTATGGGTTGAAGGATACACTGAACCTGTTTCTAAAGAGGTATCAAGCACTCAATTACCGCTATTCGACCCATTGAATGATCCTAGCTACTTTATTGAACTTTACAATACCGGCACCACTCCATTAGATTATTCTTTGACCAACCTGGAAGATTGGATGGAAGCTAGTGCTACTTCAGGAACCATTGATAAAGAGGAGCGAATCTACTTACAGGTCGATTGGGGTCGAGTACCATCAGAAACCGAATCAGGGCAGTTTCAACTTGAAACCCCTGGCCAAACCTATACCATTGAATGGGGAATAAAAACGCCAGACGTACCTGCTAGCTTTTCTGGATTTGTGGAACAAGATGGAGTCGTTAGCATTCCAGCCAGTCAATTCAGCGATCAGGTGGCGCAAGAACCTTCGAGTTATAAGGTCATTCCAGAGCTAGGGCATCAAGGAGATGCGGTAAGTCTTTTCCCCGCCACAGAATATGAACGGGTTCCCGATTTGAAGTCGCCACATCTTAGGTATGATTTCTATCTGGAAAATGAAGTCGAAGAAGCGACCCAAAAGGAACATCACGTCACCTTCATTCTCTCGCCTTCACTACCGTTTAATTCTTCTAAGGGTTTGAAAATGGCCTTTTCCATCGATGATCATTCAGTCCAAACGCTCGGGTTACATGAGCATTATAACTGGGGAGAGCGTGTAGCTAATAATGCCATTCATCTTTCTGCGACAACAACATTAAATGCTTCATCCATCCACCAGCTAAGAGTTTGGGCCTTAGACCCAAGCATCGTGTTGCAAAAAATAGTGATACACTCCGAAGCATTACCCCCTAGTTATTTAGGACCACCGGCTAGCCTACACCTGCCTATAAAACCAACCAAATAATCGGCCTCATGAAATCCACAATCATTCTAATTCTCATATTTATAGGAAGTCTTAGTGCTTCAAATCTCCTGGCCCAGGAGGGCACCTGGGTTGGAAGCTGGACGACATCGCCACAACTTGTAGAGCCTCATAACATCCCCCCTAGCCCGGGTTTGGCTCAAAATTCAATCCGCCAAAATGTTCGTATTTCGGTCGGTGGTCAAGCGCTTAGACTTCGGTTATCCAACGAGTTTAGTGAAGGTTCAACAGAGTTACTCGGAGCTACTATTGCTGTAAATAATGGTGGGGCCATGATCGATACTACTCAGTTAGCTACCCTGCTGTTCAAGGGGGAAACATCCATAACGATTCCAGCGGGGGAAGCCGTATGGAGTGATTCCGTTGCCTTCACTTTAGCACCTTTGAGCACCTTAAGTATTACCTTATATATAGGGGATACTTCTAATTCCAATATTACAGGACATCCTGGTTCACGTACCACATCCTATATTTTGGAAGGAAATCATATGAGGTCTCAAGCTTTTGAGCAGGCGGTGACCACCGATCACTGGTATCTTATTAATACCCTAGATGTCTTTGCCTCAGACACCGCAGCATCCGTTGTAATTATAGGCGATTCTATTACTGATGGAAGAGGATCTGGCACCAATGAACAAAATCGATGGCCCGATCATCTTGCGGAGTTCTTACAATCTACTCAAGGATATGATCATATAGGAGTGCTAAATGCAGGAATAGGTGGGAACTGTGTGTTGGGTTCCTGCCTTGGTCCTTCAGCCATAAATCGATTCAATCGCGACGTAGTTGAACAATCGGGAGCTCGCTGGGTCATCATTTATGAGGGTATCAATGACATAGGATACGGTGGACCTGGTACCGGTGACCGTTTGATTGAGGCCTTTACTCAAATGGCGCGCACGGCACAATCCAATGGCCTCTATGCCTATGCTGCAACCATCATGCCGTTCAAAAATTCATTTTATTACAGTGACGCAAAAAATACTGAACGTGAAAAGTTGAACCAGTGGATACGAACCACTGAAGTATTGGATGGCTATATCGATTTAGACCTCATTATTCGAAGTACTGAAGACACCCTGAGCATGCGCTCGGATTTACATGACAACGATTGGTTGCACCCAAATAAACAGGGACATGAAGTGATGGGGCGTTCGGTTGACCCAACACTCTTCGATCAAAAAGAAGCCAAGGAATATATCGATACTTCTACTTCGTATTACTTTGAGGCGGAATGTACGGAATTGGGTAGTGATTGGGAGCTCATTCAAAGCAGTCAAACATCCAATGGTTTTTATGTTACCGTTACTCCAGGCACCCAATCACTATCTTCTGCAACTAGTGACGCCCATCAATATTTAATGTTTCACATACCCGTTGAACAAGCGGGAAACTATACGCTATATGGACGCATGAATAACGAGGGGTACGATAATGATTCTTTCTGGGTACGGGTGAATGAGGAATCTTTTTCTATGCAAAATGGGCTGGTTACTTCTGGTTGGGCTTGGGTATCCATGGGCAGCTATCCATTAGCATCTGGAGATCAGACACTCAGTATTGCCTACCGTGAAGATGGTGCCCTGCTAGACAAAATGGTACTCACCGACGGAGCCAGTATCCCCATAGACTTTGGAGGGGAAGCCATTAATACCTGTACACCTACTTCTTCAGAATACCCCGATCAGGACCATCCAACCGAATTCAGACTAGAAGCTAATTACCCAAATCCATTTAACCCTGGAACAACGCTTCGTTTTCACCTGGGATCCCCAACCTTCACCACTTTAGAAATCTTTGATATACTGGGTAATCGAGTAGAAACCCTCATTCAACAGAATCTTTCGTCTGGAATGCATCAAATTCACTTTGATGCCAAACATCTCTCGAGCGGAGTTTATTTCTATCAACTTAAAACCACCCAAGGATTTCTGGATACACAGCAAATGGTGTTGGTGAAATAACGCTGGGCAAATTGCAATTACGCGACTTCTTCCCGGGCCTTTAAATCGATCTCAATTTCTTTCATTTTATTATCGGTTAGTGGATAGAAAACCATCAAGGCACCACCAATGAATCCAAACACCGCAGGATACACACTCATTAAGCGCTTAATACCCTCTAATGCATAGCTTGCCTGATCGGTATTGGCAACAAATCCATGGACGTCTAATAACCAGCCCACGGATGAACCTCCAACCGTGAGACCGAGCTTCAATAAAAACAAGGAAGCCGCCATAATAAGACCCGTTGCTCGCCTGTTGAATTTCCATTCACCAAAATCGGCCGTATCGGTATATATGGCCCACTGGGTTACAGAAACCGCACCGATAAAAAAGGAAAAAATCGCATTCAGTAGATACATCAATAATACCTGATCGGGCGATAGCAAATAAAAGCCAAGTGAACAACTAGAACTTATGATTAAAAAGCTTGAGTATACCGACTTTTTAGACATGCGATTAGTGAACAACTTTGTCGTAACGGCACCAATCAAGGTCGAGACCGTACCAACTGTAATAAAGGAAGAAGTGAAGAGTACGTAGCCCAAATCAATATTCATACCTAATAATTGGAGCTGCTGATCTCCCACAAAATAACGGAGGTAATACGCGATGGATGATCCCCTCATCACAAAAAATGTGAGCTGAAAAAAGGTGGCTAGTCCTATGAGTACCCAGGGCCGATTTCTAATTAAATCGAGTAAATCATCCGAGATCTTGTTGTTTTGTTCACGGGTAGCTGTTACTCGTTCTTTGGTCAATTTGAAGGTTCCAAACAACAATACAGCAGCAATAATCCCATAAATACCCATGGTCCATTTCCATCCTAAAGCGTCATTTCCTTGGCCCAACCGTTGAACTAATCCTAGGGTAGCGGCACCCACTACTACCTGACCAATAAAAGCGGCAACAAAGCGATAAGAGGAAACTTCGGTGCGTTCTTCTGAATTCGTAGTAATGACACCCATTAATGCAGCATACGGTACATTAACGGCCGTGTAGAGCATCATGAGTAAGATATATGAGATATAGGCATACAACAGCTTCTGAGAAGCCGGTAAATCCGGGGTACTAAAAGCAAAATAACCGGCAATACCAATGGGAATGGCAAAGGCCGCGATATAAGGCCGAAATTTACCCCATTTGGTCTGAGTTCGGTCCGCTATCATACCCATAATAGGATCATTAGCAGCATCCCAAAACCGAGAAAACATCATCATCGTACCCATGGTACCTGCTGCTAAACCGAACACATCGGTGTAAAAAATGGGCATGAAAATAACGAAGGTTTGAAAATATAAATTTGAGGCAGCATCTCCCAAACTATATCCAATCTTCTCCTTGATACTCAACCGAATCTGTTCCATATCGTTTTATTTAATCTACGGTTAAGGTAAGCACCTGTAGATCTTCGTCTCTTGAAGAGGTGCCTACCATGATCTTAAAATCGCCTGATTCAACTCCAAAGTTCATGTCTATATCATAAAACGCTAGAGATTCCGTCGTAATAGGAATGCGAACCCTTCGCTCCTCACCGGGTTCTAAATATACTTTTTCAAATCCTTTTAACTCTTTTACCGGGCGAGTTACACTGCTATAGCAGTCTCGGATATACATTTGAATGACTTCAGAACCCGCCATTGAACCAGTGTTTTTAATTTGAACCTGAACATAGGTTTCGTCTTCCTTTTTCATACGTTCTGCTCCCAACGAACATTGGCTAAGCTCAAAAGTGGTGTAACTTAAACCAAAGCCAAATGGAAATAATGGACGTGCATCATCAAATAAAAATCCTCGTCGTGCAGATGGTTTATGATTGTAGTACATGGGTAGTTGTCCCACGTTTCTCGGAATGGTGATGGGTAATTTCCCACTCGGACTTATCTCACCAAATAGAATCTGCGCTAACGCCTTTCCTCCTTCCTGACCACCCGACCATGCTTCTAAAATGGCATCGGTATGTGCTACCAAAGGTTGTAGATTAAGGGGGCGTCCATTATAGACAACCCCAACTGTAGGTTTATCCAATTCTGCTACAGCTGCTATTAATTCTTTCTGATAACCAAAAAGCTCTAGATCTGTTCGGTCTCCCATGTGATGCAAGGACCACGCCTCCCTAGCCGTTTGATTATTCCCACCAACCACTAAAATAACGACGTCCGCATCACGCGCTACTTCAACCGCCTCTTCAATCAGGGCTATCTCATTCTCTTTACTGTTTACATGAACCGCATCTTTTTCCCAGGCCGCATCCAACGTAATGGTGCATCCTGTGTGATAAACCACCTCCACTTGATCTCCGAGGTGTTCTCTAATGCCATCCAGAGCGGTTATCAACTGTCTCGGATGTCCACTATACCCACCCATCACATTTTCGTGGGCATTGGGTCCAATTACCGCAATCTTATTAATCTTAGTTGGATCTAGTGGAAGAAGTTGATCATTATTTTGCAACAGTGTAATAACCTCTTGAGCTGCTTGTAAGGCTAAGGGACGATGGTTCTCTGAACCCGAAACTCGCTCCGCTTCTTCTGGGTCATTATAGGGATGCTC
Organism: Bacteroidota bacterium; assembly: GCA_038125045.1. GTDB lineage: Bacteria > Bacteroidota > Rhodothermia > Balneolales > Balneolaceae > UBA1275. Next base: position 32,127 of record JAYPDB010000006.1, read on the forward strand.
AAACAATCCCATTTTAAATTTCCAGTACAACAGAGGTTTCACCAAATCATCGATCATGTCTTCTTCAAGCCGACCTTCCTCTACCAACTCTACTATATAACGGAAACAGTTAGGCTCTGGGAATTCTATATTCAACCCAGCTGTAATTGCTAATTCCGCTGCTTTCTTTCGATCCTCTGCCAAGAAATGTCCATGAGTATCTACGCGATCATAGAGCTCTAAGATGGCATAATAATCCGACACCGTATACC
>JAYPDB010000007.1:0-2497 GCA_038125045.1 Bacteroidota bacterium
AATAATCTGAATCTCACCATAAAATGCTTTCATAATCCCCACATAGAAGGCTTCGGCACTTAGGCTTTCGTAGCCCGAAACTGCTAATACGGCTTCGGGTTGAAAGATAGCCGCAAAAACGCCACCTAAAATAGCTCCAAACATGATGGCTGGTATGGCGGGTACTTTCCGTACAATCATGAAAACGACGACTGCAGGAACTAAAAACAATACCCCTGAAATATAAAAGCTGCCGTCAATAGCATCTAGTATGGCTTGGGTATCGGAGCCAGCCGTACCGACGTCTTGAGTAAGTCCAATAATTAGGAATATAATCAAAGCTATTGTGATGGAGGGAACCGTAGTATAGGCCATATACCGTATATGAGTAAACAGGTCGGTGCCTACCATCGCGGGAGCTAAGTTGGTAGTATCGGATAATGGCGACATTTTATCTCCAAAATAAGCTCCTGAAATGATCGCTCCAGCCACCATCCCGGGATTTAATCCAAGAGCGGTACCTATTCCAATTAATGCAATACCAACGGTAGCCGCAGTGGTCCAAGAAGAACCAGTTGCAATCGAAACGATGGCACATACGATGGTCGCTGCCACCAGAAAAATAGTCGGATTAAGTACCTGTAACCCATAATAGATCATTGCTGGTACTACACCGCTCAGTAACCACGTACCGGCCAATGAGCCTATTAACAACAGAATAATGATCGATGAAAGAGCCGATGAAATACTTTTAACAATGCTTGTACGAATTTTTTTCCAGCTATATCCCAAACGAATGGCTACCAGGGATGCGACGCCAGCGGTAAGCATTAAAATAATTTGATTGGAGCCATCCAAAGCGGCATCACCAAAAATTCGAACATTTAGGAACAAGGCTACAATTAAGAACAGTATAGGTAATATAGCTTCTAAAAGACTGGGCTTTAATAGCTTATTTGGCTCTTCTTGCTCACTCATGTCTGGATCCCTTTTTTGGTTTAGTTCAAATTACCATAGAAGATAATGAAACGACCTAAGTTATTTCAATGCCGACTTAAATACTCTATATTTAAAATTGAATAATGACAACAATTATGTATCGAAGTATACTACTTTTTATTTTCCTAATGGGGATGTTTCATCTGGATGTTTCGGCTCAACTTTTAAATCCTCCTGTAAACGCCTCTTCAGAAAAGCCAAGAAATACAGATGAAGAACTGCAGTCGACCATTGACTCAGGTTTTGAATGGTTTACCATGGAAGAGGCCCAAAAATTAGCAGCCGAGCAACAAAAGAAAGTACTCATTTTTGGCTATGCCGAGTGGTGTACTTATTGTTTAAAAATGAGAAAAGAAAGCTTACCAGATTCTGCCGTTATTGATGCCATTGATCGGTATTTTATACCTGTGCAATTAAATGGCGAATCAGAAGAGCCCGTGGTGTTTAACGGAACCTATTATAGCAAAAATCAATTGGCCAGAGGTCTTCAGTTACAATCCTTTCCAACTTATTATTTTGTAAGTAGTGACGGGGGAGTCCTCGGAGCACAACCGGGATTCATAGAGCCCGATATTTACGCATTATTGTTAAAATACGTAGGAAGTAATGCCTTTGAGCGCATTAGTTTTGATGAATATGTAGACCTGAACATGTAGAAGTTCTGTACATGTTGATATTTAAGCGAGTCAAATGTAAGACCTAACTATGAGATTAAGCCAAGCCTTAGAAGATTACTTGAAGGTGATCTATGTATTAGAAGCCGATGAAGAGAAGGCGACGACCACCCGAATAGCCCAAGCTCTTGAGGTATCCAATGCATCGGTCACCAATATGCTGAAAAAATTGGCTGGTATGAATCTCATCATACATGAGGCTTACAAAGGGGCAGAGTTAACATCAGCAGGTCGAAAAATTGCCTTAGAAATACTCAGACATCATCGTTTATTGGAACTATACCTGAAAGAAATTATGGGCTATTCTTGGGATGAAGTACACGAAGAAGCTGAAAAATTAGAGCATCATATTTCGGAACAATTTGAAGATAGAATTGCAGAATTACTTAATCATCCCACCCATGACCCACATGGAGATCCCATCCCATCTAAAGATGGTGTGATGCCCGATAAGGCCACCTTAGCTCTATACGATGGAAAAGTAGGTGCAAGTTATCGGATTGGACGAGTAAAAGATCAAAATCCTGAGTTGCTCCGATACTTAGAAACATTAGGCGTCTTGCTTGGAGCCGAAATTTGTATACTAGAAAAAGCCCCATTTGATGGTCCTGTTACCATTCAAATGGGGCCTGAAACCTTTACTTTAGGATACAATATTGTGAGGGATATCTTCCTTATTCCACCCAGTCCGCAATAAAGACGTTGGTTGAGCGGTCGCCACCATTGAATCGGTTGGAGGCAAATACAATTTTTGTCCCATCATAGGAAAACATAGGGAAGGAATCGAAAGTATCATCAAAAGTAATCTGCTTTAAGCCGGTTCCGTCTAGGTTAATCATGTAGAT
>JAYPDB010000007.1:2597-14109 GCA_038125045.1 Bacteroidota bacterium
TATCATCAAAAGTAATCTGCTTTAAGCCGGTTCCGTCTAGGTTAATCATGTAGATATTAAAGGGGAATCCGCGCTCGGATGCATGATTTGAAGAGAATACTAACTTGTCACCATCTGGGTGAAAGTATGGGGCCCAGTTAGCGTTTCCAAGATTTGTTATTTGGCGTAGATTAGTACCATCCACGTTCACTATGTATAATTCCATATTGGTGGGTTCTACCAATCCCTGTGCAAGAAGACTGGTATACTTTTCAATTTCCTCAGGAGTCTTTGGCCGGGATGAGCGAAAGACCAATTGGGTGCCATCGGGAGAGAAAAAGGCGCCGCCATCGTATCCCAATTCACTAGTGATTTGCCGAACATTGTTGCCATAGGTATCCATGATAAATAGCTCCAGATCACCGGTTCGCATAGAGGTGAATACAATGTGTTTGCCATCGGGTGAAAGGGTAGCTTCGGCATCGTATCCAGGCTCACTGGTCAGAGTATCGATAATCTCACCGTCTAGATTGGCTTTAAAAATGTCATAACCTTCGTAAATAGGCCACACATACGCTCCGTTAGGTCCACGTTCGGGAACTTCAGGACATGCTACATCGGCTAAATGTGTAGACCCGTACACAAAGGTGGTATCACCGGGTAAGAAAAACGAACAGGTGGTTCGACCCGTACCGGTAGAAATCATCATAGGTTCAAAGTCTTGTGACTTATCGGAGGTATCCATATAGAAAATTTGATCACACCCCACACCCCATGCAGGATTATCGGATTGAAAGATGATTTTTTCGTCCCCAAAACCAAAGTAAGCTTCGGCATTATTGGCCCCAAAGGTGAGTTGGTGAATGTTTCGGATATGTTCTTCGGCGTCGTAACGGAGAGAATCCGCCGATCGATCATAGTTTGAAGTGGTATCCGTACTTGATGAACAGGCCGTTAGACCCGCAAAAAATAAGACGATAAATAAAGTGGTTGCTCGCATGAATAGTAAGTTTTGATTTAACGAATCTAGGGAGACCTAGAAAATCGATTAGATTTGAAATGTAAGTAAAAATCTTTGCTAAGCTTTAAAGATACAAAAAACCCATTATCTATGTATAAACATGGGACTATGTCAATTGTATCATGGTGCAGCCAGCCCCTCCTTGATCCTCATTGGCGAGGGTAAAGGATGGAACATCGCTACGATCTTGCAAATAGGTATGAATAACCTCTTTTAAGATTCCGTCGCCTTTGCCATGCACAATTTCAACCTGATGTAATCCTCTGAAAATGGCCTTATCCAAATAATCTCGTACTTCTTGTAGGGCATCATCGGCTCTTTTCCCTCGGATATCTAATCGTAAGGGGATGGGACTTTGTAGGGACTCGATTTTAGGTGCGGTTTTTTTGGAGCGAGATTTTTTGGGTGCTTCAACCCGAATTAGATTTTTATAGGTCGTTTTGAGGCGTAATCCATCGGTTTGAACGACTGCCTGCTTTCCCTTTAACTCGACCAATTCTCCATGGGTTTGACCATCTAAAAAACGGACAAAATCACCCACTTTTGGTGGCTTTTTTGAAACCTGAAAAGCCAGTTCATCGGCTTTTTTCTGTTCAATCTCGGCCAGAGATCCTTCAATTTCACTCTTGTGAGTGCTGAGTTCATTTCTGAGATTTTTGAGGTCTTTTTTCTTGGTTTTTTTCTGTTCTACAATCTGTTGGACGGCTTGTTCTACTTTCTTATTGGCCCCCTCCATAATTCGTTTAGCCTCTTTGAGGGCTTTTTCACGAATGGCGGATTTCTCTTTGTACAGTGATTCCATCTTATGATCATAGGTACGCTTCTGTTTTAGCGCTTTATCCTGTAGTAGTTTCAATTCCTCTTCTAAGCGTGCGGCTTTTTGAGTTTTTTGCTCCATCTCACTAATCAGAGATTCAAGGGTATTTTTCTGACTCCCTAACACCTCAAGTGCTCGAGTGAGTAGTTGCTCTGATAATCGCATCCGCTGAGCAATATCGAAGGCATAAGAACTTCCGGGAATACCTTTTTTAAACTGATAAGTAGGGGCTAAATGATGTTGGTCAAATTCCATAGAGCCATTGACCGCTTTGGGATGTTCATGGGCAAATACTTTCAATGAGCCATGATGTGTGGTCACAATGGAAAGGGTATCGCGGTCCAACATCTCTTCTATAAAAGATTGAAATAAGGCCCCACCTTCTTCGGGATCGGTACCGGCTGCTGCTTCGTCAATAAGAACGAGGGCACCTTTCTTTGCTTTTTCCGAACTAAACCGCATCCATTGTAGTCGGGATGAAAAGGTACTTAAATCGTTCTCAATGGATTGATCGTCTCCCAAGTCGATAAACCAGCCCGTCATAATGGGTAGTTCTGAATTTGGATCAGCAGGAATACCCCAGCCACATTGAACCATGACCGTACTTAGCCCAATGGTTTTCATCGCCACTGATTTTCCACCCGCATTTGGACCGGTAATCATGAGGCATCGTTCATCCGGTTCCATTCTTAAATCGAGAGGAATGATGGGTTCGTTCTTCGGATCTTTTTGTTTAATGACCAGTAATGGATTGGATGCTTTTTTAAGATGCAATACGCCATCCTCAGAAATAAGGGGTACCGAAGCATTGAGTTCCAATGAAAGCCTTGCTTTGGCGTAGATCGCATCTAATTCGGCCAAATATTCGATATTATCCGAAAACCAGTCCAAATACATACGCACATGATCGGTGAGCGCTCGTAAGATTCGTTCAACTTCTTTTTGCTCTTCAATTTCGAGTTCTCTGATATCATTGTTCAGATGCAGCGCCTCGGCCGGTTCAAGATAAACCGTTTGACCAGTGGCTGAAACATCGTGCACAAAACCTGGAATTTTCCGTTTGTACTCGGCTTGAATAGGAATGACCATCCGTCCATTTCGAATGGTAGCTCCTTCGTCCCCACTCATCCCATCTTTTTGAGCTTTTTTTAGTGCCTTTTGAATGGCACTGCGCAGTTGATTGCGTTTCGAACTTAAACTCTTTCGAATACGCTGTAAATCTTCACTCGCATCATTCCTCAATTCACCTCTATCTGTGATAATGGATTGAATGTGTGTTTCCAAATCCTTCATGGGAATCAATAGCTGCGCTATGGCAAACAATTGTGGATACAGTTCTTCCCTTTGTTTTAAAAACGCACGAGTGCGTCTACTAAGCGTTGCGATGGTGAGCAACTCTAGAAAGTGCGCAACGGCCAAAATGCTACCTTCTATTCGAGCATTTTTTAAATGAGTGCGTATATCGGGCTGAGTCTCCGCTGGGTAATTATCGGCGCTTTGTAAAACCTGAATCATTTCGTGAGTACGCGACAATTCCATCGCCACACGGTCCTTAGACGTACTGGGTAGCAAATCTTCTACACGCATACTCCCTAATTCGCTTTTGCAATAGCGAAGGGTGCGTTCTTTAATAATAGAAAAGCCTAGTTTATCTAGGGTTTGGGCGAGACGAATCATGATTTAGATCATCAACTTAGTGACACAGAAATATACGGTTTTCATTTGCTAAGCGGAGGACTTAACGATACTTTCTAATGCAACCGATTACTTTCCGAAATGATTCTCCCTTTTTTTCACATAGATGCCTTTGCAGACCAGCCTTTTTCAGGTAATCCTGCAGTGGTCTATCCTTTAGCCAACTGGCTGCCGGATAAGGTTCTTCAGGCCATTGCGATGGAACACAATCTTTCCGAAACAGCATTTTTTGTTCTGGCTGAATCCGCCTACGAGTTGCGTTGGTTTACGCCCACAACCGAAGTGGATATGTGTGGTCATGCCACCCTAGCGTCGGCCTATGTCCTCTATGAAGAATTAGGAGTTCAACTGCCTGAACTTAGGTTTTATACCCGATCTGGAACCCTAGGTGTATCGCGATCCGATTCGGGGCTCCGCATGGATTTACCGAGTATCGAGTTGAAACCCTATCTGGGTTCCGCCGAATCTCTACAGCAGGCCCTTGGGCTCTCAAATGCTCCGGAATCTATTTGGGAAGCCGATGATTTAGTGGTGTGTATGAACAACTATGACGAGTTGCGCATGCTCGAACCCCAAATGAATGAATTGGCAAAAATTAAAACGCGGGGGATTATTGTGACTTCACGCGCATCAGAAAAGGGTGTAGACTTTGCCTCTCGTTTTTTTGGTCCAAGAGTGGGGGTGAATGAAGACCCAGTAACCGGCTCTGCTCATACCAAATTAGCTCCATTTTGGTCCAAACAACTAAACAAAACTCGTATGAGGGCATTTCAGGCTTCGAAACGAGGGGGGTACTTGGAGGTAGAATGTGCCGGGGATCGGGTGATCATAACTGGGAATGCGAGACGATTTTCTCGGGGTGAAACTAACCTTCCCGAAGCATTCATTTCTACCCAGAACTGAGTGAATCATTAATCAAAAATCAATGCATACATGGCGGTATTGTTGCTCATATTAGGACTCTTGGCGGGGCTAATAGCGGGTTTATTCGGTGTTGGTGGGGGTATTATTTTTACGCCCGTTCTGTTTTTTCTTTTTGAAGAAGCGGGTATAGAACATGCGGTCCCTTGGGCGGTGGCCTCCGGGCTCATGTGTACCTGGATTACAGCATCGGCCAGTGTATACCGACAGTACAGAGAGCAACATCTTTTCATTAAGGAAGGACTACTCTTAGGATTTTTTGGAGCCATAGGCATTAGTTTTGGGAAATGGCTTCTGCTATCCCCCTATTACAATCGTACGGAGTTTATTTTACTTTTTAGTAGTTTGCTCTTATACAGTGCTGTACTTATGTTTTTGAGAGGCCGAAAAAAAACGCACAATATGGAGAAAGACAGCCAATTAAATCCTATTGAATTCTCCCCTAAACATGCTTCGCTAACGGGTCTAGTGGGCGGAGGTATTGCCTCATTGGCAGGAGTAGGGGGTGGAGGCACCATGGTTCCAATCATGAATTTGTTCTTCAAGCAACCCTTCCGTAAAGCCGTTAGTATTTCTCATTTAGGGATGCTGTTGATGATTAGCGTTGGGGTTCTTCAGCTGATGTTCGAAAACCCAGCACTTCTAGGAGACACTCAAAGTTTAACTCAATGGACCCTAGGATATGTGGATTTAGGTGCTGTGAATTCCATGGGCTGGACTGCACTTGCCGGGGCTTATTTGGGAACCTGGTTGAACCATAAAATTCCACGTCATTATCTCCAATTGGGTTTTGGTATACTGGCGCTGGTTATGGGTACTCGATTGCTCCTCACGTTATAGTACCTCAAAATTCTATTTATAAAAAAAAGAAGCCCCTGTCATGAGGCTTCTTTTATTGTTAGCAATCTATAGCCTGCCGTCTGTTGGCTTGTACGTCCTTGCAACGTACGTAGCTATATTCCAGTAAACACAGTCGGTAACAGACACCTCTACTAGAGACACCTCTCCAAGAGATGCTGTGGGGAAACCGACAGAAAAGTTGGACCTTAGTCCATGATTCTTCTTAGAAACGCAGGTTGCTCGGAATCATCTCTGCGAACATGATCTGCACGCTGTTGAAAATTCGCAACTCTGGCTGCTTGGTTAGGAGTATCCATCTCATTAGAGGAGCTAGTACTCTCCTCTTTTCTTGCATTGATGTCTCTGCGTAAGTACGATGGAGTATCCAATCGCTTAAGGTTTCCTTCGCCCTTATAGTACTCTTTGTTAGGACGAGAGAATTTAGAAGCAGCATCTGCATCGCCACTCACCGCTGTGGGATCGGCGGTTACATTTGGCTTAGCTCCGGACTCATGAGCCGCTGTTTGTGCTTGTACAAAGGCATCAGCTACCCGAGTTTGTGGCTTATTGGGTGCCACGCGGATATTATTGCGATCCTCGGCTAATTCAAATCCCGTAGCAATTACCGTTACGCGAATTTCATCACCAAAGGTCTCGTCTAATACGGTACCTAGTATAATTTCGGCGTCATCACCAGCTTCCTGTTGGATGATGCTGGTAGCCGTGGTGGTTTCGCGCATACCTAGTTTCGAGCCAGCAGAAATATTCACCAGAACATTACGAGCGCCTCGAATACTTACCCCATCAAGTAACGGGGAATTAATGGCATCACGAGCGGCAATTTCGGCGCGATCGGGCCCTTCGGCTGTGGCCGAACCCATAATTGCGGCGCCACCATCGGTCATGGTTGTGCGCACATCCGCGAAATCAAGGTTGATAAGACCCGGCATCAGAATTAAATCACTAATTCCGCGCGTGGCATTATACAGAACCTCATTCGCCATGGAAAAGGCTTCAACCAGAGAAGTGGATTCATCGGCAATATCGAGAAGTCGTTCATTGGGGATTACAATGACGGTATCGCACTGTTTTTTAAGCTCAGAAATACCTTCCAGAGCATATTTTTTACGGATGCGACCCTCACATTCGAAAGGAGTGGTCACAATACCAACGGTTAAAATTCCTTTGCGTTTCGCCATTCCGGCAACCACAGGTGCACCTCCGGTACCCGTTCCACCACCCATTCCGGCAGTTACGAATATCATATCGGCACTCTCAATGGTTTCCTCGATATCGTGGCGGTTTTCTTCCACGGCTTCACGTCCCACTTCGGGACGGGCACCGGCACCAAGCCCACTAGTAAGGGCGGTACCTACCTGCACTTTGATATCGGCAAGTGAATTTTTCAGGGCTTGAGCATCGGTGTTAAGAGCAATATACTCCACACTGTCTAAGCCCATGCTTATCATATTATTGATGGCGTTTCCACCACCACCGCCAACACCAATAACCTTGATTTTGGCATTTTCTTGACTTTTTTCGTCAAAGTAGAATCTAGAGTTTGACATGTCTACTCCTTAGTTGTTGTTTTGTTTACTGGATATTCTGTGATGATATGCATGTGTATTCATGCGTTTAAAGTTCTTTAAACCAACCTTTCATACGGTCGGCTATTTTATTCATGACCTGCTCCACACTAGTGATTTTAGAAGAAGGAGGAATCATGTTTTTTTGGTTATTCATTCCTGTTTTCAGCGCATGAATCACCAAACCTACGGCGGTGGCATAAATGGGGGAATGTACTTCTTCCACCAGTCCACCGGTGATGCCCAATGGCATCCCAATTTTGGCATCCATTCCCAAGCTTTCATTGGCCAATGGGCATATATTTTTTACCAAAGATCCACCACCGGTAAGTACAACACCGGCGCTTAAGGCATCGGAATAGCCACTGCGTTTAATTTCAATACCTACGATTTCAAGAATTTCTTCCATTCTGGCTTGAATGATTTTACCCAGAATGCTTTTGGTGATTTCCTTTGGCGGTCGTCCTGCAATACCCGGAACCGTGATCACCTCATCGTCTTGAATAAGGTCGGCATAACTTTCGCCGTGTTTGCGCTTTAGGCTTTCGGCTTGATCGTCCAGTACGCTTAGTCCGATGCGGATGTCATCGGTTACTTTCTGCCCGGCAATGGCAATAACGGCTGTGTGACGAATGGTACTTTCCTGGAAAATGGCCACATCCGTGGTTCCACCTCCAATATCTACAAGTACCACGCCCGCCTCTTTTTCTTCGGCGTCTAGTACCGAATAGGAGGAGGCTAATGGCTCTAAAATGATATCGGCTACTTGATAACCCGCACGCTCTACGCAGCGGTAAATATTCTTTGCGGCAGAGACCAGACCAGTAATTATGTGCACTTCGGCCTCCATACGCATACCACTCATCCCAACCGGGTCACTGATTCCATCTTGCCCGTCGACTACAAATTCTTGAGGGATTACATGCAGAATTTGTTGGTCGGTGGGTAGCATAATTCGTTGACAATCGGCTAACAATCGCTCCACATCTTGAGCCGTAATTTCATTGTCTCGATTGTTTATGGTGATAACGCCTTTACTTCGCATACTCCGGATATGATCACCCGCAATACCTACGTTCACAGAATTCACCTGAATACCAGACGCAAGTTCGGCTTGAGCGATGGCTTCCTTAATGGCATTAACCGTTTTATCGATGTTTACCACTACTCCACGGTTTAAGCCATCACTAGGTGCTTTACCCACTCCTAGAATGTTAATTCGTTCTTGCTCGTCAATAGAAGCTACAATCGCACATATTTTTGTAGTTCCAATGTCGAGTCCTACCATTATGCGTTCTGTTTCAGTCATGATTCCCTCGTTATGATTTGATCGTTAAAGCGTAGGTCTACTTGGGCGACTTGGGCAATTCCTTTTTCCCGAATAATCTCGGTGTAAAACAATTCCCAGTTCGCTAGTTTTTGATTAAAGTCTTGGGTCCCGAATAAAATTTTTACCCCATTTTCATGGCTTAGTGCAATCACTCCTTCTTCTCGGTCATAGGCTACTTCACTTAGGGTGGCCCATGCAAATTCATGCTTTTGTGCTTCTACTAAGAAGTTTCGTACATGCTTAAAGCTTTCGGATCGAAGGGTGTCTTTTGCATTTGTGATGTTAAACCCATACACCAAAGGTAGATTGGCAATTTTCTTGGGTAGTATCGGAAGGATGACACCATCCTGATCCACATATTTTTCCATCGATCCATGGATGAATAATCCTAATGGTATTCGTTCTTCAATTTCTAGGGTAAGGACTCCACCGGGTTCTACGATAGGGTGAACCTTTTTAGCATAGGGCAACTGTTCAACCCGAGTAATCATAGGAGTTAATTCTAAGCTGTCCGGCGAAATTCCCAAGGGGACCTTTGCCGCTTCAATCACCTCATCGGACTCCAAGAACCATAGGCCGCTCACTTTGACCTCATTCAGAGTTAATGAACGCTGCCAATAAAATCCAGCGATGATACTGACGCCCACCAGTAACAAAACTGCGGTTAATAACACAGGGCGTTGCATGATAGAGATAGGTGTATTGGTCGTATCACTCATAATCATACACCTTCGTTTCTTCTAGCCATTGGGCGAACTCTTCACCCATTTTGTAGATATCGCCTGCCCCCATGGTGATAATAATATCTCCGGGTTCAACCAGCTCTTTCAATGATTCTGCCACCTGTTGTTTGTCGGCAACATAGTGAACATGATTGTGTCCGTACTGCTCGGCAGTATCAGCAATTAAGGCGCCACTGATTCCTTCGATAGGAGCCTCCCTAGAGGGATAGACATCGGTTACCACCAAGACCTCAGCATCGAAGAAGGAGAGCCCAAACTCTTTGTATAATTCTTGGGTGCGGCTGTACAGATGAGGCTGGAATACTGCTACCACTCGTCGATCTGGCCATCCTTTATGAGCAGCTTGAAGGGTGGCTTGCACTTCAGTTGGATGATGCGCATAATCGTCGATGAGCATAACCCCATTCGAGTATTTAAGCTGGAATCGGCGATAAACACCTTCAAAGCGTTCAAGACCGGTTTTAATTTCATTGAATTCCATGCCCATTTCTAATCCACAGGCAATGGCGGCCAAAGCATTTTTAACATTGTGAAACCCTGGCGCTTGGAGGGTAATCACCCCTAATTTTTTCCCTTCAAACTGAACGGTAAAGGTACTGGTGAACTGTTGAGCCTGTACATCGGTTGCACGGAGTTGTGCTTGAGGAGTAAGGCCATAACTCACTATTCTACGTTTTAATTGGGGAAGTATGCTTCGAACATTGGCATCATCTAGGCAAACGATGACCGATCCGTAGAAGGGAACCTTATTCGCGTAGTCAATAAAGGCTTTTTTCACATCTTCTAAATCGCTGTAGATGTCCAGATGTTCCGCCTCAATATTCGTGATAACGGCCATGGATGGAGTCAATCGTAAAAAGGTGCGATCGAATTCGTCGGCTTCTACAATAATGACATCTCCTTTACCCACCACGGCATTGGTTTTATCAAAACTGTGCACTTTGCCACCCACCATGATGGTTGGGTCAAATTGACCTTGTTGAATCACAAGACCGGCCATAGTCGTGGTAGTGGTTTTTCCATGCGTGCCGGCAATCCCAACCCCATATTTCATGCGCATGAGCTCGGCCAGCATTTCGGCCCGTTTAATGGTTGGGATTCTCTGTTCAATGGCAGCTCGAGTTTCTTCGTTCTCTTCGGCTTGAACGGCGGAGGTATACACCACTACATCGGCTCCATGGATATGTGAAGCCTTATGACCTTGATAGATGGTAGCTCCCAATGATTCTAGGCGCTGGGTAGTTTCACCCAGAGAGCCATCTGAGCCCGAGACTTTATATCCCCGATGCAATAGAATTTCGGCCATTCCACTCATGCCAATGCCTCCGATTCCGACCATATGTATATGGTTGGTTCGTCCAAATAGCGGTTGTTTGTGCATATCTTTGGTCATGGATCTATGCAAGTACCTGTTTAGAGGTTTCTATGGTGGTTCTAATTTCTTCTGCGATGTCCTGAGCAGCCATGGGTTTTGCCATTGCTAATGCGGCATCATTCATACGTCGTAACTGTTCATGATCGGCCAATAGTCGTGTGACCAGCTCCGAGAGGGTATCCTGCAAGGAGTCGTCCTCTAAAATTTCCGAAGCCCCCTGTTCCTGCATGGATCGCGCATTCATGGTTTGATGATCTCCAGCCACATGCGGAGAGGGCACGAGCACACTTGGAGTGCCTGTAATCATTAACTCGGAGCAGGAACTTGCCCCCGCTCGACTCACGGCGAGATCGGCTGCGGCATAGGCTGCTGGCATGTCGTCCAAATAGGCGTGAAGCCGTAATCTGGGGTAGTCTTCAACATCAATATCTTTCTCTAAGTCATCGATATAGCGTTTTCCACATTGCCATATGATCTGCAGGCCTACAATATCATGAAGGGTATCCAAGCTATGACGCATGGCTTGGTTGATACTTTTGGCTCCTAAACTTCCACCTAGTACCAATAGAACAGGGCGATCCTCAGTGAATCTAAAGTATTCGCGTGCCGTCTGAGCATTTGCCTGACGGAGTTTATTCCGAGTCGGATTGCCTACCATTCGAACCCTGTCTTCTGGAAAATAATCCTGCGCATCTGGAAAAGCCGTGAATATGCGGCGGGCATAGCGAGCCAACATAAGATTGGTCACACCCGGATAGGAGTTTTGTTCCTGGATCATGATGGGAATGCCTAGTTTAGCGGCCACCCAACCTACGGGACCTGCTACGTATCCTCCACATGAAATCACAATGCTTGGGCGAAAGCTTCTGAGCAACCAATAGGATTGCACCAGTGCCGTGAGAAGTTTAATGGGAAACAATACGTTTTTTGGGGTTAAACGACGTTGCAGTCCACTAATCCAAATAGGTGTAATTTCATAGCCGGCTTTGGGTACGCTGGTCCACTCCATGTGATTTTTTGTGCCTACAAACCGGATATCCATATCGGAGCCTAGAGCCTTTAAGGCATCGGCAATAGCAATCGCCGGGTACACATGCCCACCCGTACCACCTGCGGCCATTAAAACGCGATATGGTGCCATAGATTTAGGCATAAAAAAGCGGTCTCCTATCACGTTTATGTTTCGATATATTCAACAAGATCCC
>JAYPDB010000007.1:14209-32017 GCA_038125045.1 Bacteroidota bacterium
GGATCCTAGTAAGCCATATTCCTCGGCTATGATGGCAAAGATAAAATCATTATAAGGGGTGGGAAGGAAGTCACGTTGGGTGCTTTTTCCAATACCCACACCGGTGAGTGCACCCTGAGCAATGGCTATGTGCGCTTGTTGCGCTTGTCGCCCCGTTCCGTCGAGCAGACGCTCGGTTTCAATATGTTTGATTTGACCCAAATACTGATCAATTCGATCCTGACGAGTAGCCGATTGATTAATCAGTAACATACCACCTAGTAGGGCCAACACGACCATAGAACCTAGCTGAACCACACTAATACGACCCACAAACATGAGCATGAGACAAATGCCCATAAGCAGACCAGCGGTGGAGAAGTCTTCTACCCCTATGAGCGCACAGGTCGCAAATACCCACACCATGATCGGCATGAACGCCCGTTTGAAATCCTTGATGTATTCCTGCTTCTCGTTAAGTAAGACACTCACATGGATGATCAGCGAAACCGCAGCCACCGTAGAGGGTTGAAAACTAAATCCACCTATCGAAAGCCATCGTTTGGCACCAAACTGTTCTTCCCCAAACACCAGAACCATGACCAGTAAAAGAAGGCTGGCCATCATCATCGGTCTGGAAAACCGTGCAACCGTATGATAGTTGACCTTGGAAGCAATCAAAATAACCACAACGGCTACCGCAATTTTCATCAGATGTCGACTGACCATCGTGAACGCGGAAGTGTCATTATTCTGAGCAAAAAACGCAATGGATGAATAGACCGCCAACAAACCAAAAGACAATAGGATCATCACAACCATCAAAATAAAGCGGTCGCTTCCTTGGGCACGCGTATCCATCTCTTCTGGTGAAGACGTCCCTAGAATTTGGCTTATGTTTTTATGTGGACTGGTATGAATCACTTAGTGGGTTATTTTGTCTTTGTTTTGCTTGTGATGGTTCGTTTTTTACACCGTTGTTTCAGTCATGTGGTTCTTACAGCTGTTTCGGTATTTAGGACAAATGTTGTACACACTCTTTAAACACGCGTCCTCTATGCTCGTAACTCTCAAACATGTCAAATGAGGAACAGGCGGGGCTCAAAAGCACCACTTCGCCACGTTTTGCCTGTTTTTGTGCCATACGAACCGCCGAACGCATATCATCGGCCATCAAAAGATGAGGAACAATCTCCCCAAGAGTCTCCTGAATTCGCGCTTTGGATTCACCAATGGCGATTACCGTATGAACTTTCTCCATCAGTTGGTCACGTAATTCTGAGTAGTCATTGCCTTTGTCCCGCCCACCAAGTATCAGCGTCATCGGGGTTTTGATGCTATCCAGGGCAAACCAAACCGCATTCACATTGGTCGCTTTGCTGTCGTTAATGTACTTCACGCCGTCGAGCGTCCGCACCAATTCCAACCGATGCTCCACACCTGTAAATTGGCTAAGGCTTTCCCTAATGATATCGTTTTTAATTTCACATGCTCGCGCAGCCAGTGCGGTAGCGAGTCCATTTTGTAGGTTGTGTTGTCCCTGAAGTCCTAGTTCGTAACTTGGCATGAGTGTTTCCTCGTGGTTATTAAATCTGAAGATGATGTGGTCATTGTGCACATAGGCTCCCTGTTCTATGGTTTCTCGGGTTGAAAATGCCCAGAGTTGAGGAGCGTGTGTTTGCTTTTTAAGCGCTTCCGCATGTGCGCGAACGCGCGTGTCGTCGTAATTGTAGATGAAAATCTGTTCGGGTCCCTGATGCTCGGTAAGTCGAAATTTAGCCTGAGCATAGTCGTCTATGGAATGATTGTAGCGATCCATGTGATCGGCACTGATGTTCAAAATCACACTCACCTTAGGTGAAAAACAGTGCACATGATCGAGTTGAAAACTACTCACTTCCAGCACCCAGTGATGTTTTTTTCGGGTTGAACCAACCGCGTCCTGTCCATGCTCTCGTCCTACTTGTTCACTAAAGGCCATTCCGATGTTGCCGGCGAGTCGATAGGGGAGTTGTGCGGTCTCAAAAAGATGAGCGATCCATGAGCTTACCGTTGTTTTCCCGTTGCTTCCGGTTACGGCTACTATGGGGGATTCGGTAAACCAGCTGGCCAATTCGATTTCGGACACCACTTCTTTGTGCTGGCTCAGGTACGCTTGCACCAAAGGGGCATGGGTGGGTACACCTGGACTGACCACGGCAAAGGCTCCGTCCGAGGCGGCCGCAGAATGCCCGCCTTCTTCGAAGGCGATTCCGTGTGTTTGTAAGCGCTGCTTCCTCGCGTCCGAAATGGGCCCATTGTCGCTTACAAACACAGCTGCTCCAGCGCTGTGGAGCAGCTCGGCCGCCCCGATCCCGCTCCGGGCAGCACCAATAACCACCACCCTGGTCGATGACCATCGTGACTGTAGCTCGGCTATGTCGGTCCTAGTCATCATCGTATTTTCAGGGTTAGTAAGCTGATAAGGGCCATGAGAATGGCGATAATCCAAAAGCGCACCACAATTTTGCTCTCACTCCATCCTTTTTTCTCGAAGTGATGGTGAATCGGTGCCATTAAAAAGAATCGTTGACCCTCACCGGTCGTCCATTTGGTGTATTTGAAATAGCTGGTCTGTATAATGACCGAAACCGTTTCAAAGAAAAAGACCCCACAGATGAAGGGCAGAAGTAGCTCTTTGTGGAGCATGAGGGCAAGTGCGCCAAAGGCACCACCCAGCGCAAGGGAGCCGGTGTCTCCCATAAATACCGAGGCGGGGTGGGTGTTGTACCATAAGAAGCCCATACAGGCTCCCACCAAAGCCGCAGCAAATACGGTGAGTTCTCCAGCGCCGGGTAAATACATGATATCGAGAAAGCCTGAAAAGTCTATTCGACCCGAAACATAGGCAAAGAGTGCAAATACAATGCCTGATATGGCTGAAATGCCGGTCGCTAAGCCATCCAGACCATCTGTTAAGTTGGTTGCGTTACTAACCGCTGTTATGATGAAAATGGAAACTCCTAGATAGATGATCCAACCTAAGGTTTCTCCGAAATAGGCATAATCCAGGTTTAGATTTTTAGCGAATGGAACCGTACTTAAGGTGTTTACACTTTCGAAATCGGGATGACTATACAACACAAGGCCCAAAATCAGTCCAACACTCACCTGTCCCGCAATTTTAAACCGGCCGGCTAGTCCACTTTTGTCTTTTTTGACCACTTTAATGTAATCATCGATAAAGCCCACCAATCCTAAGGATAGCATCACAAAGAATATGAGCCAACCGTAAATACTATCCATACGCACAAAGAGTAGGGATGGAATTAAGGTAGACAAGAGAATAATTACCCCGCCCATCGTGGGGGTACCCTGTTTGCTTTGATGATCCAAACCAATATCGTCGCGAACCACTTCACCCAGCTGCATTCTACGCAGCCATTGAATGATTCGTTTACCAATGAACAAGCTGATTAAGAGTGAACTCACGGCGGCCAAACCTGTTCGGGTCGAGATAAAGGCCATGGCCGTGGCACCTGGGAAGGCAAAACTTTGTTCTAACCAAGCAAAGAGTTCGTATAGCATCAGGCAGCCTCCTTCCATTGGTTTAAGCAATCCTTGGCAATCATTCGATCATCGAAGGGATGCTTAACCCCCTTCACTTCTTGATAATTTTCATGACCTTTTCCAGCAATGACCACAATGTCATGGGCTCCAGCAAGGGAAATAGCCCTAGTAATGGCTTCTTTTCGATCGACAATAATCGAAACCCTGGTGGAAGTCGATGAAGTCGTGGAACTATTTAAATCCACGGGACTTTCTGAAATCAATACCTCATCTAACGCTAAGGAATCCTGAAAGCCTTTTACGATATCTTCGATGATGGATTCGGGCGATTCGCTTCTCGGGTTATCCGTAGTTACGATGACCGCATCACAATACCTTTCGCATGCCTGAGCCATCTTTGGGCGTTTCGAGGCGTCCCGATCTCCACCGGCTCCAAATACGACCGTCAATTTTTGACCTGCCTGCTTTAATGCCGAGAGGGTGGAGCAGATGTTTTCTAGAGCGTCAGGAGTATGAGCATAGTCTACAAAAACGGCTGGTTTTTGTATTCCAGATGCAAGGTCATCGCTCCATACCCGTTCCAGTCGACCAGCGGCTCCTTTCAACCCGCGAAGACCTTCACCCAGCTCGGCGTCAGATACCCCAAGCATTTTGACGGTTAGAAGTGCTTGTAAGGTGTTATAGGTATTAAAAATTCCGACCAAAGGAATGTGCCAGATCTGCTCATTCTCCTCTTTTACCTGTGAGCCATCTAAATCATGGGAAATAAGGGTAAAACTAATGTGTTCTGCCCATGAAGGTAGTTCTTTTCGATGGGTCGTTGAGCCCATAGAGGGAGAAGCGCCGGCGTGGGCTGGACGGTTCAACCCGAGTGAGAGAATTTGGGCATCGGTATCCTGAACCATGTAATTGCCCGCTGGATCATCGGAATTCACAATGGCCCATGAGCCTGGCTTAAGTTCATCAAATAATTTCTTTTTCGCATCTAGGTAGGCCTCAAAACTACCGTGAAAGTCGAGGTGGTCGTGCGTAATATTGGTGAAAACAGCTACGGTGAACGGAATTCCATGTACCCGGTATTGATCCAAGGCGTGAGAGGAAACCTCCATAACCAGGTATTTTGAACCGGCTTCCACCATCTGTTTCATATCCTGAGCTAGTTCTATGGCATCGGAAGTGGTAAGGGTCGAAGGAATTTCCTGATCCAAGATACGCTTGGAAACCGTACCAAGCAGGCTTACGGGTTTTCCAGCTTGATGAAGTAGCTCATAGATCAGGGTAGCTGTGGTGGTTTTTCCATTGGTGCCTGTAATACCAATAACCTGCAAGTATTGCCAAGGGTCACCGGCAAAAGCTTGTGCAATGGGGCCTAAAACCGCTCGAGTATGTTCTACCTGCATGTAATTGGCTACTTCAGGATGAGCCTCAGGAGCATCTTCCCCGATAATGAGAATATCGCTGCGGGTGGCCAGTTCCGCGATGAAATCGTGAGAATCGACCCGGGTGCCTCGGATCGCTACAAACACCGATCGGCTTGGAATATCTCGAGAATCCTGTACGACCTGAGATAAGCTTAAATCGGGTTCTTCAATATGTTTGGCCACAGGTTGGCAGAGCACCTGCAGGTCTTGAATACTCAGTATCCGAGGGGTCAATATGGGATGATTCGGCATAAGACTCATGGCTGCCCCTCCACTTTTGTACGAAGGCTTTCCATGGAACGCGCTTTTCCTCGTAAGGTAACGGTTCGCCCGGGACGAGTAATGTCTCCAGCCAGTGGGAACTGGGCGTAGATGGTGCCTGAGCCAATACGCTCAACTTCTAAGCCAAGATCGGAGAGTAGGTGATGTGCGGTTCTCATGCTCATGCCACGCACATCGGGTAGCTGAATTCGTTCGATTTCAACGCCCGTCTCTCCTGTGCTGGACGATTGGGCAGTGGTCTTATCAAGATGTGGATTGTACAACTCCTGAGCATCTAAGGTGCTAAGACGCATCTGTGATTTTGCAAAGAGTGTATCACCCGCCGCAGGGCTTTGAGCTTGAATCCAGCGACCGTTCCCCTCCAATTCGAAGGGTACATACATAGAGGAGAGGAGTTCTTTTGCTTGCTTGCTTTCTAAACCGATGAGTGATGGGGCAATAGCAAAAGGACGAGCGACTTGGTTGTGCTCCAATAAGTCTTCCTGAAGCTCTTTATCTAAACCTGCGATTCTAAGTGCGACTTGTTTAAAAATAGGGCCGGCGGTGTAGCCCCCGTATCCTACGGGTTTAGGTTCATCAAGCATGATATAGATCACGTATTTGGGTGACTCTACAGGGAAAAATCCGACAAAAGAACCTCGATAGCGATTTGAGTATACTCCGTTAACCACTTTCTTAGCCGTACCGGTCTTGCCGGCTATGCGAAGTCCATCAATTTGAGCTAAATCTCCGGTACCCGAGTCACTTACGACACTTTCAAAAACGGGGTACAAGGCTCCTAGCGTTTTGGTTTTCGCCACTTTTCGGATGCGTGTGGCTTGGGTCTGTGTTACGATATCACCGTTGCCATCGGTGATCTTTTGTACCAAGTAGGGACGCATGAGGTCTCCTCGGTTGGCAAATGCCGCATAGGCTTGAGTAATTTGAATGGGGGTCGTTAGTAATTCATACCCGTGAGAAAGCCAGGGGAGACTCACCAAACTCCATTCGTAGGGTTTGGTCATGCGGCCACTTTCTTCACCTGCGATATCGACATGAGTAGGGGTGCCAAAACCCAAGTTACGCATATACTGGTAGAAGGTGTCGTTATCGAGTCTCATGGCAATTTCAGCCGTCGCCACATTAGACGATTGTTGAATTACCTCTTGAAAGTTCATGGTTCCAAGGGGATCGTGATCTCGAAGTGTGAGCCCATGTATAACAACTTCTCCATTTTCAGGCGTCTCGAACAGCTCATTATCCTTGATTACGTTTTGTTCTACGGCGGCAATAGCGGTGACCAATTTGAAAGTAGAGCCGGGTTCAACCATGTCGGCAATGGCAAAATTTCGACGATTTTCGGCATCCAAAGACCCTGGGTCGTTGGGATCGTAGGTAGGGTAGTTGGCCATGGCCAAAATTTCCCCTGTTCTGGGATCCATGATAATCCCGGTTCCATAATTGGCTTTGAACCGATTAACCCCTACCTGAAGTTCGTCTTCTAAGATTGCTTGAATAGAAGCATCTATGGTCGTATGCAAATCATAGCCTTCGGTGGGGAGACGTTTGGGCGCTCCAACATATTCAAAGACCCTTTGAAGCGCATCTTTTCGAACCTGTTGAACGCCATCGACACCCTTGAGTTCGGTATTATAGAATGCTTCTAATCCAATGCGACCATTCATTTCATGGTTCACAAAACCCATAGTATGAGCCGCAAGGGAACCAAAGGTGTAACTTCTGCGATAGTTTTCTTCTAAGATTACTCCGCGGATGCCTAGGTCGGATAAGCGTTCTTTTTGGCTGCCATTCAGGTTTTTTTCCATGACTACATACCGCGAGCGAGAAGGGGCTTGTTGTAGTAGGTTTCTATAAAAAGCAGTTCCTTTACCTGTTTCCCGTCCAAGAGTTACCAATACGGTATCTATTTGTGCGGCGGTCATTCCTGGAACTTTGGGATCCAGCGCCATTTTATAGTCTACCGTATTAGTTGCAAGTAAGGTCCCATGACGGTCGTAAATATTTCCACGCTCGGCAGGAATGGATATTTCAGTAATGGCTTGTTTGTTCCAAAGGCTACGCAATCCAGCGCCTTCAATATAATTGATGCGCACAAGCTGTAGAAACAGCGCAGCTGGAAGTAGAAAAAGTACCCCCAGCATAATAAACATCCGACTCATTATGGAACTCCGATACTCCTGCATACTAGGGCACCTCCAACACATAATCGGCCGGACCAGCATTGATGAATCCCAGCTCTCTGGCCTTACGGTAGATGTTAGCGGGACCGGTCATGCGATCATAGCGTAATTGCAACTCATCGTGTATCAGCTGGGCATCTTTGTATGCCATTTCCAGTTTTTGAACCTCGGATAATAACTCCTGGGTCGAAAACACATGGGTCAAATAGAAGAAACCCATCACAGCCATGAACAAGGTGATCGCCATGACTTTGGTTGGCTTTAAAGCGCTTAGCTTAAATAAGGATGAACGGTTGGTATTTTTGCTGGTTTTAGGAGACGAAGAGGTCGTTGAATCATGGGTATTGACTTTTCTGAGGTTCGGCGTAACGTTTTGCCGCTGCAGTGGAGACGATACCATCATGAATCGGGCCCTCCTATTTTTTCAGCTACTCGGAGTTTGGCGCTTCGAGCGGCTGGGTTGCGTTCTACTTCTTCTTCATGTGGGGTAATTACCTGCCGGTAGATGGGCTTTAGGGGACGGACAGGGTTACCGTAAAAATCTTTTTCAAGGCGTCCTTCAAAATTTCCATTCTTCATCATTTGTTTCACAAGTCGATCTTCCAAGGAATGATAACTCATAACTACTAGACGCCCATTTGGGGCTAATAGATCGATGGATTGATGGAGTACCTCTTTGAGGACTTCTAACTCTTGGTTTACTTCAATTCGAATGGCCTGAAAAACTCTTGCTAAGCTTTTAATCTGAAATTTAGGAACCACCACTTCTTTAATGATACCACTAAGCTCTTGGGTGCTTTCAATGGGTCGGGCCTCGATAATGGCTTGTGCAATTTTACGGCTCGCTTTTTCTTCTCCATAATGAAATATGATATCGCGGAGCCGCTCGTACTCATAATTATTTACTACCTCATAGGCGGTTAAACCTGTAAAACCACCCATACGCATATCTAGTGGCCCTTCTTGCTGAAAGCTAAAGCCTCTTTCTGCTTCTTTTAATTGGTGGGTAGAAACTCCTAAATCCAAAAGGATTCCAGATACCTGCCCGATAAACTGGGGAGGTAATAAGGTGGACAGGTATCCGAAGTTTCCTTTTAAAATGTTAAATCGGTCGTCCTTTCCAATACGTGCGCTTGCAGCGGCAATGGCTTGCTCATCTTGATCAACCCCAAAAACCGTTGCTTTTGGGCCGAGTCGCTTCAAGAGTTCTAAGGTATGACCACCTCCCCCAAGGGTTCCGTCTATATATACACCGTTGGTGTCGGTAATGAGCCCATCCATGCATTCATGAAGCATGACAGGGATGTGCTCATAATAGGCAGACATGTTACTTACCATCGGATTCTGTAGCGTTTCCGCCTCCCATTACCTGTTCAAAAATTGCTTCGAATGCATCGGCATCCAATTCCTCGTCAACTTTGGCGAGAACCTCAGGGGACCAAATTTCAATGTATTGACCCATTCCAATGAATTGGGCCTTGCCCTCGATTTTAGCATAATTCATATGCTCGGCGGGTAGCGCAATACGATGTTGTTTGTCGAGAGCAGCATCCTCGGCATATCGAAGAAAATTTCTTTTTGCAATTCGGCCGGCACGAGTAAAATTATTCGCTTTTGATAGGGCCTCTTCTACGTCATGCCACTCATTTTCGGGGTAGAGGTATAAGCAAGTCTCCAATCCTCGTACAATTACAAAGCGCTCTTGAGCATCTGGACTCAGAAGCTTACGCATTTTCGCTGGAAAGGCAATTCGGCCTTTGGCGTCTATACTATGCTCGTATTGACCTTTAAAACTATGCAAGGTGACTAAACGTGGAATTAAGATTGCTTTTTATAGAGTTGAGAAATAGTCCCCACTTTCTCCCACTTTACCCCACAATGTACCCTAAAAGTTCTATATCTGTCAAGAAAAATTCTTTTTGAAATAAAAAAATCTCAAATAAAGCGTATTTAGCCCTATATATAAGGTATAATAATGGTGGGTAAAGGTGGGTGAGTTTGTACTAAAACCCTTGATTTAGGATTTAGCTCGTTAAAAAACGCTCCAATTCAGCTATGAGCCAACTGAACTCTATTAGGAAGGCGTCATGTCCATAAGGGGAATCTAAGAGGCTGTATTCACCTTTAGGAAACAGTGAGGCTAAATCTTTCTGTTCTTCTGCGCTATACAATGCGTCGGAATTGATCCCAATGACTTTAATAGGAATCGAGCACTGGGCCCCCACTTCTTCAAAGCTACCTCGATTCCTTGAGATATCGTGAGTATCCATCGATCTGGTAAGTCGTTCATACGACAAGGCATCGAAGCGATTGACTAATTTTTTACCCTGGTAATCCAGATAGGATTCCACGGCATAATACGGGTTGAAGGGTGTCTCATCCTTACTCGATGAGGTTTCGTTGCTTTGCTTAGTTTTTGAGGTGTCTTGCAGATGCCGCCCGAATTTTTCCTCATAGTTCTTCGGTGAACGATACGACATCATTCCGATTTGCCGAGCCAGCGAAAGTCCTTGATTAGGTTCATGGCCTGGTAAGTAGTCCCCTTGCTTCCAGTTTGGATCTTGATAAAGCGCATTTCTTTGGAGGTGACTAAGACCTATAGCCCACGCGGTATGTTCTTTTCCCATTGCGATTAAGAATGCTTTTTGAACCCTTTGATCCATGAGGGCAAATTCTAGGGCAATCATTCCCCCCATCGAACCACCTATAACACATCGAATCGACTGGATATCCAAATGGTCCAAAAGTCGTTGTTCGATCCTCACAATGTCTCGTATGGTCAGTACGGGGAAGCGGCTTCCATACATGTGACCTGTATCAGGGCATAACGATTGTGGACCTAGTGACCCATAGCAACTTCCTGGGGTATTGATGCAGAGTACATAATCGCGTTCTAAATCAATGGGGCTTTGTTCACTAAAAAAACCTGAAAACCAATCTTCGGCATTGCTATCCCCAGTAAGCGCATGAAAAATGAGCACCACATTATCTCGCTCTTTATTCAGCGTACCCCAACTGTGATAGGCCAAGACCTGCTCTGGGAACGTGAATCCAGATTCTGTAGTGTAGGATTCTGGGTGAGTGTAATGCTTTATGATAGGCATAGTTTCAACATGAAAAATAAACAGGAGTCGGAACCAGCACAGCCGTTTTCAACTCCTGTTTTTTTGAGACTATTATAGTTTAGATAATGCGATATCGAAATCTTCTTTGATGTCCTCGATATGTTCAATACCTACGGAAACCCGAATCAAGTCGGTAGCCACTCCACTGGCCGCTTGCTCGCTTTCGCTAAGTTGCTGATGTGTGGTCGATGAAGGATGAATCACCAAGGTTTTGGCATCTCCCACATTTGCAAGGTGACTTGCAAGTTGAACCTCGTTGATGAAGGTTTTAGCGGCTTCGTAACCTCCCTTAACTCCAAAAGTAAACAGGGTGCCAAACTGACCGTTTTTGAGATATTTTTTGGCTCGTTCATGGTAGGGATGATCCTCTAAACCATTGTAATTTACCCATGCTACTTTATCATGGTTATTTAGAAAACGGGCCAATTCCAAAGCATTGGAGGTGTGTCGTTCGACCCGAAGAGATAAGGTTTCTAATCCCTGTAGCAGCAAAAAGCTATTAAACGGAGATAGGGCGGGCCCAACGTCTCGTAGACCTTCAACCCGTGCTCGAATAGCAAGAGCGATGTTCCCAAAAGGTCCATCAGAGCCGAATATTTCCCAGAAATTGATACCATGATAGCCGGGTGCTGGATCGGTAAACAAAGGATAACGTCCATTTCCCCAATTGAAATTCCCAGCGTCTACAATAACACCGCCTACTGAAGTGCCATGACCGCCGATCCACTTGGTGGCTGATTCGGTAACAATATTTGCGCCATGTGCAATGGGTTGTACCAAAGCACCGCCAGCGCCAAAGGTATTATCCACGACAAGGGCTATGCCATACTTTTGACCTAGTGCGGCTAAACCTTCAAAATCGGCTACATTCCCTCGTGGGTTTCCAATCGATTCCACATAGATGGCTTTGGTTTGGTCATCGATTAATGCTTCAAAAGCTTCAACCGTATCTTCTTCGGCAAATCGAACATTAATACCTAATCGGGGGAGGGTTACCTTGAATTGATTGTAGGTTCCACCGTAGAGATTTTGAGTGGACAGGATGTTATCTCCAGCTTGAGCAATGGTGGTGATGGCCAAAAACTGCGCCGATTGTCCTGAAGCGGTGGCTACTGCTGCTGCTCCCCCTTCAAGGGCGGCGATACGCTGTTCAAAAACATCCGTAGTGGGGTTCATGATGCGCGTGTAAATGTTTCCGAATTCCTTCAACCCGAATAAATTTGCGGCGTGCTCACTGTCCTTGAAGGCGTAAGAAGTGGTTTGATAGATAGGAACGGCCCTAGAACCGGTTGTTGGATCGGGTTGTTGACCGGCATGGAGTTGCCGGGTTTCGAAGCGTAAGTTTCGTTCGTTTAGAGAACTCATAGTTTTTTCGTTTTTTTTGTGAGTGAATATTTATTTGGTCTCAAGTCACGGTGTATGAAACGAAAAAAGCCTTGCTCGGATGAATTCGAACAAGGCTTAACTATAAGCGGGTCGAACTCATCTTTCTTTGCATTGGTTTGGTCAATAACAAAGCAGGATGTGGCAC
Source organism: Bacteroidota bacterium (assembly GCA_038125045.1). Lineage (GTDB taxonomy): Bacteria > Bacteroidota > Rhodothermia > Balneolales > Balneolaceae > UBA1275. Next base: position 26,277 of record JAYPDB010000007.1, read on the forward strand.
CTTTTCTTTGAATAAAACCCAAGAGTTTGTATCCAAAGCCGGTTGCCAAGGCTTCACAGGGCCTGATCCCTCCGCCTTTCGTAATGAGAAGCTAAGACTTTTAAAGAACACACAAGTGATTTAGACTTGCGACACAATACTAACACTGTATGAGTTTGAAAGCAAGCCTTTTGAGAAAAATTTATTCTCGGTACCCCAGATTTCGAACCATGTGCTGATTCTCTCTCCACTTATCACGCACTTTGACGTGGAGTTCCAGGTGCACCTGTTTATCTATAAAGGCCTCAATTCGTTCGCGTGATTGAATGCCCAATTGTTTAATGGCAGCGCCTTTTTTTCCAATGATCATCCCTTTTTGAGAGGCTCTATTTACAATAATATCCGCCATGATATGATCGATATCCGGTGATTCTGAATATTGCACAATTTCTACTGTGGCTGAATAGGGGAGCTCTTCATGATAATTGAGGAAGAGTTGTTCTCGAATGAATTCAGATACAAAGAAGCGCAATGGATGTTCACTTAATTCATCCTTAGGGAAGAGGGCGGGGCCTTTGGGTAGCACACTTTTGAAGGTGTCTAAGAGTTCTTGTAATCCAGTTTCTTGTAGAGCTGAGATGGTATGTATACTGGTAAAACGGAAGCCTTCGGCGTATTTCGAACGTATTTCTTCGGTCCATTCCTCCGGTACGGCATCTATCTTATTGAGCACCAAAATCACTGGTTTTTGTTGCTTGCTCTGGTGTTCCAATAGTTCGTAATCAACATAGTCAACAGCGCTTTTTCTACCCTGCTCGTTTGCAGACTTATTCGATTCCTTATGCACTTTTTGATGTTTTAGGAAGGTACTTTTTAGGTCTACCAAACAGAGTAGGATATCAGCTTCTTTTTCGGCTTTTTCTACAAAGCGCATCATGGCTTTTTGTAATTCATAACGCGGGTCAATGATGCCTGGTGTATCCAAGAAAATTACCTGAAGATCTTCGTCGCTAAAAATCCCCATGATTTGATGCCGGGTTGTTTGTGCTTTGTGAGTGGCGATGGAGAGTTGACTGCCAATAAGGGCATTCATGAGTGTAGACTTACCAGCATTTGGGCGCCCTAGAATAGCTACATATCCCGATCGATGAGTATCCGAACTCATGTTACGACTCCTGTGCCGCTTGCATGATGGACAGATAGGCCTTTACCGTTGATGAAAGACCATTAAAAATGGATTCTGATATGAGGGCGTGTCCAATGCTTATGTCTGCTAGATGAGGCACCTGCTCAAGGAATAGGGGTAAATTTTGCTGATTTAAGCCATGTCCAGCATTTATTTTAAGCCCTAATGAATGGGCTAATTGGGCGGCCTCTCTGAGCCTATTTAGCTCAAAGTCACGTGCGATTTGGTCGGGTGCATTTGCGTAGGTACCCGTGTGCAATTCAATAGCGTCGCTGCCAAGTTGATGGGCTAGGCGAATATCTTCAGGGTTGGGATCTACAAATAAACTGATTTCAATGTGTTTTTCTTCCGAACCCTCTCGAATAGCCGGAAAAACGCGCGTATGAAAATCCTCATACACCGATTCCATATGCAAACCACCCTCGGTTGTGAGCTCTTCTCGCCCTTCTGGAACCAAGGTACATATGTCGGGTTTTAGCTCAAGCGTAAGCTGAATCATTTCATCGGTCGCCGCCATCTCAAAATCGAGTATGCCTTTAACGGTGGCTTTAAGTTCGGGTAAATCTTCGTCTTTGATATGTCTTCGATCTCCCCGTAAATGAAAAACAATCCCAGCAGCCCCTGCCTCTTCACATACTTTAGCCCCATCTGCGGGAACCGGGAACCCTTCACCGCGAGCATTTCGCAGCGTTGCAATATGATCGATGTTCACAAGTAGTTGCATGATAGACGTCTGACTTCTTAGATAAGCTACATTCAATGATTAGCAATAATTTACTAAATTAATTACATCATCTACATCATTAAACTACCCACTGCATCCGTGCAAGCCTCTAAAATTTTATTTTTAGTGCTCATGAGTACCTCTGTATTGGTAGGTGCTTGTGGAAGCTCTTCTGGTCTACAAAAGAATTCAACCTCGAAAAAGGAAGCGTCCAAATGGGTGCCTGCCATGAGTCGGTCGGCAGGTATTTCTGAGGTGCGAACCTTTAATCGTTTGAAGTCGGCTTATATCCAATGGCAAGGCACCCCTTATTTGTGGGGTGGTGACAACCGAAATGGGATTGATTGTTCCGCTTTTATGCAGGTGATTTTTAAAGACTATTTAAACCAACCATTACCACGCACGACCGTTGAACAAATGAAAGTTGGAAAGAAAATCCGTAAAAAGTGGGCGAATATAGGTGATTTGGTATTTTTTAAAACGGGAGCTACAACCTATCATGTGGGTGTAATGGTAGACGACCGTTATTTTTTACACGCCGGTACGTCTAGAGGTGTGATGATTTCGGACATTCAGGATCGTTATTGGTCGGCGCGGTATTTAATGGCTAGAAAAGTGTTATAGACTTTTCTAGAGTTTAGGCGCGGGCCTTATCATGTTGTTGCTCTTCAAATAAATGCCGCATCATACGCTCATAGGCTTCGGTATAGACAACATCTCTTCGGGCCATCATGGCTCTCATAGCTTCTACTGCTTTATCGAATCGGTAGATCGTGATTCCATGATCGGTTAACCAGCTAAACGAGGGAATATGTTTTGGGGTGAACTGGGATAAGAAAATGTTCGAACAAACCCCGCACATGGTGCCTGTATTTAACATGGCATTGATTGCTGTTTTTGAATGATCCCCTAGGACCGAACCAAAGAATTGAAATCCTACTGGATAGGCTTCTTTACTCGTCCAATCTTCTAAATAGATGAGTCCGTAGTTGGTCTTGAGATTCGAAGTATTGCTATCTGCTCCCATGTTGCACCATTGACCTACCAAAGAGTTACCCATATATCCATCATGTGCTTTGTTGGAATAGGAGTGAAAGATGGTATTGGAAACTTCACCACCGACCTTACTTACAGGTCCAATGGTGGTACCTCCGTAGATTCTGCAACCCATTTTGGTGACCGAAGAGGCACATATGGCTAGCGGACCTTTAAGGATGCTTCCTGCTTCAATCGTAGCATGAGCCCCGATATAAATAGGTCCTTCTTCTGCTACGAGTATTACACCGGGCTCTAGATGAGCCGTTGGATGAATGAATATATGTTCGGGATGCATCACATGCAGGTTCGACCGTAATTCATGATCTTCAACCGTTGGAACCTCGATGAGCATTAAATCGGAAGCAATTTCAGTCCCATTAAGATCAAGTATATCCCATAGGTAGTCTACAATGGAAAAACTACTTTGAGTAACGTGAAAGGCGTCAAAATAAGAGTAAAGGGGCTCTAGAAATTGCGTTTTGCCCGATTCTGAGCCATAATAATGTTCATGAAGTTCTATACTTTTTTGAGCGGGTACCTTGATGGCTAAAAGTTCCTGATGAGCTTCTATTGAGCCGGCTGTTTTAGGATGTACGGGATCTTTTGAGTCTCCAACTAAGGCGTGACCTAAGGGTAGATTGATGAGTTCTTCTATTAGTTCCTTATTGGGTAAAACCCGAGTATTAATCCATACACAAGGGCTCTCTTCGCTTGGATCCTGTGAAGGAAAAACCTCCCGAAGGTAGGAGCGACTCAAATGAGATACCAAGGGCTTTTTTAACCATTTTTCCCACTTTTCTTGAATGGTATAGATGCCTACCCTGATGTCGTGAACCGGACGACTTAAGGTTAAAGGATCGAGTCGCTGGCCTTTTATATCAGAAAAAAAACACAGCTGCATAGTCTCTTTTTTAATTATTTAAGCATAATAGTCATATTTTATGCTAAATTACCAAATAACTGGTATTAATAAGAAAAAAATAAGCTTATGTGTGGAATAGTTGGGTACATCGGAGTGCGCAGTGCTCAGGATGTTATTGTTAAAGGTTTAAAGCGACTGGAATACAGGGGGTATGACTCGGCTGGAATTGCTGTGGTGCAAAAGGAATTACAAGTAAAAAAGTGCAAGGGTAAAGTAGCCCAGTTAGAAGCTTTGGTACAAGATTTAGAACTGGCCACTATAGGTATAGGTCACACCCGTTGGGCAACACACGGAGAGCCAAACGATGTGAATTCTCATCCTCACACCTCAACCAATGGTAAAATAGCCGTCGTTCACAACGGAATTATCGAAAACTATACAGCTTTAAAAGTTCAGCTCCAGTCCCAAGGTCATGAATTTTATTCGGATACCGATACTGAAATTCTAGCCAAATTGATCCAACAGTTCTATGACGAACCTGACGTCTTTAGTCTTGAAAAAGCCGTACAATTGGCCACTGAACAAGTCAATGGAACCTATGGTCTAGCCGTGCTTCATGAGGATATTCCTGACCAAATTGTGGTTGCCAGACGAGGCTCACCATTGCTGTTGGGTATTGGAGAGGGGGAGATGATCATTGCAAGTGATGCTTCTGCTGTGGCAGAATATACCGATCGTGTGGTGTATCTGGATGATAATGAAACTGCTGTTATTCGCAGCGATGGCTATGAAGTACTGAACAACGACTTCAACCCGCTAGAGAAAAAAGTGCATGAGCTGCAAATGAGCTTGGAAGAAATTGAAAAAGGTGGGTATCCCTATTTCATGTTGAAAGAAATTTTTGAGCAACCCAAAACTATTGGCGATTCACTTCGAGGTCGAATTCTTCCCGAAGAAGGTAAGATTGTACTTGGTGGCCTGAATGAGGTAAAGGATACCTTGCACAAGGCTCGTCGTATTATTATTGCAGCCTGCGGAACGTCATGGCATTCGGGTTTGGTGGCTGAGTATTTGTTTGAAGATCTGGCTCAAATTCCTGTTGAAGTAGAGTATGCCTCGGAGTTTCGGTATAAAAACCCGCTTATTTTTCCCGATGACGTGGTGATTGTAATTTCACAGAGTGGTGAGACGGCCGACACTCTAGCGGCTTTAAGGGAAGCCAAATCGAAAGGGGCTACGGTCTTAGGAGTGGTGAATGTGGTGGGTTCTACGATTGCGCGTGAAACCGATGCCGGTGTATATCTGCATACAGGACCGGAGATTGGTGTGGCTTCAACAAAAGCTTTCACAGGGCAAGTGAGTGTACTTACTATGATGGCGATACAACTTGCCCAATATAGGGAAACAATAACGGCACAAAGAGCTGATGAACTTATTCGTGGATTGAGTGAAATACCATCAAAAATCCAAGAAATCCTAGATCAACATACCGAAATCGAGGGAATTTCTCAGTTGTTTACCTATGCCCCCAACTTTTTGTATCTGGGGCGGTCGTATAGCTTTCCAGTGGCCTTGGAAGGTGCTTTAAAACTTAAAGAGATTTCTTATATCCATGCCGAGGGATACCCTGCTGCCGAAATGAAACATGGTCCCATTGCGCTCATCGACGAAATGATGCCGGTTTTGGTGGTCTCGGCTACTGAACATACCAACGATAAAATGGTTAGTAATATCGAGGAGGTAAAAGCCAGAAAGGGACGTATTATTGCAGTGGTAAATCCTGGCCATGAAGAGGTGAAAAACCTAGCTGAATTTGTAATTGAAATACCACAAACACTGGACGAATTAAGTCCCTTATTAAGTGTAATTCCATTACAGTTGCTTTCCTACTACATTGCCGTAAATCGAGGTTGTGATGTGGATCAACCTCGAAATTTAGCTAAATCTGTTAC
>JAYPDB010000008.1:0-11473 GCA_038125045.1 Bacteroidota bacterium
TATAGACATTGGTGGCTGTTAGGGTTAGTATCGCTAGTACTCCCACAATCAGTAAAGTCCATCTTATTATTCGTTTCGTTTCCCACATAAGTTCATTGTAAAGTTTGATTTAATATACTTTCTGAAACCAAAATTTGCTAAAGGGAATACCGTAAAAAAGATAAAAAAAACCCCTAGAAGGGTTCAGTTTCTAGAGGTTCGGGTTAACAATTTCACTTTTCAGTGATTAGGGTTACACAATATTTTAATATATGTTTTTTCACAAAAAAAAAAAAGTCACTTTAAAATTATAACAATTGAAAACATTGAATATTTGGTGGTCTTAAATCTTACTAGTTGATTTTAGAATTTTAAAGTTATGTACAGTATCTAATGCTTCTTTGTTCAAGTCGTATTTATATATGCATATATGTTATTGTATTAATAACGAAATATGAGTCTAGGTTTTACTTGAAAAGGAGTCAACAAGTGACAAGAGAGGTTACTTTTCAGCGCAAGGGAGATCGTCTTATTGGATATGCCTAAATAAAAGAAGACGAAATGAAGTACCGCGGGCCGGGCTCGAACCGGCACGGTCATTTAAATAACCATTGGATTTTAAGTCCAACGTGTCTACCAATTCCACCACCGCGGCATTTCGAGTCACAAATATAAGAGTATTACAAAATGATACCTAAGAAATAATTAAAAACTTTAGTTCTTGAAGTATGAACCATCTAAATGAGTCCATTAAATTTAAAACAACTGGTATTTTTTATGTTCAATTAGCGGTAAATTATTAGGTATGAGTACACCGAAAAACATATTCTTACGCATTAATACCGTGATTCTTCTCTCTGTTTGTTTTTTTCATACGGTAAGTGGTCAAACAGAAGTTGGAGTATCTTATGAATTACGGGATGAAGAACCTCAAAATGGATTTGGATTACGAATAGAATTACCACTCCTTTCACAACTTCCCGTTGTTAACCTTAGTATTCGGGCTCATGCAAGTTACTTTAGTGATGAGAACGAACTCACACAACAGGGATTGAGGTATTCTGAGGACATCACCAACTATGATCTGGGTATTCAAGGGATTCTTGGTGTACATGTAGGTCTTGTTGAGCCTTATGTTGGTGTTGGGATAGGAACTGAACGAATTAATATTACGCCAAAAGTACTTCAACCCTTTAATTTTGATAATGGAGTTTACGACTTATTGCTCTCTGAGAAATCAGATGATAATGTGTATTGGAATGCTTCTTTAGGTGCTAAAGTTAGTATAATACCAATACTTAAACCGTTTGTTGAATACAGATATACAAATACAGAGTTAGGCTCCCCAAAATTTGACCAATTCGATGCCAAGACGGGTCGTATGGTATTCGGACTCAGCATTCGTTTTTAACTACTAGATGTATACTTGAGTGTCTACTATTCATAAATATGAAATTGATTCTTTTAAGCTTGAACAAGCTCAACGAGAAGATTTAGAGCAATTACTCCATGTTTGTCGTACGAACATTGGGACTCTGGATGAGGAACAAATCATCAAGGCCTTTACCTTATGTTATCTATCACATAACGGAGTTACACGAGCCTCGGGAGAACCCTATTATTATCATCCAGTTGAAGTTGCTAAAATTGTGGCTCAAGAAATCAACATAGATGACACATCTGTTATTGCCGCCCTATTACATGACACCGTTGAAGATACAGACATAAGTTTAACGGATATAAGACATTGGTTCGGTCATGAGGTAGCGGTTATCATTGATGGGGTGACCAAGATAACAGGGGTATTTAAAACACGAGATTCTAAGCAGGCTGAAACCTTTATGAAACTCTTACTTAGTATGGCCGAAGATATCCGAGTCATATTAATCAAATTTGCAGACCGTCTGCATAATATGAGGACAATTCAACACTTAAGGAGAGAGAAACAAATTCAAATCGCTTCTGAGACCATGGATCTCTATGCCCCTTTGGCTCATAGATTCGGGTTGTTCAGTATAAAGAATGAGCTTGAGGATCTATGTTTTAAAACCATTGATCCAACATCTTTTAAATTTGTAGCACGAAAACTAAGAGAAAAAAAAGAATCCCGGGAAGCCTTTATTGATGAATTGATGATGCCCGTAGGACGCCAATTAAGGGAACAGAATCTTTCATTTGAAATCAAAGGTAGGCCCAAACATATCTATTCTATTTATAGAAAAATGCAAAGGCAGCAAAAGCCTTTTGAAGAGATTTATGATTTATTTGCCATTCGTATCATTTTAGAAGATCCGCATACCAAAGAAGATTGTTGGAGAGTGTATTCAATTATTACGGATTGGTATACCCCCATACCGGAAAGGTTCAGAGATTTTATTTCAGTACCTAAAGCAAATGGGTATCAATCATTACACACTACGGTCATTACCAATCAGGGGAAGAAAGTAGAGGTTCAAATTCGAACCCGAAAAATGGATAATATTGCCGAAAGAGGACTAGCGGCACATTGGAAATACAAAGAAGGGGAGCAGGCGGGTTCCGATACGCTAGACCGTTTTGTTTCTTGGGTTCGTGACGTATTGGATAATCCAAGACCCGATTCAACGGCAGACTTTGTAAAAGATTTTCAGTTAAATCTGTATCAGGATGAGATTTATGTGTTTACTCCTAAGGGTGAATTGAGAACCCTACCTTTCAATGCTACACCCATCGATTTTGCCTTTGATGTTCATAGTGAGGTTGGTGAGCGCGCCATGGCTGCTAAGGTAAATGATAAAATGGTGCCCTTACGCCATAAACTAAAAAATGGTGATCAAGTTGAGATCATCACTGGGTCCAAAATTAATTTGAATCCTGATTGGATGGATGATGTGGTAACACACAAGGCAAAATCCCGGATTCGTCAATTTATTAAGCAGAAACAGCGTAAGATCGCAGATATTGGTCGTGAATTGTGGGATAAGCAATGTGCTAAAGGTAAGCTTGAAATGACCGATCAAGAACTCACTAGGATTGCTAGAAAGTTTAAATACGAATCCACTCAAGGCCTATTTTACGATTTGGGAAAAGGCTCAATTGACGTAAATCAAATATTTAAAGAAGCTAAGAAGTTCAAGAGTACGGGTAAAATAGAACAGGACGAGATAGACGTATTAGAAGCTAATAATTCCACCTACGAAGAGGTTCAACAAAAGTATTTCGAGGCGGCTAGAGCTTTTGGTCAGGGCAATGCTCTCATTCTTAATGGTGATATTAGTCACGTAAAATATACCTATGCTAATTGTTGTAATCCAATTCCGGGAGATGAGGTGTTGGGCTTCATATCTCGTAACGGGGATGTGAAAATTCACAGAAGTATGTGTAATAACGCTCAGCACCTTTTAAAGAATGAAAGTGATCGAATCATTGATGTTCGTTGGGCGGGTTCCATAGATTCTACATTCTTAGGGGCTATACGAGTGATTGGAGAAGATCGAGTAGGGATGATAAATGATATCACTGATATCTTATCTAGATCACTATCTACCAATATGAAAAGTATTAACGTGTCAAGCGATGAAGGGATGTTTGAAGGTATCATCACTCTGTACGTCGATGGTATAAGCCACCTTGAAAAAATCATGAAACGCCTAGAAAAATTACAAGGTGTAAAAAATGTTTTACGATACGAGTAGTTGTTAGCTATTGAATAGTAGGTTCTTTAATTTAGGCTATGTATTTATATAAATAACAATTTGTTATGAGATAAATACCCTTCAATCAATCAGAGAACTGATTTATTTAAACAAAATTATAATAGCATTAAGACGAGCTCAAGAAATTAGGACTAAACATTATGATGACGTACACAAAACGAGATATCGTTAGAAGAGTAGCAGAAGCCAATAATGACCCCATGATTAAAGTTGAACCTTGGGTGGATTCCGTTATTAACGCGCTAAGAGATATAATGATGTCGGCAGATACGGAATGTAGAATAGAAATTAGAGATTTCGGAGTTTTTGAGGTGAAAGAAACAAAAGCCAAGCCCAAAGCAAGAAATCCCAAAACCAATGAAGTGATTTACGTACCTGCGCACAGAAAAACTCACTTCAAACCCAGCAAAATGTTGAAGCAATTTTTGCGGGAACCCTTAGAAGATTCTAATTCGTAATCGTTGTTATCGAACTATTTTCGGTATTTAGCCATTGATTTAGGTGCTAAGCGTGTTGGCTTAGCACATACCGATTTATTACGTACCATTGCAAGCCCTTTAGAAACGGTAGCCAATGACGCGTTATGGACTAAATTAGATCAGCTAATTGCAACCAATGAATATAGAGGGATCATTGTTGGGTGGCCTCTTGAAATGGATGGAAACGAGGGGACTTCTGTGGATCGTGTTCGTACATTTATACGTTCATGTACGAAAAGGTATCCAACATTAGAGATTCATAAAGTAGATGAAAGATATAGTTCAAAAGAAGCCGCGCAAGTATTAATTGACTCGGGTACTTCAAAAAAGAAGAGACAGGAGAAAGGTAGGTTAGATAGAATAGCGGCATCCATAATACTACAAAGATTTTTAGATCATCAAAGATAATGTGATATGTCTGTTTTACCCATTGTTACCTATAATGATCAGGTGTTACGTACGATAGCTAAAGAAGTAGTTGAATTAGATCAAGATGTTGAGAAATTTATTCAAGACTTGATTCAAACGATGTATCATGCCAACGGTTTGGGACTTGCGGCTCCTCAAGTAGGTAGATCGCAACGAATTTTTGTTTTTGACCCAGACCCTGTACTCGATGAGGATGAGCCGGAAATCGGACCAATGGTTTGCATCAACCCTGTGATTATTAGCAAAAGTGATGAAATGGTGGTTATGGATGAAGGATGTTTAAGTTTACCTGAGCTCAATGATAAAGTGAAGCGCTCCGAATCTATCCTACTTCGATACAGGGATCACACCTTTAGTGAGCAAGAAATTTCTTTAAGTGGATGGCCAGCAAGAATAGTAATGCATGAGTTAGATCATTTAGATGGAGTCCTTTTCATCGACCACCTAACCAGTTTCAGAAGACGTATGCATCGTTCTCATCTTGCCGAAATTGAAGCTGGGAAGGTAGATACTAGCTATCCATTAAAGGCCAAAAGTTAAGATGAGTAGTAGTCTTATGAAGATCATTTTTATGGGTTCGCCGGAATTCTCATTACCCAGTCTTAGGGTACTCATTGATTCTTCGCATGAATTGTTAGCTGTGGTAACCGGAACAGATAAACGAAGAGGTAGGGGAAGGGAATTATCTCCTACCCCCGTTAAGGCTATGGCTCAGGAATTCGGAATACCGGTAATAGAAGCCGATTCCATGCAGGACGAACACCTTGAAGCAACTTTATTGGACTTAAAGCCCGATTTATTTGTAGTTGTAGCATTCAAAGTATTACCTCAACAACTCTTAGCGATCCCAACCATTGGTTCTATAAATATCCACGCCTCTTTACTTCCTAAATATCGAGGGGCGGCTCCAATACATTGGGCTATTGCAAATGGTGAGAAGGTTACAGGGAACACAATTTTCTTTTTAGATAAACAGGTAGATACTGGTGCTATTCTTTGTTTCAATACCACAACGATTGAAGCTCATGAAACAACGGGAGATGTATATCAACGTTTGAAAGTTATGGGTGCGGAATTGCTGGAAGAAGCTCTGGATGTATTGTCGAGGGGAGAATATTCACTAACTCCTCAAAATCATTCTTTAGCATCACCCGCTCCTAAGGTACACAAAGATGATGCTAAGTTAGATTTTTCAAAAACAGTTGTGGAAGTATACAATCAATTTAGAGCCATGACCCCTTCACCAGGTGCTTGGGTGGAGTGGCATGAATCCCCCATCAAAATTCACGCAATTTCACTTCCAAGACCAAAAACCTTAGAGCAGTTAGCTTTGGTTGAACCTACTCAAAATCAATTCACTGGGCATATTAATAGTGATCATGGACGCTTAATAGTTGCATGTTCCGACGGATATATTGAAATAAATGAGTTGCAGTTTCCTTCAAAAAAACGGATTTCAGCTGCCGATTACTTAAGGAACCAAACCTTAGTTGGTCGTTTTAACTCATCTGATTAGTCATTGCTTAGAGCTTGTTACCTGGAATGTGGTGATGTAAACATATGGACGCGTTAGCTTGGGTAAATAGGGTAAAAATTATTTTTCCTGACTATTTGAGAAAGGCTTAGGGTTTAGTATCATTTCGGTTAAAATTTAGACCATATTCTGAATCAAGTATACGATCCAATGGAACTCCTATTAGCTGCTAAAACAGGTGATTTAACACATGTTCAAGAACTTATTGAAGAGGGTGTAGACCTTAACCAAGTAAATACGAGTGGTGCAACTGCCTTAATATTAGCGGCGGAAAAAGATCATTTTGAAATTGTTCAATTACTGGTCGAGTCTGGCGCTGATTTAAACGTTCAGACAAAATTAGGTGGAACCGCTTTAAATAGAGCAGCTGAAAATGGAAGTTTACAAATGTTACAGTTTCTCGTTGAGAAAGGGGCTCCTATAGGTCCTTTGGCTTTGATACAAGCGGCGAGAAATGGACATTTAGATGCCGTAAAGTGGTTGGTTGAACAGGGCGCAGATATTGATTTTCAGCAAAGATGGGGTCACACGGCACTTATGGTAGCAGCTAAAGTGGGTGATTTAGATGTGGTGAATTATTTGATAGAGAAAGGGGCTAATGTATACTTGAGAGACCGGAACGGTGATACAGCCATTATGATTGCCAATGAAAATGATCAAACCGATGTTGCGTTGGTTCTTCGCAGGGCAGGGGCCAAAAATGAGACGAAACCTAAAAAGGTAAAAACAGCACCAGCACCTGTCGACGACGACGAGGATGAGGATGTGGATGATTCTGCCGATGTAGATGAATTAATCTCAGATGACCCGGCCCCCGATGATATTAGCCTCGATGACTAAATATCCCTGCAGACCACTAAGGGCTAATCTTTAGAGTAAGAAAATTCTTTCAGATTGAATGGAACCTGTACTTTAGGACGCAAAGTCATCGATTTGGGCTCCAAGAAATACTTCAGGTAATCCCTTCCACCAGCTTTAGCATCGGTACCGCTTAAATTAAAACCACCAAAGGGTTGTGCGCCTACAAGTGCCCCCGTACATTTTCGATTAATGTATAGGTTCCCAACTTTAAAATTCCGTAAAGCGTAGTCAATTTTAGTTGGATCATTAGAGAAATAGGCGCCCGTTAACCCATATTGAGTCTTGTTGGCAATCCGAATGGCGTCTTCGGTATCTTCTGCCTTAATAAAGGCAGTAACCGGTCCAAATATTTCTTCTTGTGCGATCACGGCATCTTCTGATATGTCGGCAAATACTGTTGGAGTAATATAGTGCCCGGGATGTTCAGTCTGAGCTAGTGTGCCGCCATACATAAGTCTACCTTCTTTTTTCCCTACTTCTATGTAGTGCATAATTTTTTCAACAGCTTTTTCATTAACTACCGGGCCTGCTGGAAAGTTATCTTTAGCATCACCTACAGTTAAGTTTTTGGTCTTTTCAACCACCTTTTCCAATAGCGTGTCATATACTTCTTTTACTGCGATGGTTCGAGATCCTGCAGAGCATTTTTGGCCTTGAAAGCCAAATGCCCCTTTTACAATTTCTTCTGCTGCACTATCTAAATCAGCATCCTTATCTACCACAGTTGCATTTTTACCACCCAGTTCGCAAATCATGCGTTTTAAAAAGTGTTGTCCTTCCACTACTTGAGCGGCAATATCGGTTAAATGTAGTCCGACAGCTTTTGATCCCGTGAAGGAAATGAATCGAGTCTTAGGACTCCGTGCTAACGTTTCTCCCACTTCGAGGTTATCACCGGTCACATAATTAAAAACCCCTGCAGGTAACTGAGCTTCTTCAACTATTTCAGCCATAATTTGACCCATTTTTGGGGTGTCTGGTGCTGGTTTAGCAACAACGGTATTACCTACTGCAATAGGAGCAATGCCCATCCCCACAAAAATAGCAAAAGGGAAATTCCATGGAGAAATGCTTACACCGGCTCCAATAGGCATGTAGATTGTGCGGTTAAAATCACCCCAATTTTCAGATAGAACAGGCATGCCTTTGTCCATGCGCAAGGCTTCGTAAGCATAGTAAACAACAAAATCTATGGCTTCTGCTGTGTCCGCATCTGCCTCTAAATAGTTTTTCCCCGCCTCACTAATCATCCATGCATTAATCTCTAATCGTCGTCTCTTCATGATCTCAGCCATTTTGAATAGATAATCGGCACGTTTTTGAGCCGGTACAAATTGCCATTCATGATAGGCTGTCCAAGCATCATCTAGTGCTTGTAGTGCTTGAGTAGAACTTGCCTTTTGGAAGGTTCCAATGGTTTCGTTCAGGTTAGAGGGGTTGGTACTATCGAAGAGCCCTGATTCACCTTTCTGCCAATTACCATTACTATAAAACAGATATTCCTTTCCAAATTTCGCGCGTACTTCTTCAAGTGCAAGTTGTTGAGCTTTTAGTACGCTTGGATTTTGGAAATCAAGATATTCTTCATTTCTATACTGTTCTAGAGTAAGGTCCGACATAATGAATACAATTTAGATGAATAATTATTCTGTAATATAGGCAGAAAAGCGCTCCCATTTCAAAAAGCCTTTTAACATGAAGATTTCACGTATAAATCATTGAAAAAATGCGCTTTTAATGGTAATTTTAAAACTTACAACTGATACATAATATTCATTAAACTAAGGAAAAAATCATGTCAAAGATCAAAGTCGGGATAAATGGATTTGGCCGTATCGGCCGAATGGTAACCCGAGCGATTTTAGCTAAATATGCCGAACAGATTGAAATTGTTGGCGTAAATGATTTGACGGATACAGCTACGCTTGCTCACTTATTCAAGTATGATTCATCACAAGGAACCTTTGCGGGTCATGTACAGGCGAATGGAGACAAACTCACCATTGATGGTATGAGTTTTACCGTAACTGCTGAGAGAGATCCAGCAAATTTACATTGGGGTGCTCTTGGAGTTGATGTTGTTATCGAATCTACTGGTTTCTTCACCGACAAGGAATCAGCGGGGAAGCATCTCCAAGCTGGTGCTAAAAAAGTGGTTATTTCAGCTCCCGCAAAAGGCGATATTCAGACGATTGTTTTGGGGGTTAACGACGATAAAATTGATGCGAGCATTGAAATTTACTCTAATGCATCCTGTACCACCAACTGTTTGGCTCCAATGGCAAAAGTGATTGATGACAATTTTGGATTGGTGAAGGGTTTTATGACCACCATTCATGCCTACACTGGAGATCAACGAATTCTAGATGCTCCACATAAGGACATGCGACGGGCTCGAGCTGCTGCTATTAACATTGTGCCTACTTCTACGGGTGCGGCCAAAGCGGTTGGATTAGTTTTACCACATCTTAATGGAAAGCTAGATGGTGGTGCGGTTCGTGTGCCAACCCCAACTGGGTCATTAACTGACTTTGTATGTGAAGTAAGTAAAGAAACCACAGCAGAAGAAGTTAATGCAGCTTTCAAAGCGGCTTCTGAAGGTGCACTAAAAGGTATATTAGAATACTCTACATCACCTTTGGTATCTACCGATATTGTAGGTAACCCACATTCTAATATCTTTGACAGCGACCTTACGAAAGTTGACGGTACCTTAGTTAAGGTAATTGGCTGGTATGATAATGAGGCTGGTTACTCTATGAGAACGGCAGATTTGATTACTCGGATTATGTAGTCACTCGTAGTTAGCCTATGTTTTTAAAAAAGCTCTTAGTTGTACTAAGGGCTTTTTTTATATCTCATTTATAGGCTTCTCAGCAAACTCAATCAATCGAGGGAAACAAAGACTAAGAGCGTATCTCGAAGCTGAAACTTATTTCGGAACTTTTTTCTAACGCTTTTGATACCGAGCAGTATTTAGTAATGGAAAGCTCCAGTGCCTTCTGAGCCTTGTTGGTGTCTATATCACCTGTCAGTGTATAATGCATGTGAATAGTTTTGTACTCAGAGTAACCGATTTCATTTTTCACTTTCTCTGGATCAACCTGAACCTCTAATGATTCGATTACTTGGCGCTGCTTTTTTAGAATCATCACCACATCAACGGCGCTGCATGCTCCAATCCCAGCTAATAGTAATTCTAGTGGAGCAATCCCACCCTCTATGCCCTGAAGTACCCCGTCTCCGTCGATTCTGATTTTACCACCAACCCTATTTTCGGCTTCAAATTGGTACCCTTCCTTGAGCCATTGAACGACTATACTCAAGATTATTCACCAATATGTTTATGATTGCCTTTATCGTGTCGTTTACGAAGGGTTTTTAGCACTTTATGAAGCGGGATTTCTTTTTCTGCCAACAATAACATAAGGTGGAATAACAAGTCAGATGCTTCTTCTATGGTCTCTTTGCTTCCTTGATTTTTGGAAGCAATGACCGTTTCAACTGCTTCTTCACCTACCTTTTGGGCAATTTTATCCAATCCTTTTTTGAACATGGAAGTGGTGTAGCTACCCTTTGGCATTTCTTCTTTTCGCTCATATAGTAGAGCTTCTAATTCTCTGAGAAAAGATAAATCCCTGTCCGTCAATTCTTTGGGTGGAGTCACGTTAAAGAGTCTTGTTTCGAGTAATGGCTTAAAAGGTATGAATTATTTTTTATTTCTGAACCAATGAATCAGCATCACCCACGGTAATCATAGAAATTGGAATAAATTTTTTGAATTGATTTATAGCATTTTCCCAATCTTTCACAATGTAAGCAGCCTTCTTGGAACCAGTTTCACGAACATAGTCCTCTAATAGCAACTTTAATTCTTTTAAGTCACTTGAGGTACATGGCGCTTCTGCAATGTAATCACTATTTATTCTGAGTGATGGATCCTCATACATATAGAGTGTTCCGCCAGTCATACCTGCCCCCACATTATCAGAGGTTTGACCCAAAATAACGACCTTACCATTGGTCATGTACTCACAGGCGTGTAGCCCTGTTCCTTCAACCACTGCGGTTGCTCCTGAATTACGAACGGCGAAACGATCTCCAGCCTGGCCATGAACATACAGCGTGCCACCGGTAGCACCATACAGCGCACAATTACCAATAATGGCATTATCCTCTGGGGTGTAGCTGATACCTTTTGGGGGTACAATAACGGTTTTACCACCACTCATGGATTTACACACCGAGTCGTTGGCTTCCCCTTCCAGCCGAATATCTACATCACTCGTTTGAAAGACCCCAAAACTTTGACCCGCACTACCTTTAAAATTCAGGTTGATTTTTCCACTATAGGCCGTCGATGCGTCACCTTTGCCGCTAAAAGCTAGGTGTCTATCCTGACTTACTTTTGTAGCCAAATGACCAAACAAGGTTGCTAAAGCTGATCGGTCCGTATTTATAATAGTATACTCTTTTGTGACATCTTCATTAGCATC